>NZ_JBEYVI010000063.1:0-41198 GCF_040643955.1 Streptomyces sp. NPDC047061
CCTCCATCCAATCGGACCGGACCACACCCGCGCACCTCTTCCACCCCGCAAAATCCCACGTCACAGGGCTACAGAACGACTTTGCCGGGACCCTGCCGGGCCGCCAGGACCGCTATCGAGAGCCGTGTGTGGACAATGTCCACGAACTCGCCCGCCTCAGCACCCTGGCACTCCGGGATTTGACCGACCGACCGTTCGCCATCTTCGGACACAGTCTGGGCGCCATTGTGGCGTACGAGGTCGCCCGGAACCTCGCGGCCGCCGGTGCAGACAGGAACAGGTGCACCGGACCCGAGTCCATGTCCCCTCCCCGAGCCACCGGAACGCCGTCACACCGGAGGACCCGAACCCGGGCGCCGGCAGTAGCAGGGAGCTCGGGAAGCCGACCAGCACGGGATAGTACTGTGGTCGACGATATGTCAGACACCGTTCTTCCTGCTTCAGGTTCCCAGGCCGCAGAGAACTCCTCCGATCGCGTAGGCCTTCCGTTGTATTGGCTGAAGACCGGCGATCCGGGAACATCCGTGGCCGACTTCGGCGAGGGCGCCGATGCAAGAGTCCTGCTGCCGGACGACGAGCGCTTCGCCTCACTGCGCGAACGGCTGACGAGTCAGGGCGCCGAGGTCCGGGCGGTCAAGTACTGGGTGGAACAGGAGTTGATCACCAGCGGCGAGCCCGACACAGGCGCGGGTGAGCTGGCCGTGCGGACCGGGGTGGCCTACTCGGGGAACGCGCGTCCGACGTACAGCGAGGGGCCTCAAGCTGTTGTGGCTCGGGACGCGTTCGACACGATGTGGCAGACGCACGCCCCGCAGGACGAGGCAGAGACACCGGTGACGAGGATCCAGGAGGCGGTGCCTGCCTCCTGGGTCCCTTTTCTGCCGCACCCCACTCTCAACCCGGCTCAGGCTCAGGCGGCACCATCGGTGTTGGGGAGCAATGAACACCTCCTGGTGGTAGCGCCGACCGGCGCGGGCAAGACCACCATCGGGATGCTCGGGGCGCTGCGCGCGATCGTGGACGAAGGGCGCAAGGCCGTCTGGCTGGTGCCGCAGAGATCGCTCACGGACGAGTTGGAACGAGAGCTCGCGGTCTGGCGGCAGCAGGGGCTTCGGGTCGAGCGCCTCTCGGGCGAGTACAGCACCGACGTGGAGCGAGTGCGCCGAGCGGACCTGTGGGTCACGACGACGGAGAAATTCGAAGTCCTGTGCCGTACATCCTCGTTGCGCGAGGCGTTGGCGGAGGTGGGGTGCCTGATCGTGGACGAGGTGCACCTGCTCGGAGACCCGGAGCGTGGCCCCGTGCTGGAGGCCGTACTGGCCAGGGTCCGTGGTGAGGACTCACGGATGCGCATGATCGGCCTGTCCGCCACGGTTTCCAACGCCGAGCAAGTCGCCGACTGGCTCAACGCCCGTCTGATCCGGATCACTTGGCGTCCGAGTCGTCTGACCTGGCAACTGCCGACCGTACCGGTGTCATCGGACTGGAATGTCGCGCAGGCGGCGCGAACACGCATGACCAACAGCATCGTGGACATGGTCACCTTGGACGGCGGGAGCGTGCTGGTGTTCTGCGGCAGCAAGCACAGCGTGCGCAGCACGGCACTGGCGATCGCGGCGAGCAGGGGCGTATCCACGGCGGGAGTCCGTCCCGACGACCTGGACGGTGTGCGCAGAGTCTGCGACGCGGCGCGAATAGGTCTGCACTACAAGGACTGGGAGCACAAGAGGGAGGCAGAGCGGTCCTTCCGGGAGCGTCGCACAGACGTCCTTGTCGCCACATCGACGGTAGCGGCCGGCGTGAATCTTCCCGCGCGGGCCGTGGTCGTGCGGGACACGAAAATCGGCCACAGGGACGTCGATATCGCCACGATCCAGCAAATGTTCGGCAGAGCCGGCCGCCTCGGAGAGGGAGAGAACGCGGGGTGGGCATTCATGATCGTCGACGAGACGGAGAGACGCCACTGGCAAGGACAGCTGGCCGGCGGATACACCGTAGATTCGCAGATCAACTCGAGCCTCGCGGATCATGTACTGGCTGAGATGGTGCAGGGGCGTATCCGTACGGTGGAGGACGCCAGGGAGTGGTGGACCGGTACCTTCGCCCACCATCAGGGGAATCGGAGCACCCATTCCCTTCAGCAGGCGCTCAGGTTCCTGGCCGGGGCGGACTACTGCCGTCATACCGACGACGACGGCGTCGTTCCCACCGAACTCGGAGTGCTGACCACGCGCGTGATGGTGCCCACCGACATCGGATACCAGATACGGTCCGCCCTTGTTCGGACTGCGGTGCCACATGACGCGGACACCGCCGAGGAGACTCTGATCGATCTGGTGTCGAAGCTCGTTCCGAAGCTGTCGAGGGCACAGCTCGGTGAGAATCTCAAGCCCGCGGTGACCCGGCTGCGGCACAGCGGAGGGAAGCCGGCCGGTCTGACGACTCCGTCGGCCGGAGAGATCGACGATTTCCAACTGCCCTACGTTCCTGGGGATCTCGCGTCTGCCGCGTTGCTGACGGTGGCGAACACCCCGCAGGAGTTCGTCAACCCCCGATCCGACGTATGCGGTATTCCGCACTCGACACTGCGTCCGGTGTTCGAGGACGCCCCTCGCTATCTGCACTGGTTGGGCTCTCAGGGATATCTGGGGACCATTCATCCCTGGGTGGCCATTGTGGCGGCCGACATGAGCCGACGGGTCCGTTGGCGACGCTGCGGGCCTTCACGCGGCAGCGGACGGCTGCTGTGGATGTGCGAGAACATGGCTACCCCGGTGCATGCGGAGGCGCAGGTCCCGGCGCTGTGGAGGGCCGCCCGCGACCGGAACCTGGCGGCCCCCGACTGGGACACCCGGACGCCACCGGGCGGGAACCGACTGGATCTGCCGTCGTACGCGGCACTGCTGCGCGAGCGGGTCGGCGAAAACGAGTTGACGGTACGGGGGAACGAGGTGGTCGTGCGGGCTCCGCTCCGGAGGACCCTCACGACGTGGGTGGGTGACGAGTACCGAGCCCAGATTGTGCAGCGCGGAGAGAATGCGTATGCGTACCCGGACAGTGGCGAGTCTCAAGGCGGTGGGAGCCAGGCGGGCGGGGCGGCCTTGTTCTCGTGGCGTGGCGACTACAGGGCAACTGGATGGCTCGCCGTCTACTCGAGTGCATGACGGTGCGCGACCGGTTCCCGCTCGGAGTCGCACGCGGAGAACACCGTGCTGAAGAGACCTTTCCGGAGGCCTTCTTCTCAGGGATCACTGCCTTGACGCCGCGCCCGCGCGGACGAACCTGATTGCCGCAACACTCGTGCGCGACCTGCATCGTCGGCGCGGGGCTGGTGCCGTGGCGCGAGCTGTGTCGTGTCGTCGCCTGTTCTGCGCGTCGCGCAGGCGTCGGCGTTCGTCGTCGCGTTGATTCCAGGCATTGCGGTCCTGAGGGTTGGCCAGCGCGTCGTCGGGCGTCCGGACCGACCCGGACGCGCGGCGTCGACCCGTCGAACGAACCGGAGCCGCCGCCGGCAGGCGCGCGCCCGAGTCCAAGATCCGGGCCATTCCCGGGCCGATGCGTCCTCCGCCGACGGCAGCAGCCCCGTTTCCACAGGTCAGTGCACGAACCGCACATGTACAACCATGAGACCAAGGATCTGCTCGCGTACATCCTTCAGGGCCACAGGCTCAGCAAGCGCTCTCTCGCTGCCCGCCATCACGCCCTCTCAACCCACTCCTGACCTGGACCTACACGTCGGCGAGGCGGAAGTAGGGCGCATTCGACCCGGATTCGACCCCACTACCTCTCAATACAGAAATGATCACGTTCGATCTGCGGCGATACAATTTCTGCCGGTGTACCGCCAGTTCATGGCACAACAGTCGCTAGAAAACTCCCAAAGCTGCCATATAACGCGAAGCGGAAGCGCCACGGTTGACGCAACCCACCGAAGGAAACGCTCAGCGAACTCGCCGGCCCAGCCCAGTCCTGACTTCGCTCCCACAGACGAGCACCCGCCTGAGCACGCAGTTTTCCCAGCACCTTCCGTGAGGCGGAAGAGGTATTGCGCCCCGGTGACGCCCTTCCGGACGATGTCGCCATCACCCAACGACGGGAGCCGCAACGATGCCGCACATCACCGCGTTCGCCAGGAACCAGTGGTACGTCGCCGCCTACAGTCACGAGGTCGGGCGGGAGTTGCTCGGACGGACGATTCTCGGGGAGCCCCTCGTGTTCTACCGGGCGGCGGAGGACGGTACGCCCGTCGCCCTCAGCGACCGCTGTGTGCACCGCCGTTACCCGCTGTCGGAGAGCGGGCTCGACGGCGACCGGATCGTGTGCGGGTACCACGGGTTCACCTACGACCGGACCGGCGCGTGCGTGTACGTGCCGGGGCAGAAACGCATCCCGCGCACCGCCCGGGTCGCCTCCCACCCCGTGGTCGAGCAGGACTCGCTGGTGTGGGTGTGGGTCGGCGACCCGGCGCTCGCCGACCCGCAGGCCATACCTCGGGCGCGCCACCTCGACTCCCCCGGCTGGACGACCGTCCGCGGCATGGAGCCGATCGACGCCGACTACGGCCTCCTCGTCGACAACCTCCTCGACCTCTCCCACGAGACCTATCTGCACGGCGGCTACATCGGCACCCCCGAGGTCGCCGAGACCCCCATCACCACCGAGGTCGACGAGGGCGCCGGGATCGTGCGGGTCAGCCGGCACATGGACGACGCCGAGTGCCCGCCGTTCTACGCCCGTTCGACCGGGATCGCGGGGCGCATCACGCGTTGGCAGGACATCGAGTACCACGCACCGTGCCTGTACCTGCTGCACAGCCGGATCGCCCCGGTGGGTGTGGTGCCGGAGGCCGACGGCAGTGATCCGAACGGCTTCCACACCGAGATCACCTACGCGATCACCCCGTCCGCGGACGGCAGGGTGTACGACTTCTGGATGGTCTCCCGGGACTGGGCGACCGACGACGCCGAGGTCACCGAGTTCCTGCGGAGCAACAACCACACGGTGGTCATGCAGGACGTGGACGCCCTCAACCTCCTGCAGCGGACGCTGGGTTCGGAGCGGGCCGGCTACCAGGAGCTGAGCATCAACATCGACACCGGCGGTCTCGCCGCCCGCCGTATCCTCGCCCGGCTGGTCGAGGAGGGCGACAAGCCCGTGGAGAAGGTCCTGTGAGCGCACCGACCGGCGCGACCGGTGAGATCTACCGTATCGACTGGCTGCCGGGCACCGACGTCCTGCACGGCACCTGTCACTGCGGCGCCGAGCACACCGCCCAGGACCCGGTCGAGATGTGGGAGTGGATGCTCGGCCACCCCGAAGGCCACCGGCCGCGGTCCCAGGTTCAGGAACAGTCCCCGGAGCGCACCCCATGAGCCTGTACGAAGCCGAACTCGTCGTGACGGAACGCGTGTCGGCGGCCGAGGAAGTGGTCGCCCTGACCTTGCGGCATCCGCTGGGCGAGGAACTGCCGGGCTGGGAACCCGGAGCGCATGTCGATGTCGTGCTCGGGCCGGAGCTGGAGCGGCAGTTCTCGCTCTGCGGGGATCCCGGGGACCGCTCCGGCTGGCGGGTCGCGGTGCTCAGGGAGCCTGACGGGCGCGGCGGATCCGCCTACGTCCACGAGCAGTTGGGCGTCGGGGACAAGGTGCGGGTGCGCGGGCCGCGCAACCACTTCCGGCTCGAGTCCGCACCCCGCTACCGGTTCGTCGCGGGCGGTATCGGCATCACCCCGATCCTGCCGATGCTCGCCGCCGCCGAGGCCGCGGGCGCCGACTGGACGCTGCTGTACGGCGGACGGACCCGCCGGTCCATGGCGTTCACCGGCGAGTTGGCGCGGTACGGGGACGGGCGGGTCACCGTCGCCCCGCAGGACGAGAGCGGACTGCTGGACCTGGCCGCCGTACTCGACGACGTCCCGGACGGCACCCTCGTGTACTGCTGCGGTCCCGGGCCGTTGCTGGACGCGGTGGAGGAGCGCTGCCCGGCCGGCCTGCTGCGGGTCGAGCGGTTCCGGCCCAAGGAGCAACAGGCGGGCGAGGAGCGGGAGTTCGAGGTCGTCCTCGCGCAGAGCGGTCGTACCCTCACGGTCGCACCCGGCGTCTCCGTGCTCGACACCGTCCGGGCCGCCGGGGTCGAGGTGCTCTACTCCTGCACCGAGGGCACCTGCGGGACGTGCGAGACAGACGTCCTCGACGGCGACCCGGACCACCGGGACTCGGTGCTCACCGAGGAGGAGCGGGCGGCCGGGGAGACCATGCTCATCTGCGTGTCACGGTGCCGAGGGGCGCGTCTGGTGCTGGATCTGTGATCCGCAGGTCCGCCTCGATCCGCGCCACCGCCGCCAGCAGGTGCGGCAGCAGATCGCGGCGGGCCGCCCCGGCGGACGTCCGGCCGGAGTGCATCGCGAGCACCGCCCCGGCCACCACCCGGCCGCTCCGGTCCCGTACCGGAGCGGCCATCGTG
Source organism: Streptomyces sp. NPDC047061 (assembly GCF_040643955.1). Lineage (NCBI taxonomy): Bacteria > Bacillati > Actinomycetota > Actinomycetes > Kitasatosporales > Streptomycetaceae > Streptomyces > Streptomyces sp. NPDC047061. The sequence goes on from NZ_JBEYVI010000063.1 coordinate 6,463, forward strand.
CTGACCCCGGCCTCGGGATCGCCGTCCAGCAGGACGCAGTCGGATGGAGGCTCCCCGGCCAGCAACAGCCTCCCCGCCGCCGTCCCGCACGCAGGCAGGCGCGCTCCCACCGCGATCGTCGCCGCCATCACCCGCCGGGGCCGGGCGGCGGCGACCGGTACGACGGCGTCGCCGTCCAGCAGGTACAGCGCCGCCGACTCCCCGGCCAGCTCGGCGAGTTGTGCCAGATGCGGCTGCGCGAGGTGCGGCAGGTCCAGGCCCGAGAGGTAGGCGTAGCCGAGTTCCAGGACGCGCGGGGTGAGCCGGAAGCGGCGGCCGTCCGAGTGGACGTAGCCCAGGTCGGCGAGGGTGAGCAGCAGGCGGCGGGCGGCGGCCCGGGTCAGGTCGCAGGCGCGGGCCACCTCGCTGAGCGTGCGCGCCGGATGTTCGGCGTCGAAGGCCCGGATGACGGCCAGGCCACGCTCGAAGGACCTGACGAAATGCGGTGCGCGGGCATCCCTCGGCACATCCCTCGACATCGTCGCCTCCCGGCCAGCCTCATGGTCCGACACGGAGAACACGGTGAGAGCGCGTTTCGATAACTGTCAACAATTTTGTCAGCTAAACCCATTGACCGGGTTGCACGGCCGGTTCTACCTTCCCGCTGAGCACCAATCGAGCACCAGTGTGCGCACAGCGCACAGCCTGTCGGAACACCGTTGTCTGCACAGGAGGAGCCATGCGTCGTCTGCTTGCCGGTCTCGCGACCGGTACCTTCCTGCTCGCCACGGCGGCCTGCGGCTCCTCCGGGAGCGCGTCGTCCACCTCGACCTCGTCGGGCGGCACCACCACCGTCAAGGTGGGGATCATCCCCATCGTCGACGTGGCCCCCCTCTACCTCGGCCAGAAGGAGGGCTTCTTCAGCAAGCGCGGCCTGAAACTGTCGATGACACTCGCCCAGGGCGGCGCGGCCATCGTGCCCGGTGTGACGAGCGGTCAGTTCCAGTTCGGCTTCAGCAACATGACCTCACTGATGATCGCGCAGTCCAGCGGCGTGCCGGTGCAGGCGATCGCCAACGGCGTGGCCTCCACCGGCGTGGCGGGCAAGGACTTCGGCGGGCTCGTCGTGAAGAAGGGCAGCAGCATCACGTCGCCGAAGCAGCTGGAGGGCAAGAAGGTCGCCGTCAACACGCTGAAGAACATCAACGAGACCGCCGTACGCGAGTCCGTGCGCAAGGCGGGCGGGGACCCGGACAAGGTGCACTTCGTCGAGCTCGCCTTCGACCAGATGCCGGCCGCCCTCGACAAGGGCCAGATCGACGCCGCGATGGCGGTCGAACCGGCCCTTGCGACCATGAAGCTCCAGGGCGCTACCGAGATCGCCTCGCCGCTCGTCGACGTGGCGGCGAACCTGACCGTCGCCATGTACTTCACCTCGACGTCGTACGCGCAGAAGAACCCCGGCGTCGTGACGAAGTTCCAGGCGGCCGTGGCCGAGTCGCTGTCCTACGCGGACGCGCACCCGGACGAGGTCCGGCAGATCGTCACCACCTACACCAAGACCCCGGCGGACGTCCTGGCCAAGGTGACCCTGCCCAAGTGGCCCGCCGAGGCGAACCGTTCCTCGATCGAGACGCTGGAGAAGCTCAGCGAGCAGGACGGCCTCTTCAAGACGGCCCCCGACCTGGACAAGCTGCTGCCGTGAAGGGACTGAACACCGTGCTGGGCACGGCCGGGCTCGCGGCCTTCCTCGCCCTCGGCGAGGCGGTGCCGCGGCTCGGCCTGGTCAAGGCGGACTACTTCCCGCCGACCAGCAGGATCGCCCGCGCCCTCGGCACCGAACTCGCCGACAGGGCCTTCTGGTCGGCGCTCGGCGACACCCTGACCGGCTGGGCGGTGGGCCTGGCCGTCGCGGTCGGCGCCGGGATCGTGGCCGGCGTCGCCCTCTCGGTCGTCCCGCACCTGCGCGAGGCCACCGCCTCCACGATCGAGTTCCTCCGCCCGATCCCCTCGGTCGCCCTGATCCCGCTCGCGATCCTCCTCTACGGCACCGAACTCCGCTCGGTCCTCCTGCTCGTCGTCTACGCCTCCTTCTGGCAGGTGCTGATCCAGGTGATGTACGGCGTCCAGGACGTCGACCCGGTCGCCGAGGAGACGGCACGGTCGTACGGTCTCGGCACCTGGGCCCGGGTCCGCCACGTGCTGTGGCCGACCGCGCTGCCGTACGTGATGACCGGCGTCCGGCTGGCCGCCGCGGTCGCGCTGATCCTCACCATCACCGCCGAACTGGTCATCGGCGCACCGGGTTTGGGGCAGCAGATCGCGGTCGCCCAGGCCTCGCAGGCGGTCCCGGACATGTACGCCCTGATCGTGGTGACCGGGCTGCTGGGGCTGGTCATCAACGTGGGCGCCCGGTCGGTGGAGCGGCGGGCGCTGGCCTGGCACCAGTCGGTGCGCGGGGAGGTGGCGGTGTGAGAGCCGTACTGCTGAGGGCGGGGTACGTCCTCGCCCTGCCCGCCGTCCTGGTCGCGCTGTGGTGGCTGGCCTCCGACGGCAGCACGAACGTCTACTGGCCGCCGCTGCGCACGATCCTGAAGACCTTCCCGGACGTCTGGACCGGTCAGCGGCTCCACGACGACCTGCTGCGCAGTGTGCTGCGACTGCTCGCCGGATACGCGTCGGCGGCCGTCCTGGGCGTGGCCCTGGGCACGGTCATCGGCTCGTACCGGCGGGTGCGGGCGGTGTGCGAACCGGTCCTGGAGTTCCTGCGGGCGGTGCCGCCGCCGGTGCTCGTCCCGGTCATCATGCTGTTCGCGGGCATCGGCGACGGCATGAAGATCCTGGTGATCGTCAGCGGCTGTGTCTGGCCGATCCTGCTCAACACGGTCGAGGGGGTACGGGCGGTCGACCCGGTGATGGCGGAGACGGCCCGCTCCTACGGCATCACGGGCGCGGCCCGGCTGCGTACGCTGGTACTGCGTTCGGCGAGTCCGCAGATCTTCGCGGGCCTGCGGCAGGCGCTGTCGATCGGGATCATCCTGATGGTCATCAGCGAGATGTCCGCTGCCAGCAACGGGCTCGGCTTCACCATCGTGCAGTTCCAGCGCAGCTTCGCGATCCCCGACATGTGGACCGGGATCCTGCTGCTGGGCCTGCTCGGCTTCGCGCTGTCGGTGGTCTTCCAGGTGGTCGAGCGCCGGGTGCTCGGCTGGTACCACGGGCTGCGCGCGTCAACCCGGCGGTCCTGAATGAAGCTCGTGAAGGGGCGGTCCATGCTCGACGTACGCGGCCTGCAGAAGGTCTACGACGGATCCGGCCGCCGCATCGAGGCGGTGCGGGACCTCACGTTCACCGTGGAGGCGGGCGAACTCGTCTGTCTGGTCGGCCCGTCGGGCTGCGGCAAGACCACCCTCCTGAAGTGCATGGGCGGCCTGCTCACCCCGACGGGCGGTGAAGTCCTCCTGGAGGGCCGGAAGGTGACCGGGCCGCCGCCCGGGATGGCGTTCGTCTTCCAGGAGTACGGCCGCAGCCTGTTCCCCTGGATGCGGGTCGCCGAGAACGTGGAACTCCCGCTGAAGCAGAAGCGTTTGCCGCGCGGACGGCGCAAGGAGCTGGTCGCCGACGCGCTCGACTCGGTCGGTCTCGCGGACGCCGCCGGCGCCTACCCGTGGCAGCTCTCCGGCGGTATGCAGCAGCGGGTGGCGATCGCCCGCGCCCTCGCCTACGAGCCCCAGGTGCTGCTGATGGACGAGCCGTTCGCCGCCGTCGACGCCCAGACCCGGGCCGATCTGGAGGACCTGGTCCGGGGGTTGTGGCGGGAGCGCGGCATCACGATCCTGTTCGTCACCCACGACATCGACGAGGCGGTCTACCTGGGCCAGCGGGTGATCGTCCTGTCCGCCTCCCCCACGGTCGTCCAGGAGCAGCTGAAGGTCGATCTGCCGGACGAGCGGGACCAGTTGCACACGCGGGTCGCCCCGCGCTTCGCCGAACTGCGGACCCACGTCTACGAGCAGATCCAGGCGGCGAAGCGCGGGGGGACCGTTGCCGGTCCCCCGGGGAAGAGCGCGAGTTGAGATACGCGTCCACCTCAGAGCGCGAGCGGTACCGGCGGCTCAGTCGGTCAGCCAGGCCGCCGTGTCCTGCGGCAGCCTGCCTTCGTCGTCCAGCGGGCCGCTGCTGAGCAGGAGTCGGGAGTGGGCGGGGAGTTCGGCGGGGGTGGCGGCGAGGTTGACCACGCAGGTCACGCCCTCGGCCCGGGTGAAGGCGAGGACGCCCTCGGGGGCGGAGAGCCAGGTCAGCGGGCCGTCGCCGAAGTGCGGGCGCAGGGCGACGGCGCGCCGGTAGAGGGCCAGCATGGAGTCGGCGTCACCCTGTTGGCGGTCGACGGCGTACGCCTCCCAGCCGGCCGGCTGCGGCAGCCACGGCTCCTCGCGCGAGCCGAAGCCCGCGTACGGCGCCCCGGCCGCCCAGGGCAGCGGCACCCGGCAGCCGTCCCGGCCGGGGTCGGTGCCGCCGGACCGGAAGTACATCGGGTCCTGGATGCGGTCGACGGGGATCTCGGCCTCGGGCAGCCCCAGCTCCTCGCCCTGGTAGATGTACACGGCGCCGGGCAGGGCCAGGGACAGCAGGGCGGCCGCGCGGGCCCTGCGGGTCCCCAGCTCCAGGTCCGTCGGGACGCCGAAGGCCTTGGCCGCGAAGTCGAAGCCGGTGTCCTCGCGGCCGTACCGGGTGGCCGTGCGGGTCACGTCGTGGTTGCACAGCACCCAGGTGGCGGGGGCGCCGACCGGGGCGTGCTCGGCGAGGGTGGTGTCGATCGAGTTCCGCAGCCGGTCCGCGTCCCAGGGGCAGGACAGGAAGGAGAAGTTGAAGGCGGTGTGGAGCTCGTCGGGGCGCAGGTAGCGGGCGAAGCGTTCGGCGTCGGGCAGCCAGACCTCGCCGACGAAGACGCCGTCGTAGTGGTCGGCGACCGCGCGCCAGGAGCGGTAGATGTCGTGGAGCTCGTCGCGGTCGACGAAGGGGTGGGGGTGCGGGTGCGAGGCCAGGTCGGGCAGGTCCGGGTCCTTGGCGAGCAGGGCGGCCGAGTCGATGCGGACGCCTGCGACGCCCCGCTCGAACCAGAAGCGCAGGATGTCCTCGTGCTCCTGGTGGACGGCCGGGTGGGCCCAGTTGAGGTCGGGCTGTTCGGGGGTGAAGAGGTGCAGGTACCACTCGCCGTCGGGCAGCCGGGTCCACACCGGTTCGGTGGAGCCGACGAACTGCGACGGCCAGTCGTTGGGCGGGAGGTCGCCGTTCGGGCCGCGGCCGGGCCGGAAGTGGAACAGCCCGCGCTCCGGGCTGCCCGGTCCGGCGGCCAACGCGGCCTGGAACCAGGGGTGTTGGTCGGAGACATGGTTGGGGACGATGTCGACGATCGTCCGGATGCCCAGCTCGCGGGCCTCCGAGATGAGTTTTTCGGCCTCGGCGAGGGTGCCGAAGGCCGGGTCGATCGCCCGGTAGTCGGCGACGTCGTACCCGCCGTCCTTCATCGGCGACGGGTACCAGGGGCTGAACCACAGCGCGTCCACGCCGAGTTCGGCGAGGTACGGCAGTCTGGCGCGGACGCCCGCGAGGTCGCCGGTGCCGTCGCCGTCGTTGTCGGCGAAGCTGCGGACGTACACCTGGTAGATGACGGCCGAACGCCACCAGTCGTGGTCCTCGTGGTCCTCGTGGTCCTCGTGGTCCTTCGGGGCATGGCTGGGCTGTCCCACGGTGCGAACCTTTCTGTCGGAGGAAGGGCCGTCAGCCCTTGGTGCTGCCCGCGCTGATCCCGGCGATGATGTGCCGCTGGAAGACGAGGAACAGCGCGACCATCGGGATGCTGGCGATCACCATCGCGGCGATGAGCACGGTGAGCTGGATGTTCTGCGACAGCTGGACCAGGGCCACGCTGATGGGCTGCTTGTCGGTGTCGGAGAAGACCATCAGCGGCCACAGGAAGTCCTGCCAGACCGCCACCAGGGCGAAGATCGACACCACCCCGAGCACCGGGCGGGACATGGGCAGCACCACGGACCACAGGATGCGCAGCTTTCCGGCGCCGTCGATCTCGGCGGCCTCCAGCACGTCGCGGGGCAGCTGGTCGAAGAACCGCTTCAGCAGATACAGGTTGAAGGCGTTGGCGACGGCCGGCAGCCAGATGCCGAGCGGGTCGTTGAGCAGGCTGGTGTGGATGAACGGCAGGTCGGCGGCGGTCAGGTACTTGGGTACGACCAGGGCCTGGGCCGGGACCATCAGGGTGGCCAGGATGCCGCCGAGGATCACGTTGCCGAAGGCCGGCTTCAGCTTCGACAGGGCGTAGGCGGCGGCCGTGCAGAACACCAGCTGGAAGGCCCAGGCTCCGGCCGCCTGCACCACCGTGTTCCACAGGTGCTCCGGGAGCTGCATCAGGTCCCAGGCATCGGTGTAGCCGGACAGGTGCCAGTGCTTGGGGACGATGCTGGGCGGGGTCTGGGCGACCTCGTCCGGTGACTTCATCGCCCCGGTCACCATCCAGTACACGGGGAAGAGGAAGGCGAGCGCGAAGAGCAGGACGACACCGGCGAAGACGGTCCAGTAGACCGCCCGCCCGCGCGGACGGGCCAGCGTCGCCGGCGAGATCAGGGTGCGGGTGGCGCTGCTCATCCGTCCTCCCCGGAGCGGGTCAGCCGCAGGTACCCGGCCGAGAAGATGCCGAGCAGCACCAGGAGCATCACGCTGAGCGCGCAGGCGCCGCCGAAGTCGTTGTAGAGGAACGCGTACTTGTAGATCAGGTAGAGCACGGTGACCGTGGCGTTCTCCGGGCCGCCGCCCGTGATGACGAACGGTTCGGTGAACACCTGCATGGTGGCGATGATCTGAAGGAGCATCAGCATGAGGATGACGAACCGGGTCTGCGGGATCGTCACGTGCCGGATGCGCTGGAGGAGGTTCGCTCCGTCCAGTTCGGCGGCCTCGTAGAGCTCGCCGGGGATGGACTGGAGGGCGGCCAGGTAGATCAGGACCGTGCCGCCCATGTTGGCCCATGTCGCCACGATCACCAGGGAGATGAGCGCGGTGCCGGTGCCGTTGGTCCAGTTCGAGGTGGGCAGGTGCAGGAAGCGCAGGGTCTCGTTGGCGAGGCCGGCTCCCGGGTCGTAGAACCACTTCCACAGCAGGGCGCTGACCACCGGCGGGATCATCACCGGCAGGTAGACCACGACCCGGAAGAACGCCTTCGCGTGCCGCAGTTCGTTGAGGACCAGGGCGAGGACGAAGGGGATCGCGAAGCCGATCAGCAGGGCCAGCAGCGTGAAGGTGAGGGTGTTGCGCCAGGCCGCCGAGAACTCCGGGTCGTGCAGGACCCGGGTGAAGTTGGCGGTGCCGACCCACTCGGCGGAGGAGCCCGGCGTGTACTTCTGGAAGGAGATGACGACCGCGCGGATCGCCGGGTACCAGGAGAACAGGGCGAAGCAGATCAGTCCACCGAGCAGGAAGCCGTAGGCGCGGACCTGGTCGGTGATCCGGCGCCGCCTCCGGTCCCCTGCCGGGGGCGGCGCCGGGGCCTGTCGGGCGCCGACCGCCGCGCGGGCGGGTCGGCGCTCGGCCGTCTTGGTCATCGTGGTCAGCCCCGGGCCAGGATGCCGTCGATCTTGTCGTTGGCGTCCTTGAGGAGCTGGTCGATGTCGGCGTCCTTCTTGGTGAGGACGGCGGAGACGGTGCCGTCGAGGACGGAGTAGATCTGCTGGGCGTCCGGCGGCTCGATCTTCATCTGCAGGGACTGGTTGCCGTCCAGGAACGCCTGGTAGTTCTCCACCGGCACGTTGGCGTTGGCCTTCTTGACCGCCTGGTCCTTGGCGTCGGCGGCGCCGGTGAACAGGCGCGGCTCGGGCAGGCCGACGGGCGCGTTGTTCTTCTTGGCGCGGGCGTAGTCGCCGAGGAAGCCGTCACCGGGGGTGAGGAACATGGAGTCGAGCCACTTGAGGCCGGCGCGGATCTGGGCGGGGGTGTCCTTCTTGTTGAACATGTAGCCGTCGCCGCCGATGAGGGTGCCCTGGCCGCCGGGCATCGGGCCGAGGGCCAGGTCGTTGTAGTTGCCGCCCTTCTCCTTGACCAGGATCGGGATGTTGTCCGGCGCCGAGAGGTACATGCCGAGTTTGCCCGAACCCATCATCTGCTGCACGTCGTTGATGATGAGGAGCTGCTTGCTGCCCATCGAGTTGTCGGTCCATCGCATGTCGTGCAGGTTCTGCAGGACCGCGTGGCCCTGGGGGGTGTCGACGGTCGCCGACTTGCCGTCGGCCGACACCACGTCACCGCCCTGCGAGTACATCTCCGCCGTGAAGTGCCAGCCGCCCTGGTTCTGCGCGCTGTAGTCGGCGTACCCGACGGTCCCGTTGCCGAGCGCGGCGATCTTCTTGGCGTCCGCGCGGACCTCGTCCCAGGTCGTCGGCGGCTGGTCGGGGTCGAGGCCGGCCTGCTGGAAGAGCTTGCGGTTGTAGATCAGGCCCATCGAGTAGCCGGTGCGCGGGATGCCGTAGACCTTGCCGTCGACGGTGTAGATGTCCCGCAGCTGCTTCTGGATGGTGTCGTAGCTCTTGAGTTCCTTGAGGTAGGGCGTGAGGTCGGCCGCCTGGTTGATGTCCACGACGTGCTTGGCGTCGGTGAAGTACGTGTAGAACACGTCCTCCATCTGGCCGCCGGCCAGCTTGGCGTCGAAGGTCTTCGGGTCCTGGCAGGGGAACGCGTCGTGCGCGACGACGTCGATGTCCGGGTTCTTCTTCTCGAAGGCGGCGATGTCCTGGTCGAAGAACGACCGGTCGACCTTGGCGCTCTTCGGCGGCTCGCAGTTGACGGTGATGCGCGTCTTGCCGCTGCCCGCGTCGTCGTCGCCCGACCCGCAGGCCGTGGCGGAGAGCGCGAGCGAGGAACAGACGCCGAACGCGACGAGAGCACGGCGGAACCCGGTGCTGGACATCGGTGACCCCCCAGAACAGGAGCAGTTGGGCGCCGCACCGGGACCGGTGGGCGCCGCACACTCAAGCACCGGCAGCACCGCCGCGCAAGATGTCACGTAGAATCTGTAATTATTCGACAGAGGATTGGATCTGAAGCGCCTCAGGCTTTCGGCGCTTGCGCGGTCGACCCCCTGACAACCAGCTCCGGCTCGAACAGCAGCTCCTCCGCCGGCACGACCGCGCCGCCGATCTGTGCGTTCAGCAGCTCGACGGCGGCCCGGCCCATGGCCTCGATCGGCTGGCGGACGGTGGTGAGCGGGGGTTCGGTGCAGTTCATGAACGCCGAGTCGTCGTACCCGACGACCGAGACACGGGCGGGGACCTCGAACCCCTTGCGGCGGGCCGCGCGGACGGCGCCCAGAGCAAGGGGGTCGCTGGCGCAGATGATGCCGGTGACGCCCCGGTCGATGAGCCGGGACGCGGCCGCGTGACCGCCCTCGATGGAGAAGATCGCGCGGGCCACGAACTCGTCGGGCACATCGCCGATGGCCCGCGCGGCCGCCAGTTTCCGGGCCGAGGGGACGTGGTCGCCGGGGCCGAGGACCAGGCCGATGCGCTCGTGTCCCAGGGAGGCGAGGTGCCGCCAGGCCTGCTCCACCGCCACCGCGTCGTCGCAGGACACGCCCGGGAAGCCGAGGTGCTCGATGGCCGCGTTGACCAGCACCACCGGGATGTTGCGGTCGGCGAGCAGCCGGTAGTGGTCGTGCGGCGCCTCGGCCTGGGCGTAGAGACCGCCGGCGAACACCACGCCGGAGACCTGCTGTTGCAGCAGCAACTCCACGTAGTCCGCCTCGGAGACCCCGCCCTTGGTCTGCGTGCACAGCACCGGCGTGAGGCCGAGCTGGGCCAGGGCGCCGCCGATGACCTCGGCGAACGCCGGGAAGATGGGGTTCTGCAGCTCGGGCAGGACCAGACCGACGAGCCGGGCGCGTTCACCGCGCAGCTGGGTGGGGCGCTCGTAGCCCAGCACGTCGAGGGCCGAGAGCACCGCCTGCCGGGTCGCCTCGGAGACGCCCGGTTTGCCGTTGAGCACCCGGCTGACCGTGGCTTCGCTGACCCCGACCTTTTTGGCCACTTCCGCAAGTCGTCGTGTCATGCCCGCAAGACTAGCGCAAGATACGCAAGCCTTTTGCGTAACGTCACAAGGTCTGGATCACACCCGGCTGGCGGTCGCCGTGTCCGCCGAAAGTCGTTGCGCGAGGTAGATCGGGACGACGGACAGGAGCACAAGCACGGCCGCCACCACGTTCACCACCGGCGCCTGCTGCGGGCGGGTCATGTTGTCGAAGATCCACAGGGGCAGGGTCTGGACGCCCGGACCGGCGGTGAAGGTGGTGACGACGATCTCGTCGAAGGAGAGGGCGAAGGCGAGCAGCCCGCCCGCGAGCAGTGCCGAGCGCACCAGCGGGAAGGTGACGTCGACGAACGCGCGGAAGGTGTCGGCGCCCAGGTCGGCCGCCGCCTCCTCGTAGCTGCCCGAGGTGCGGCGCAGCCGGGCGACGACGTTGTTGAAGACGATCACGACACAGAAGGTGGCGTGCCCGACGACCACGGTGAACAGCCCTAGCCCGACGCCGAGCGGCTCCAGGACCGTGCTGAACGCCGAGTTGAGGGCGATGCCGGTGACGATGCCGGGCAGCGCGATCGGCAGGACGACCACGAAGGAGAGCGCGTCGCGGCCGAAGAAGCGGTACCGGGCGACCGCGAACGCGACCAGGGTGCCGAGCACCAGGGCGATCGCGGTGGCGCCCAGTCCCGCCTTGACCGAGGTCCACAGCGCCTCGCGGGCACCGGAGCTGTGCCAGGCGGCCGACCACCAGCGGGTGGTCAGACCGGGCGGGGGCCAGCTCGCGCTGCGGTCGGGGTTGAGGGAGTTGACGAGGACGAGGAGGAGGGGGACGTAGATGAGGGCGAAGCCGAGGGCGGCGGCGATGCGGAGGGCGATGCGCGCGGACCGGGAGAGTGTCATGTGTGACATGTGACATAGCACCCTGATTGTCAGAGGCTGCTCAACGCCCCCGTCCGCCGCATCGCCAGCAGATACAGCACGATGACGACGACGGGTACGGTGGCGAGCGCGGCGGCCATGGGCAGGTTGAGTTCGATGTTGGCGTAGACGAGGTTGCCGATGAGCTGGGTCTTGCCGCCGACGATCTGCACGGTGATGTAGTCGCCGAGGCTGAGCGAGAAGGTGAACACCGACCCGGCGGCTACCGACGGCAGCACCATCGGCAGGACGACGGACCGGAAGGTCCGCCCGGCCCGGGCGCCCAGGTCCGCCGACGCGTCGAGGAGGTTGTCGGGCAGCTGCTCCAGGGCGGTGTGGATCGGCAGGATCATGTACGGCAGCCACAGGTACGTCAGCGTCAGCACGGTGGCCGGCAGTCCGAAGCCCGGGCCGCTCAGGCCGAAGGGCTTGAGCAGCCAGTCGGCGAGCCCGCCCTCGGACAGGATCAGCCGCCAGGCGTAGACCTTGACCAGGTAACTCGCCCACAGCGGCGTGAGGATGGCGACCACGAGCAGCGGGCGCCGGCTCGGCCTGGCGATGCGGGCGGTGTAGAAGGCGACCGGGAAGGCGATCACCGCGCAGAGGGCGGTCACCGCGAGGGCGACGCCGACGCTGCGCAGGATCACCTGCCGGTACACCGGCGTGGTGAACAGCTCGTGGAAGTTGTCCGTCGACCACACCTTCACCACCTCGGAGGTGAAGGAGTCCGTGGTCCAGAACGCGGACACGAACAGCACGGCCAGCGAGCCGAGGTAGAGCACGGCCAGCCAGAGCAGCGGGGCGGTCAGCAGCAGGGCGAGGCGGAGCCGGGGGCGCCGGTGCAGCGCCCCCGCGGTCCGGGTGAGCAGGGCCATGGGTCAGCCCTTGATCTCGGTCCAGGCCTGCACCCACTTCGCGTACGGCACGCACTTGACGTCGGTGCGGCCGTCCAGGCACTGCTCGATGGGCGTGTTCCAGAAGGCGATGTTCTTCCAGTAGGTCTCGTCGGCCGCGTGGTAGGTGGTGCAGAAGTTCTTGTCGCTGGTCAGGTCGCAGGCCTTGGCGTTGGCCGGGGCCTCGCCGAAGTACTCGGCGACCTCGGCGTTGACCTTCGGGGAGACGATCCAGTTCAGCCACTGGTAGGCACAGTTGGGGTGTTTGGCCTTGGCGGAGACCATCCAGGTGTCGGACCAGCCCGTCGAACCCTCCTTGGGTACGAAGGCCTTGACCTTGGCGCCCTCGTCGGCGGCGAGGTTGGCGATGACCTGCCAGGTGGTGCCGATGACGGAGTCGCCGCTCTTGAAGGCGGAGATCTCCTTGAGGTAGTCGCTCCAGTACTCGCCGATGTCCGCGTTCTGCTGCTTCAGCAGGGCGACGGCCGCGTCGAACTGCTTCTGGTCGAGTGCGTAGGGGTCCTTGATCTTCAGCTCGGGCTTGGTGGCCTTGAGGTAGAGGGCCGCGTCGGCGATGTAGATCGGTGAGTCGTAGGCGGTGACATGGCCCTTGTACGTCGCCGCGTCGTCGAAGACGGCGGACCAGGAGGTGGGCGCGGGGCTGACCTTCTCGGTGTTGTACATCAGCAGGTTGGCGCCGCGGCCGTGCGGGATGCCGTACATCTGACCCTTGACCGAGTTCCAGGCGCCGTTCTTCAGGCCGCTGTAGATGTCCTTGTAGTTCGGTACGAGCTTGGTGTTGACCGGGGCGGCGTCGCCGGAGGCGATCAGGCGCAGGGAGGCGTCGCCGGAGGCGGAGACGGCGTCGTACTGGCCGGTCTTCATCAGCTTGACCATCTCGTCGGAGCTGGCGGCGACCTTGGAGTTGACCTGGCAGCCGGTCTGCTTCTCGAAGTCGGTGACCCAGTCCACCTTGGGGTCGTCGGAGCCGTCCTCGACGTAGCCGGCCCAGGCGATCAGGTTGACCTCGCCCTCGGACTTGCCGAGCTTGGCCAGGGGCTTGAGGTCGGGCGGGTTGAGTCCGGTCGAGGAGCCGGAGCCGGAGGAGCCGCAGGCGGTGGCGGCCAGCAGCAGGGCGGCGACGGCGGCCGCGGTGCGAAGACGGTTGAGGCGCACGACGTACTCCATGGCGTGAGGGACGGCGGTTCAGTCGGGAACGTGGACGGTGTGCCGGCGTTGCCAGCGCAGCCGGACGCGGGTGCCGCGGTAGGCGGCGACGTCCTTGGCGGAGGTGTCGAGGTTCTGCTGGAGCGCGGTGAGCCGACCGCCGCCGTCCAGGTCGACCAGGAAACGGGTGGCATCGCCGAGGTAGACCACCTCGGCGACGGTGCCCACGGCGGTGGCGTGCCCTTCCTCGTCCGGGGTGGTGGTCTCGTCGAGGACGCGGATCTTCTCGGGCCGGATGCTGTGGGTGCCGCTCTCGCCGAGCACGCGCAGGGCGGCCTCGCCGGTGAGCAGGTTGGAGGTGCCGACGAAGGAGGCGACGAACGCGGTGGCGGGGCGTTCGTAGATCTCGGCGGGGGTGCCGACCTGTTCGATGCGGCCCTGGTGGAAGACGGCGACGCGGTCGCTCATCGTCAGGGCCTCCTCCTGGTCGTGGGTGACGAAGACGAAGGTGATGCCGACCTCGCGCTGCAGGGCCTTGAGTTCGATCTGCATCTGCTCGCGCAGCTTGAGGTCGAGGGCGCCGAGGGGCTCGTCGAGGAGCAGGACGCGGGGGCGGCCGACGAGGGCGCGGGCGAGGGCGACGCGCTGGCGCTGGCCGCCGGAGAGCTGGGAGGGGCGGCGGCCGCCGTAGCCTTCGAGGCGGACCTCGGCGAGGGCCTTGCGGGCCCGGACCAGGCGTTCGGCCTTGGGGACCCGGCGGACCTTGAGGGAGTAGGCGACGTTCTGCTCGACGGTCATGTGCGGGAACAGGGCGTAGTCCTGGAAGACGGTGTGCACGTCGCGTTCGAAGGGGGCGCGGCGGGTGACGTCCTGCCCGGCGAGTTCGATCGTGCCCGAGGTGGGGCTCTCGAAGCCGGCGACCATGCGCAGGACGGTGGTCTTGCCGGAGCCGGAGGGGCCGAGCATGGAGAAGAACTCGCCGTCCCGGATCTCCAGGTCGACCCCGGCCACGGCGGTGGTGTCGCCGAACGACTTCCGCAGATCCCGCAACCGGATCGCGCTGGCCTCCATGGGCGGGAACCTTTCTGCCGTTCTCCTGCGTTGCACCTGGTGACCGGAAAGATATGAAGTCATAGTTCAAAGCTCAAGACCCTTCTGAGGTAAAGCTTGGGTCAACGCATAGGGTGGTGGGCCGTGAGACAGCAGCAGACGGACGGCGGCGCCCGAAAGGCCGTCTTCGCCCCGGTGGACACCGGCGCGCGGGTGGACGCCGTGGTCCGCCGGATCGGTGACGCCATCGACCTCGGCCTGCTCGCCGACGGGGAGCAGCTGCCCGGCGAGACCGAGCTGGCCGGACAGCTCGGGGTGTCCACGGTGACCCTGCGGGAGGCGCTGATGGCGCTGCGCCAGCAGGGTCTGGTGGTCACCCGCCGGGGCCGGGGCGGCGGCAGCTTCGTGTCCTCCCCCGAGGTGCCCGACCTGGAGCGGCTCACGGAACGGCTGCGCGGCTGGAGCCCCGAGGAGCTGCGCGACCTCGGCGACCACTGGGCGGCCCTGTCCGGCACCGCCGCCCACCTCGCCGCGCAGCGCACCGAGGACCACGACCTCGACCAGCTCCGGCGCACCACCGAGGAGTTGCGCGGGGCACCGGACGCGGCGGCGCGCAGCCGCGTGTACGGCCGCTTCCACGTGGAGCTGGCCGCCGCCGCGCAGTCGGCCCGGCTCACCCGGGAACAGGTCGCGCTCCAGACGGAGATCGGGGCGCTGCTCTGCCTTGTGCTCGGTGACGACGAATATCGTGAAGAGGTGGCGGACCGTCACCGGTCCGTAATCTCGGCCGTGCAGGATGGGGCGCACGCACCGGCCAGGGAGCTGGCCGAGCGGTGCGTACGGGACTCGACGGCGCGGCTCATCGCCCTGCGGCTGGCCTTGTAGCCGCACCGCGCCCGCTCCCCCGTCCGCTGGAGGGCACCATGAGCCGCAGCACCGTCCCCTCCGGCCCGTCCACGGCCACGCTCGACGCCGCCGAGGAGTACGTCGCCGCGCGGGTCGGCGACGCCCTGGAGGCGGTGTTCGACGCCGTGGCGGCGACCCGCGCGGACACGGCCGGGCTGCTGGCCCGGGTGGCCGCCGAGGGCCGCCGGCCGGTGACCGCGGACCTGGCCGCGCTCCGGCCCGGGCTCCATCTGCGGCTGGCCCGGCAGGAACTGGTGTCCGGTGTCGGGTTCGTGGCCGCGCCCGGGATGCTGGCCGACGTCCCGGCCTGGCTGGAGTGGTGGCAGAGCGACGCCTGCGGGGACGTACGGCCGCTTCTCCTCGACCTCGACCCGCGCACCTCGGCCTACTCGGACTACACGCACTGGGACTGGTTCGCGCTGCCCCGGGACTCCGGGCGGCGGGCGGTGGCCGGGCCGTACGTCGACTACCTCTGCTCGGACGAGTACAGCCTCACGCTGTCGGCGCCGGTGGAGGTGGGCGGCCGGTTCCTGGGCGTGGCCGCCGCCGACGTGTATCTGCGGCACTTCGAGGCGGCCGCGCTGCCGCTGCTGCGCCGGCTGCCGGGACCCGCGCGGCTGGTCAACGCCCGCGGCCGGGTGGCGGCGTCGTCGGACCCGGCGCAGCTGGCCGGATCACTGACCAAGGGGCCGGACTTCGCGGCGGTGCTGGAGAGCGGGCGGCCGGGCACGTTCGGCGGGCTGCGGCTGGTGCCGTGCCTGGGCGTGCCGCTGGTCCTGGTCGTGGCGGGCGGCTGAGGCGGGGCTGAGGCAGCGGCAGCCGTCGAGACGGGGCCGGACGTCACCGGCGTCCGGCCCGGCGCCGTCGGCGACCTGAACGCCGACGGTGCCGGGTCAGCCTTCGGGGGCCGGGACGACGGTCAGGTGGGCGCCCAGGCCGCCGGGCCGCCGGGAGCGGCGTGGGGCGGCAGCGGGGCGGGGTACGGCGCGCAGCACCAGGGTGTAACGCGCGTAGCCCATGTCCTGAAGGGTCTTGGGCGTTTCGCCTACGACCCGGCACTCGACTGCGCCCAGCAGCGGGTCCGGGTGCAGCAGCGGCCGGACGGCTCCGTCGAGCTGTGCGCCGTCCTCTCCGACCACGCGCAGCCAGTGCGGCAGGCCCTGCCGGAAGGCGGCCTCCATGATGGGGTCCTGGGCGATCTCCCGGCGGATCGTCTGGAGTTCGTGGTCGTGGCCGTACCGCTCCAGGGTGGTCTTGAACTGCGCCAGCATCGGCAGGCACCAGCCCGCCTCGTGGGCACCGAGGACCGCTCCGGCGTCCGGGTGGAACAGGACGAAGCGCAGGAAGTTGTCCCCGGGCATCGCGGTCGGATGCGGGGCGACCTCCCGGAAAAGTGTCTCGAACGCGCCGTTGGCGAGCACCACGTCCCAGCGGTGGTCCACCACCAACGAGGGAAAGGGGACGGCGTCCAGCAGTAACGCGTAGTCCTGGAGATACGCCTGGGCCTCCAGGCCCTCGGGGACGGGCCGCGGCGCCGGCCGCCGCCCACCTGCCTGATATGCCATCGGGAGGTCACCCCTCTTGCCTATGCGGCCTTCTCGCGGCGATGTGATCCTGCTGCTCCACCCTGAGTCATGTCAACTATCGTGGCATTTCATGCCTGTTGACGTCCGAAATTGGCCACAGTTGTGGCGAGACCTGGATGTGAGTTCGAACCACCCGCTAATCTCCGGGGGGTTCATGCGGGGAAGTTCACGGCAGCGCCTGTGAGAAGTCCCTGATTCCCCTGATTTTTCTGATTTCCCTGAGAGACGTAGGAGTTCTGTCGGTGACGGATGGCTACCAGGATCCGGGCGCCACGGCGACCGCCCAGCTGCCGGCCGCCGTCGCCCGCGTCACCGCGCTCGCCGACCGGCTGGGCGTGCCGCACGCCGAGGTCTTCCACGTCGGACGGCTCTCCTTCGCAAGCGGTGTCCCCGAACCCGTGGTCCGGGCCCTGCTGACCGGCCGCCCGGCGGGCGAGCCCGATGTCCAGGCCCGCTTCCTGCAACGCCTCGACCTGCTGCGCCGCACCCGGCTCAAGGCGAACGGCCGCAAGCACACCCAGCAGGAGATCGCCGACGGCGCGGGCATGTCCCGGCAGCAGGCCGGCGCCCTGATCAACGGTGACCGGCGGCCGACCATGGAGCACTGCGACGCCCTCCAGCGCTTCTTCCGCGTGCACGCGGGCTTCCTCACCGCCGAGGACCCCGAGGCGCTCGCCGGTGCCCTGCAGCGCGTCGAACAGGAGCTGCTGCAGAAGCTGGCCGACCGGGAGCGGGCCGCGGCGGAGGCGGCCGAGGACCCGCTGGAGCGGCTGCTGCAGGACCACGGGGTGCGCGGGATCGCCTGGCGGGCCGCCCAGCTGCCCACCGACCAGCACCGGGACAAGGTCGCGGAATGGCTGGACATGCTCCTGGAGAGCGTCAAGCGACCCGAGTCGTGAGCCGAGAGTCGTGAGCCGAGGGAGAAGAGTGGGCATCGGCAAGGACATGCGCCGGCTGAGCGGTGAGCTGGTCGGGGAGCTGACCCTGCCCGCGCCCGCCCCGCCGCAGGAGCTGTACCGGGCGCTGTGCGACGCGATGGGCCGTCGCCGCGGCCGCCGCGTCCAGTTCCGTACGGCGGTCTTCCCGCCCGGCACGGCCAGCGGGCTCTGGCTCGACCTGGCCGACCGCGACCTGGTCGTCGTCGAGGAACGCACCGTGCCCGACCACCAGTTGGTGATCCTCGGCCACGAACTGTGGCACATGCACGCCGAGCACTGCGGCCATGACGTGGAGGGGGTCGGGGTGGCCGCACGGCTCCTCGGCACTGCGGTCGGCGGCGGTGCGGGCACCGAGGCCGACCAGGCCGCGCTTCAGGCCGCCGTCCAGCGGGTGGCCGCCCGTACCCGCTTCGACCGGGCCGAGGAACGGGACGCGGAGACCTTCGGGCTGCTGCTGGCCACCAAGTGCCGGACCTGGCTCGCCGGTTCGGCCCTGCGCGGGCCGGTGCGCCGGCACGACGTGGCGGGCCGCATCGAGGTGTCGCTCGGGTACCTGGGGAAGTAGGCGGCAGGGCCTGGGGGGCCGCCGTCGGCGCGGCACGGGCTCAGGTGGCGCTGCGCTCGCTCGCCTCGCGCAGGTCCTGTTGCGCGGCCGGCCCGTGGCCGGTGCCGGGGCGGCCGTCGCGGAGCAGGGTGCGCCAGTGCTCACGGCTCCAGTCCGCCGGGGCGGTGGTGGCGGTGAACTCCTGGACCAGGGCGACGAACCGGGCCGGGTCGGCGTGGAACGGGAAGTGCCCGGCGCCCTCGAAGATCTCCAGCCGGGCGCCGGGCATCGCCTCGCGGGCGCGGTGGGCGTGCCGCACCGGGACCACGCTGTCGCGGTCGCCCCACAGGAGCATGGTCGGCATCCCCTCGGTGAGATAGCAGCGGTCCAGCATGGTGACGACCTGGCCGCGCCAGTCGACGACCGCGCGCAGGGTGCGGACGAAGGCGTTGCGGGAGGTCTCGTCGGGGAGCGCGTCGACCAGGGTGAGCAGTTCCGGGGCGTCCTGGCCGAGGCCGGTGTCCAGGAGTTTCAGCAGGTGTACGGCCAGACCCACTTGGAGGCGCATGCCGGGCAGCCGCAGCGCGGACAGCATCAGGTGGGCGCCGGGGAGCGAGACGAGCCGGAGCACCGGGTTGACCTCGCGGCCCACCCCGCCCGCGCTGACCAGGATGAGCCGTTCGGTGCGCTCGGGGAACTGGTAGGCGAACTGCATCGCGACTCCCCCGCCGAGCGAGTGCCCGACGAGGGTCGCGGACTCGATGCCCAGGGTGGTCAGCAGATCCCGCACCCCGTTGGCGTAGGCGGCGACCGAGTAGTCGGCCCGCGGTTTGTCCGACTCGCCGTGGCCGAGCAGGTCGGGGGCGATCACGGTGTGGGTGCGGGCGAGGTCGGGGATGAGCCGGGCCCAGGTCGCCGAGGAGTCCCCGATGCCGTGGATGAGGACCAGGGCGGGCCCGTCCCCGGCGATGCGGTAGGCACGCCGGTAGCCGTGCACGACCCGGTGGCGCGCCACCAGTTCCCCGTCGCCCACCGGGCGCAGGTGCGCGGAGCGCTGCGGACGGCTGGGCACCGCTTCTGCCACGGCTCGGCCTCCCCCGCTGTCCCGGGCTCGCTGCGGCCCGGCCGGATTCCTCTCCTTCCAGGGTAGGAAGCCTTTTCCCCAGGGCGTTTCGGTGAGGTTTCGCCTCCGCTAAGCGAGCGAACCGAGGCCTGGCGCGGGGGCGTTGTCAGTGGCGACCGGCAAGCTGGGGGGTGCGCACCGCACACGCGGTGTGCCCGCGCCGTCCGGGCGCGTGACCTCGACGACCGACGGGGAGAGCCGACCGATGCACACCGCCGTACTGACCGACCGTGAGCGCGCCGCCGTCCAGGCCTATCTGAGGCTGCTGCACACCGTGCGTGCGGCCTTCGACGGGCCGCCCGACGCGCCTCGCCCCTTCATGGTGCCGCCGGCCGTGCTCGCCGAGGCCGAGGAGGCGCTGGCCGGGGCCGGACTGGCCGGCAACGAGAAGGCGTTCTTCCGGCTGCTGCACGACTGGTGTCCACCCACCTGAGCCGGCGCGGTGCGTCAGGGGTGCGGCACGACCACGGACGAGGTCAGTATGCCGTGCCCCACGCTCCAGCGGCCCTCGAAGAGCTGCAGCCGCCGCCCGCCGACCTCCGGTCCGGGGACGAGGAGGCGGGCGCGCAGGATGCCGTGCGGCCGCTCACCGGGCTCCGGGACGAGCTCGATGTCGGCCTCCATGAAGTCCAGCCACTTCCCGGTGAGGGGGAACCACGCCTTGTAGACGGATTCCTTGGCGCTGAACAGCAGCCGGTCCCAGTGTACGCCGGGCCACTCGGCCGCGAGCCGGGCGAGCCGCTGCCGCTCGGCGGGCAGCAGCACGGTCTCGGCGACGCCCTCGGGGAGCGCGGCGTGCGGTTCGGCGTCGATGCCGAGGGAGGCCAGGTCGGTGGCGCGGACCAGGGCGGCGGCGCAGTAGCCGTCGCAGTGGGTCATGCTGCCGGCCAGCCCGTCCGGCCAGCGCGGGGCGCCGCGCTCGCCGCTCACGACGGGCTGCGGCGGGACCCCGAGCTTCTCCATGGCGCTGCGGGCGCAGGCGCGCACGGCGGCGAACTCACGGCGGCGCTTGGGCACGGCCCGGGCGACCAGCGCCGCCTCCTCGGGGTAGAGCGGGGCCTCGCGGATCGCCTCGTCACCGAGCATCTCCACGGCCACCACCGAGTCCGGGAGCAGCTCCTCGATCACCGGTTCCGACCTCCATCGGCAGAATGCGGCGCAGCCGGCCCGGTTCCCCGGACCGCTTGCGCCACTCGCGGGGGTATCCCACGGAGACCTCTTCGAAGCGGACCCCGTCGTGCCAGGTGGTCCGGGGGATGTGCAGATGGCCGTAGACCATGGTCGCGACGCGGAACCGGCGGTGCCAGTCGGCGGTGCGGGTGGTGCCGCACCACATGGCGAACTCCGGGTACCAGAGCACGTCGGTGGGGTGCCGGTCCAGCGGATAGTGCCCGGCCAGCACGGTCGGCAGGTCCTCGGGCAGTTCGGCGAGCCGGCGTTCGGTGGCCTCGACCCGGGCTTGGCACCAGTCCTCGCGGGTCGGGTAGGGGTCGGGGTGCAGCAGGTACTCGTCGTTGCAGACGATGCCGGTGCCGTGCGCGTAGGCGAGGCCCTCCGCCTTGGTGGCGCAGCCGGCCGGCAGGAAGGAGTAGTCGTACAGCAGGAACAGCGGGGCCACGACGACGGGGCCGCCCGGGCCCTCCCAGAGCGGGTACGGGTCCTCGGGGGTGACCACGCCCAGTTCCCGGCAGAGGCCGACGAGATGCTCGTAGCGGGCGACTCCGCGGAGTGTGACCGGGTCCTTGGGATGGGTCCACAGGTCGTGGTTGCCGGGCGCCCACAGGACCTTGGAGAAGCGGCCGGCAAGGGTCTCCAGCGTCCAGCGGATGTCGGCGACGGTCTCCGCGACGTCCCCGGCGACGATCAGCCAGTCCCCGTCCGTTTCCGGACGCATCTTCTCGACGAGTTCGCGGTTCTCGGGGTACGAGATGTGCAGGTCGCTGATGGCCAGCAGCTGCCCGGCACCGGCCGTGGACTCCACCCCGTACCCCTTCCGATCATGTCGTCGGTCCCCACCACAACACACTTCGGGGGCCGGGAACAAGACCACCCGGCCGACGGCCCGTCAGCCGTCACCCGGCCGGTTCCGGGCCGTCAAGGAAACCGGCGCGGACGGTGCAGGAAAACGCGCGTGGACAGTACGGGGAAATCCGTAACACTGGCGTTGCACGCGGGGCCCCTTGAAAGCCGTATGATCCCCCCTAACACCACCGCCACGAACTTCCCTTCGTCCAGGGCGGTTTGGTGACCCTCCAACCACCCTGCCCGGGCACGGGCCCGCTGACCCCTGCCCGAAAACCCCGAAAGGCGGCTTTAATGCGCTCTCGCGTACGCGTCTGGCTCAACCGCACGTACGCGGAGAACGTGTTCTTCATGGATCAGCTGCGGAGAAATCCCAGCGACCGGGCGGTCGACATCCATGCGACGCACGGTGACGCCGACTCCCCCGTGCTGGCCGCCGCCGACACCGCCGACCTGGAGCCGGAGGGCCTGTCCCCGGCCGGCTATGTCGAGTACGCCCTCGACCAGTGCCAGCGCCGCGGCATCGACGTCTTCGTGCCCCGGCTGCACCAGTCGACGATCGTGGCCCACCGGGCCGACTTCGAGGCGGTCGGCACGGCCCTGCTGGCGCCGACGCCGGAGGCGACCGCCGTCTTCGAGGACAAGGCGACCGCCTACGAGGCGGTGAGCTCGGTGGGCGTCCCGGTGCCGCCCTGGTCGCGGGTCCGCACGGCGGACGAACTCATCGCCGCGGTCGAGGAGTTGGAGGCCGGCGGTCACAAGGCCTGCTTCAAGCCGGCCGCCGGTGCGGGCGGTGTGGGTTTCCGGGTGATCACGCGCGCCCCCTTCTCGCTCTTTCACCTCAACGGGTTCCCGGGGCCGTACGTCCAGCTCGACCTGGTCGTGGACGCGCTGCGCCGCGCCGACCAGCCGGTGGACTGGCTGGTGATGCCGCGCCTTGAGGAGCCGGAGGTGTCCGTCGACTGCCTCACGGGGCCCGACAACCGGATCCGGATGGCCGTGGGCCGCACCAAGAAGGGGCGCCGGCGCGGGTTCACCCTCGACGAGCAGTGGCTGAAGCCCGCGCGGATGATCGCCGAGGGCTTCGGGCTGCACTACCTGTCCAACATCCAGTTCCGCATGTACGGCGACCAGCCCGTGCTGCTCGACGTCAACACGCGTCCAGCTGGGGGATTGCACCAGCTGTCGCTCTGCGGGGTCAACGCGCCGTGGGCGGCCGTGCAGCTGGCGCTGGGCGAGGACCCCGGGGTGATCGAGCCGCCGTTCCTGGGGCAGGACTATGCGGTGGTGTCGGGGCCGAAGCCTGTCCTCCCGTCGGTTCCCGTGCAGCGGGAAGAGGCCGACACGGTGTTTGCGCCGGCGTTGCCCATGGAAGTGGAGTCTGTCGACGCTGCGGCTGCGGTGTTGCCGCTCTAGGTACGACGCCGACTGCGGGTCCGTTGTGGCTGGTCGCGCCCACGCGGCGGAGCCGCAAATCGAACACAGCCCCGCGCCCCTGTCGGGGCGCCTTGACTCACCGGTATGGACCAATTCACGTTCGTCTTCTTGACAGGTGGATTGGTCCATACCAACTTGGTTGCGCACCTCCTTGCACCTTCGTGCACTCCCGAACGCCCCCATTCCTTCAGGGAGATCGTGTGCGCAACTCGCTCAGACGTTCCAGACGTCGGATATTCGCTCTGCTCGGGTCCGCCGCTCTCGCGCTCGCCGGGGCCATCGCGCTGCCCGGTACCGCGCAGGCGGCCAACATCCTGTCCAACCCCGGCTTCGAGTCGGGGAGTCTCTCGCCGTGGTCCTGCTCCGGGAACCTCGGCTCGGTCGTGTCCTCCCCCGTGCACGGCGGCTCCAAGGCACTCGCGGGTGCCGTGAGTTCCAGTGACACCGCCCAGTGCACGCAGACCGTCGCCGTGCAGCCCAACACGACGTACTCGCTCAGCGGCTGGGTCCGCGGCTCGTACGTCTATCTCGGGGTGACCGGCGGCGCCTCCACCTGGACGACGTCGGCGTCCGCGTACAGCCAGCTGACCGTCTCCTTCACCACCGGGGCCTCGCAGACCAGCGCCCAGATCTACGTCCACGGGTGGTACGCCCAGGGGACGTACTACGCCGACGACATCAGCCTCGACGGGCCCGGCGGCAGCTCCGACACCCAGGCGCCCACCGCGCCGACGAACCTCACCTCCACCGGGAAGACCTCGTCGAGCGTGTCGCTGTCGTGGTCGGCCTCGACGGACAACGTCGGGGTGGCGGCGTACGACGTCTACCGCGGGTCGACCCTGGCGACGAGCGTCTCCGGGACCTCCGCCACGGTGAGCGGCCTTTCGGCCAGTACGGCGTACTCGTTCACGGTGAAGGCGCGGGACGCGGCCGGGAACGTGTCGGCCGCCTCCAACTCCGTGTCGGTGACGACGAGCGCGGGCAGCGGCGGCGGGACCGGCTTCAAGCAGGCCGCGCCCTACCTCTACGAGGGCTGGGGTGATCCGCCGAACCCGACCACGGTGATGAACGCGACCGGCATCAAGAACTTCACCATGGCCTTCGTGCTGGACTCGGGCGGCTGCACACCGGCCTGGGACGGCAGCCGGGCGCTGACCGGTGGCGCCGACCAGACCGCGATCAACCAGATCCGGGCGGCCGGCGGTGACGTCACCCCGTCGTTCGGCGGCTGGCAGGGCAGCAAGCTCGGCGCCAACTGCTCCTCGGCGAGCGCGCTGGCCGCGGCGATCCAGAAGGTGATCGACGCCTACGGCCTCAAGTCCGTCGACATGGACATCGAGAACACGGACGAGTTCGAGAACGAGGCCGTGCAGGCGAAGATCCTGACCGCCCTCAAGACGGTCAAGGCCAACAACTCCGGCCTGAAGACGATCGTCACCTTCGGGACGTCCACCACCGGTCCGACGTACTACGGCAACCGGCTGATCGAACAGGCTCAGTCGATCGGCGCGGACATCGACGTCTTCACGATCATGCCGTTCGACTTCGGCGGCGGCTCCGACATGTACGGCAACACCGTCGCCGCGGCCGAGGGGCTGAAGACCAAGCTGAAGTCCACGTTCGGCTGGGACGACGCGACGGCCTACGCGCACATCGGGATCTCCGGTATGAACGGCCTGTCCGACCAGCAGGAGAACACCACTCCGGCGATCTGGACGCAGATCCGCGACTGGGGGAACTCGCACCACATCGCCCGGCTCGCGTTCTGGGCGGCGAACCGGGACCGCGGCTGCGCGGGCGGCGGAGTGGTGAGCAACTGCTCCGGGATCAGCCAGAGCGACTGGCAGTTCACCTCGATCACGGCCGGCTTCACCGGCTGAGCGAGCGCTGAGCGGACGGAGACCGTCGGCGTGGGGGTGCCTAGACCGGGTACCCCCACGCCTTCGCTATCTCGGCCAGCCGGGGCGGGAGTTCGGCGGTCGGGTCGGCCTGGCGGGCGGCCTGGATCTTCCCGGACCTGATCTCCTTGCTCCAGTCGCCGAGCTTCGGCCTGAACGTGCCGTGGTCCTGCTTGCCGTAGTCGAGCATGCCGCTCTCCCACGGGACGCCGAGGTACGCGCACAGGCCGCGGGTGACGCGCTCCGGGTCGGCGGTGAGGTCCTCGTAGGTGATGACGTGGGCGCCGGTAAGGCTCTGGCGGGCCTCTTCGAGCTTCTCCGCGTAGTTCAGGACCTCGGCGCGGATCGCCTCGTGGTTGGGTTCGGCGCGGCGGCTGGTCAGGGACTGGATGACGGCGCCGGGGTGGCGCAGCAGCAGGACGAACCGGGCCTCGGGCCAACATCGGTGCAGCCGCGGCCAGATGAGCGTGTTCGGCGGGGTCTTGTCGACGATGACGTCCTTGCCGCTGCGGCTGAGCTCCAGGTGCAGCACCCGGTCCCACAGCACGTGCTCCAGCTCCTCGCGGTCGAGGGCGAGCTCCTTCATGGCGTCCGCGGTGAACTCCCGGGACATGCGGACGTGGACCGTGCGCAGATGCATCTCGTGCGGGGCCCGGATGCGGCTGTGGCTGTTCAGCAGGACCCGCAGCAGCGTGGAGCCGGAGCGCACCGAGGAGAGCACGAAGGCCGGGGACTCCACCAGGCGCGGGGCGAGCGGGGCCGTGTAGTCGACGGGGGCCTGCTTCGGCCGCTCGGCCGGGCGCTGGGTGGGGATGGCGTCCAGGGTCTTGCGGGGCGGGCTCACCGCCTGCGCCATGAGGCGGCCGCGGCGCCTCAGCCCCTTGGCGATCGCAGACATTCGCGGGTCTCGCACGGTGATGCCTTTCTGTCGTCCCTGCCGTCCCGCATCCCAGGCGTGCCAGGCGAACTCAAGGTGTCCGGGAGGGAAACCAGCAGGGTCACGGCGACCGGAAAAGCCGCCGTGACCTGCCCGCTTACCCTTCTCTTAATTCTTCATATGAGAAATCCAGACTTATGGTTCGAATCTGGTCAGAACCGGCCGGATCCGCGGTACAGCTCCAGCTCGCCGTCCAGTTCGACGGCGAGGACGGTGGCGTACGGGTCGAGGTCGGCCGCGGCCGGCGGGTCGATCCACAGCACGCCGACCGCGTCGTGCAGCCCGCCGATCACCCGGTGGCCGAGTTCGGTGCCGGTGCCGAGGACGGTGACCCGGTTCACCTCGGTCGCCAGTCCCCGGACGCCGATCTCGGCGCGGGGGGCGTCGAACAGCGTGAGGTAGAGGGTGCGCCGGTCGGCGGAGAGGGTGCTCGGGCCGTAGTGGTGCCCGGCCGGCAGGCCGCGCCCGGTCCCGTACACCGCCTCCGCGTGCCTGCGGATCCACTCCCCCAGCCCTTCGAGGCGCTCGACCTGCGGCTGCGGGACGGTGCCGTCCTCCATGGGACCGACGTCGAGCAGCAGGTTGCCGCCGCCGCCGATGGTCTCGGTGAAGTAGCGGATCAGCTGGGCGAGGGACTTGTGGTTGTGGTCGTGGTGCTGGTAGCCCCACGAGTCGTTGATCGTCAGGCACAGCTCCCAGGGGCCGTCCGGCGGCACGATGGGGGCGCCCTGCTCGGGCGTCGCGTAGTCGCCCTCGCTGAGCATGCGCGCGTTGAAGACGACGTGCGGGACGTACGACCGGATCAGCGAGGCGAGTTCGGGGATCCGCCACTGCTCCTCGCTGCGGTCCCACTCCCCGTCGAACCACATCAGGTCCGGCCGGAAGCGGGAGGCCAACTCCCGTATCTGGCCGTCCCGGTAGGTGAGGAAGCGTTCCCAGGCGGCCAGGTCCTCGTGCTCGGCCGCGACCTCCGAGTAGCGGTTGTCCTCCAGCTCCGGCGGGCGGCCCGGCTTGCGCGTGGAGGCGTAGTCGGGGTGGTTCCAGTCGGAGTGCGAGTAGTAGAGGCCGACCTTGAGGCCGTTCTCACGCAGGGCCTCGGCGTAGGGGCCGAGGTAGTCCCGGCCGAGGTTGAGGTCTCCGTACGCCGTGTCCCACAGGGCCACACCGTCGTGGTGACGGCTCGTCAGCACGGCGTACTTCGCGCCGGCGCGGGCGAACAGGTCCGCCCACGCCTTCGGGTCGTAGTGGGCGCCGGTGAAGCGGTCCAGCTGGGACATGTACTGCTCGTGCGGAACGATGTCGTCGTAGAAGGACCAGGACTCCTGGACCCCGTCCACGGCGTAGATGCCCCAGTGCACGAAGATCCCCAGCTTGGCGTCGGTGAACCAGGGTTGCATGGCCATCCGGTCAGCTCCTGCGCAGGCGGAGGGTGAGGATCTGGAAGGGGCGCAGCGTGACGGGGACACTGTCGCCGTCGGTGGCGGCGTCCTCCAGGGGGCGCTCCAGGAGGTCGGTCACCTGGGCGCCGGCCAGCGGGAAGCCGGTGCGCAGGACGCCCTCGGCGCGGCCGCCCCGGGACTCGTAGAGGCGGACCACGACATCGCCGGAGGCGTCGTCGGCGAGCTTGACCGCCTCGACGGTCACGCCCGCGCCGTCCACGGAGACGACCGGCTGCGGCTCGCCGGCCGCGTCGGCCACCCGGAGCGGGAGGTTGAGGGCGTAGCCCGCCGCGACCGCGTCCTCGATGCTCGCGCCGGGGAGCAGGGAGTAGGTGATGCGGTGGCGGCCCTGGTCGGCGCCCGGGTCCGGGACGCGCGGGGCGCGGACCAGGGAGAGGCGGACCGTGGTGGTCGTACCGCCGTCCTCGCGGACCGTGCGGGAGACGTCGTGGCCGTACGTCGAGTCGTTGACGACGGCGACGCCGTAGCCGGGTTCGGCGAGGTGCACCCAGCGGTGGCCGGAGACCTCGAAGCGGGCCGCCTCCCAGGTGGTGTTGGTGTGCGTGGGCCGCTGGACGTGGCCGAACTGGATCTCGGCGGAGGAGTGCGCGGCGCGGATGTCCACCGGGAAGCCGGCCTTGAGGAACTTCTCGGCCTCGTGCCAGTCGATGTCCGTCTCGAAGTCGATCCGGGGGCTGCCGGCCCGGACGGTGACCGTCTGGGTGATCGTCGAGCCGTTGCCGAACGGGCGCGTGATCCGGACCGAGCCGAGCAGCGGGTCCGTGTCGGCGACCGTGATCTCCGAGGGGTCGAGCAGGTCGGTGTAGCGGTTCTTGTAGTGCTTGTCGACGTCCCAGGCGTCCCAGTAGTTGGGGAGGTCGGTGTGCAGGCGGAGCAGGTTGCCCTGGCCGGCCAGGACCTCACGGTGCGCCCGGTGGTCGTACACGGACGACAGGGTGCCGTCCGCGGCGATCTCCACCCGGACGAGGCCGTTGTCGATGACCCGGCCCTCGACCGTCACCGGCTGCGGGGCCTCGGCGGCGGCCGTCAGGGGCGCGCTGCCGCTCGCGGGGACCTCGACGTAGACGGGGGTGCCCGCGGCGTCCCGGACGACCTCTGCGCGGCCGTAGGGGCTGGTGTTGAAGACGCGGGCGGTGCCGCCGCCCAGCGCGCTGACCGCCTCGGCGGTCAGCGCCTCCAGCTCTTCGGCGACGCGGGCGTACTCGGCCTCGGCCTCACGGTGCACCCAGGCGATCGAGGAGCCGGGCAGGATGTCGTGGAACTGGTGGAGCAGGACCGTCTTCCAGAGCCGGTCGAGCTTCTCGTGCGGGTAGGCGTAGCCGGGCGCGTGCAGCGCGGCCGTCGTGGCCCACAGCTCGGCCTCGCGCAGCTTGTGCTCGCTGCGCCGGTTGCCCTGCTTGGTGCGGGCCTGCGAGGTGTAGGTGGCGCGGTGCAGCTCCAGGTAGAGCTCGCCGACCCAGACCGGGGCGTCCTCGTACTCGGCGCGGGCCTTGGCGAAGAAGGCGTCCGGGTGCTCGACCTCGACCTTCGCGGAGCCCTCCAGGTCCTTCAGGCGGCGGGCCCGCTCCATGATCTCGCGGGTGGGGCCGCCACCGCCGTCGCCCCAGCCGAAGGGGGCGAGCGAGCGGGTGGCGGCGCCCTTCTCGGCGTACTGGCGGACCGCGCGGGACATCTCCTCGCCGCTGAAGCGGGCGTTGTAGGTGTCGACCGGCGGGAAGTGCGTGAAGATGCGGGTGCCGTCGATGCCCTCCCACCAGAAGGTGTGGTGGGGGAACGTGTTGGTCTGGTTCCAGGAGATCTTCTGGGTGAGGAACCACTCGTTGCCGGCGAGCTTGGCGAGCTGCGGGTAGGCCGCGTTGTAGCCGAAGGAGTCGGGCAGCCAGACGCCCTTGGTCTCGATGCCGAAGTGCTCGATGAAGAACCGCTTGCCGTGCACGAGCTGGCGGGCGATCGCCTCGCCGCCGGGGAGGTTGCCGTCGGACTCGACCCACATGCCGCCGACCGGCGCCCACTGGCCCTTCTTCACCGACTCCTGGATGCGGGCCCAGACCTGCGGGTAGTTGTCGCGCACCCACTCGTACTGCTGGGCCTGCGAGCAGGCGAAGACGAACTCCTCGTACTCCTCCGCGAGGGAGGTGACGTTGGAGAAGGTCCGGGAGGTCTTGCGCTTGGTCTCGCGGATCGGCCAGAGCCAGGCCGAGTCGATGTGGGCGTGGCCGACGCCGGAGATGCGGTGGGCGCTGGCGTGCGCGGGCTTGGACAGCGCCGGCTTCAGGGCCTCGCGGACGGCGGCGGCAGAGCCGGAGATGTCGTCCAGGTCCAGCAGGTCCATCGCGTGGTCGAGGGCGTGCATGATCTCGTGGCGGCGCGGGTCGTGCTCGCCGAGCTCCAGCATCAGCTCCTTCAGCACCTGGACGTCGAGGTCGAGGTGCCAGACGTCCTCGTCGAGGACGGCGATGTCGGCGCGCTTGAAGGTGTAGAGCGGCTTGTCGCCGGCCGTCAGCACGTCGCCCAGGAGCGTGGGCTCGGCGAAGTCGTTGGCGAGGATGTCGGGGTTGGAGGCGGCCTCGACCAGGTAGTCGATCACCTCGCCGCCGGCCGCCGGGTTCGCGATCCGTACGTACTGGTTGAGCGGGTTGACCGCCTTCAGGGGGGTCCCGTCGGTGAGGTGGACCAGGGCCTCGGCCTGGTTGCCCGGCCAGTCGCCCGTGAACCCGAGGTCGATGACCGCCTCGACGCGGCGGCCCGCGAACTCGGCCGGCACCTGGCCGCGCATCCGGAACCAGGTGGTGCCCCAGGGCGGGCCCCACGGGGTGTCCATGGCGAACGGCTCGTAGGCGGCGGCCGCGGCCTCCTCGAAGGACACCGGCTCCCCGGGGGCCTGCCAGGCGGACACCTCGAAGGGGACGGTGGCCGCGTAGACCGCGGGCTTGATGCGCTGGTTGTGGAGTCGCTCTACGCGCTCCTCGATCCGGCGGCGTTCGTCGTGCATGGGAAGTCTCCAGAAGAGGTTTGGAAAGCGCTTTCCGAGCGGCTGGTTACTTAAGATACGCGAGGCCCGGGTGGACCTCGGTGTATCCCTCCACCAGGCGTCGGGCCACGTTCACCGAGTCGACCAGCGGGTGCAGCGCGAACGCCTTCACGGCCGTCGTACGGGAGCCGGACTCGGCGGCGGCGAGCACCTCGCGCTCCACCGCCTTGACCGCGCAGACGAGGCCCGTGGCGTGGTCGGGCAGCGGGGCGACGGCGACCGGGTGGGCGCCGTTGGCGTCGACCAGGCAGGGCACCTCGATGACGGCCTCGCCGTCGAGCACCGAGAGGGTGGAGCGGTTGCGGACGTTGAGGATCAGGGTGGTGCGCTCGTCGCGGGCGATGGCCCGCATCAGGGCGAGGGCGACCTTCTCGTAGCCGCCGGACAGGTCGTCGGCGTCGCGCTCGCCCGCGCCGGCCGTCTCCCGGTTCTCGGCCATGTAGGTGGCCTCGCGCTCGGCGCGGGTGCGGTCCCAGACGTCCAGGGCCTTCGCGCCCGGCTCGGCGACCGCCCCGTAGAAGTGCGCCTGCTGGTCGCGCAGGAACGCGCCGCGGGTCTTCTCGGCCTGCTGGTAGGCGCGGACGGCCTCGCGGTTGAAGTAGTAGTAGTGCAGGTACTCGTTGGGGATGGCGCCGAGGGACTGGAGCCAGTCGACGCCGAAGAGCTTGCCCTCCTCGAAGGAGCCGAGCAGGTCGGGGTCGGCGAGCAGGCGCGGGAGCTCGTCGCGGCCCGCGATGTGCAGGCCGCGCACCCAGCCGAGGTGATTGAGGCCGACGTAGTCGATCCACGCTTCCTTCGGGTTCCCGCCGAGTACGCGGGCGATCCGGCGGCCGAGGCCCACCGGGGAGTCGCAGATGCCGATGACGCGGTCGCCCAGGTGCCGGGACATGGCCTCGGTGACGAGGCCCGCGGGGTTGGTGAAGTTGATGACCCAGGCGTCGGGGGCGAGCCGGGCCACCCGCCGGGCGATGTCGACGGCGACCGGCACGGTCCGCAGGCCGTAGGCGATGCCGCCGGCGCCGACCGTCTCCTGGCCGAGGACACCCTCGGCGAGGGCCACCCGCTCGTCGTTCGCCCTGCCCTCCAGGCCGCCGACCCGGATCGCCGAGAAGACGAAGTCGGCGCCGGTGAGGGCCTCGTCCAGGTCGGTCGTGGCGGTCACGGCGGGGGCGCCCGGGACGCCGGCCGCCTGTTCGGCCAGGACCCGCGCGACCGCGGACAGCCGGCCGGCGTCGAGGTCGTACAGCACAACCTCGGTGACCCGCCCCTCGGCCCGGTCCGTCAGCAGTGCGCCGTACACGAGCGGCACGCGGAACCCGCCGCCGCCCAGAATCGTCAGTTTCACGCTTGAGCCTTTCCTGCCAGGACCACCTCGACACCGGCCTCCTCCAGGGCGGCTCGGGTCGCCGGATCCACCGGCGCGTTGGTCACCACCATGTCCAGGTCCCCGGGACCGCAGACCTTCGCCATGCCCGTGCCCGGGAACTTGGCGGCATCGGCGAGCAGCACGACCTTGTCGCTCGCCCCGATCATGGCGCGCTTGACCGGCACCTCCACGACCGTCGTGTCCATCACCTGCCCGCCCGGGCGCACCCCGCTGGTACCGAGGAACAGCCAGTCGGCGTGCAGCTGGCGCAGGTTGTCCTCGGTGAGGAAACCGACCAGTGAGCGGTACTCGCGGCGGAGCATGCCGCCGAGCAGCACCAGCTCGATGCCCTCGTCGTCGGCGAGCTCCTCGTAGACCACCAGGTTGCTGGTGATCACGGTGAGGCGGCGGCCGTGCAGCTGGCGGGCGAGCCGGAACGCGGTGGTACCGATGTCGAGCAGCACCGACTGGCCGTCCTCGACCAGCGCCGCCGCCCGCGCGGCTATCGCGTCCTTCTCGGCCACCCGCACCTCGGCCACCTCGGCGAAGGGCTGGTCGCCCTCCTCCACGACCGCGCCGCCGTGGACACGTGTGAGCAGCCCGTCCTCCTCCAGCTTGACCAGGTCGCGCCGGATCGTGGCCGGGCTCACGTTCAGTTGCTCGGAGAGGTCGGTCACAGAGGCGGGGCCACCGGCGCGCAGGGCCCGCAGGATGAGTTGGTGTCGTCGTTCTGCCAGCACGCGGCGAACACTACTCGTCATCTTCAATCAAATCCATGCTCAGTTCTGCTCGGGTATTGACCAATCTCTCGGAGCAGCGCACGATTCCCGCATCAAAATGACGAGTTTTGACGAGAGGCTGTGCGTGTGGACGACGACAGGCCCGATGTCCTGCTGACCGGGCTGCTCTTCTACGACCTCGTCCTGACGGGGCTGGGAAAGCCCCCGACACCGGGCGAGGAGATCTGGACGGCCGGCATGGGCTGCGGCCCCGGCGGCATCGCGAACCTCGCGGTGGCCGCGTCCCGCTTCGGTCTGCGCACCTCGCTGGCCACGGTCTTCGGGGACGACTTCTACGGCGAGTACTGCCGGGACGTCCTGTGCGACCAGGAGGACATCGACCTCTCGCTCTCCCGCACCGCGGACGGCTGGCCCACCCCCGTCACCGTCTCGCTCGCCACCGGCCAGGACCGGGCCCTCGTCACCCACGGCCAGGAACCCCCGTACTCGCAGGACGCGCTGATGGGCGACCCGCCCGAGGCCCGCACGGCGCTCGTGCACATCGAGGCCGAGCCGCGCGAGTGGATCGCCAAGGCGGCGGCGAACGGCACCCATGTCTACGCCGACGTCGGCTGGGACCCCACCCAGGAGTGGTCCCGCGACCTCCTCGACCAGCTGGCCCTGTGCCACGCCTTCCTCCCGAACGAGACCGAGGCGATGGCCTACACCCGCACCGACACTGCGGTGGCGGCACTCGGCACGCTCGCGGAGCTGGTGCCGGTGGCCGTCGTCACCCGGGGCGGGGACGGCGCGGTGGCCGTCGACCAGACCACCGGCGAGTACGCCGAGGTCCCCGCGCTCGACGTCGAGGTCCTGGACGCCACGGGCGCCGGGGACGTCTTCGGGGCGAGCTTCGTCACGGCCTCCCTCGGCGGCTGGCCGCTTGCCGAGCGGCTGCGGTTCGCCGTCCTCGCGGCCGGTCTGTCCGTCCAGCACCACGGCGGCGCCCTCGCGGCCCCCGGCTGGTACGGCGTGGACCGCTGGTGGCACTCACTGACCGACCCCGAACTGAAGAAGACGTACGGCTTCCTCGCCGACCGCCTGCCGGCGGACGTGGGCCCCCCGGTGCACCACGCCCCGGTCACCCCGCCCGCCCGGCCGCACTGACCCGTACCCGCACCCGCCTGCAGCCCGACACCCCACGCCCGACGCCCCCACAGCCCAACGCCCCACAGCCCCCACGATCCACAGCACCAACGCCCCTCAGTACCACGAACAGGAACAACAGGAGTGACCCGTGGACCTTTCACGTAGAGGCTTCCTCCAGGCCGCCGCGCTCACCGCGGCCGCGTCCGGCCTGACCGTCGCATGCGGCGGCTCCGGATCGAGCGGTACCAAGAACGGCAAGAACCTCACCCTGTGGTACTGGGGCGGTGCGCTCAGCGACAAGGTGGTCGCGGAGGCGAAGACCCACTTCAGCAGCCAGGTCAAGCTGACCGCCTCGTCGATCGGCGGCGACTTCAAGCAGAAGCTCACCACCACGCTCGCCGCGGGCGGCTCCTCCGTGCCCGACATCACCGGCATCAAGGGCGAGGACATAGCCTCCTTCCTGCCCAACGCCTCCCGCTTCCTCGACCTGAACGACCTGGGCTTCAAGAAGCTCTCCTCGCAGTACCTGGGCTGGAAGACCAAGCTCGCCCAGACCAGCGACGGCAAGCAGATCGGTTTCCCGATCGACATCGGCCCCACCGCGCTCTTCTACCGCGAGGACCTGTTCGCCAAGGCCGGCGTGGCCACCGACCCCGACAAGGTCGCCGCGCTGGTCACGACCTGGGAGGACTACTTCACGCTCGGCACCGAGCTGCAGAAGAAGAACCCCGGCACCTACCTGGTCAACAACATCAGCTCCGTCTTCAACATCGTGGTCGGCCAGGGCACCCAGCGGTTCATCGACAAGAACAACCACTTCATCGGTGACAAGGACCACATCCGCAGCGCGTGGACCACGGCCGTCCGCCCCTACACCCTGGGCATCGACGCCAAGATCAACGACAACAGCTGGAACGCCGCCGTCGGCAAGAACCTCCTCACCGAGCTCGGCGCCGCCTGGCACGCGCTGGACATCGAGCAGGCCGCGCCCCAGACCAAGGGCAAGTGGCGGGTCTGCGCGAACCCGGTCGGACCGGCCAACCAGGGCGGCTCCTACCTGGCGCTGCCCAAGCAGTGCCGGAACCCCGAGGAAGCCTTCAAGATCATCAGCTGGATCCTCAGCCCCGCCAACGACGCCCGCGGGTTCACCGACGCCGCCATCTTCCCGGCCGCCCCGGCCGCCTACACCATGCCGGCCATGACGGGCCCCGACGCCTTCTTCGGCGGACAGAAGATCATCGAGGTCTTCGGCCCGGCCGCCAAGGCCGTCCCGAACAGCTACGAGGCGCCGGCCGACGCGGCCGTCATGGCCCCGTACATGACGGAGCTGACCAACATCGAGGCCAAGGGCAAGAAGCCCGACGACGCCTGGAACGACGCGGTCAGCCAGGCCAAGCAGATCGCCCGGCGCCAGGGGGTGAACTGAGGTGACGTCACCTCCGGTCACCGGTCCCGCCGCGGTGCCCGAGCACCGCGGCGGGGCGGGCCCCGCCCCGGTGCCCCCCCGGCGCGCCCCCCCCGCCGGCCCCC
>NZ_JBEYVI010000064.1:0-39527 GCF_040643955.1 Streptomyces sp. NPDC047061
CCGGGCCCTCAACTTGCCCCAGCCCTGAAAAGACCGCACCACACAAGCACAGAGTCCCCGTCAGCGAACCGACGAGGACTCATGAACGATCGAGGTTAGAGGGCAAATCCTTGCGTACCGCGCCGTAGGCTGCGCGGCATGACCAAATGGTTCACGGCGGTCTGGCCCGTCGTCACGTTTATCCTCGGCGGTGGCTCCGCGTACCTCCGTGACTTCATCACGGAGAGACGCCAGATAACCCGCGATGCCAAAGCCCGCCAAGCCGAGCGGGACAAGGTCATCACCGAACGGCGTGAGACCTTCGAACTCGACCACCTTGAGCGCCTCAACGAAGCCCTGCATAGGCTCGGCCGTGCGGCAGGACGCGCCCACGACACGGACATGAGGACCTCCCGCCAGGACTGGCGTCTACGCCGGCACTCAAATCGGCGATGAGGTCGCCGAGGAGTTCCGCCAGGCCAACCGAGATGTGACCATGCTGCGGCACCTGGTCCTCAACGAGGAACTCCGCGAGAAAGTGAGGCGAGCGCACAACGCTGCAAACGTGCCCGGCTCGATGCACCGTAGCGATCCGCAGGTCGCCGAACAGCGGTTCGCGGAGGCCATCATCTTGCTCGACGAAGCGTATGCGGCCATCGCCGCGCGCATCCGGGAGATCTACTTGACGGCGTCGCTTCCGACCAGCGGCAGCTAGTCTTGCCGCGGCCGCGTTCGGGGTCGGTAGCCTCGCGTCATGCCTGACTACCTGACCGTCTCCACCGCCACCGAGACCCGCGAACAGGCCGTCGCCCTAGCCCAATCCGCCGTCCAAGGCCGACTTGCCGCAGGCACCCAGATCATTGGCCCCGTCACGTCCGTGTTCTGGCATGCGGGAGAGTTCGGCACTAGCGAGGAATACCAACTGCTCCTCAAGACCACCGGCTCCCGCTACCCTGAGCTGGAAGCCCACCTGATCGAGCATCACCCCTGGGACAACCCCGAGGTGTGCGCCACCGAGATCGTGCAGGGCACGGCCGGCTACCTGGGATGGGTCGACCGCACGACTACCGACTAGGCCGTCTGCTCCATCAGTTCGGCCACCGCGGGCACCGTCCCGTGACCGAGGGCGAGGCGGACACGACCTGCTCGATACGGCGGCCGGGCCGGGTGGACGCCACCCCTTCGGCCAGTTCCACGGCGCGCGTGGCCACCCTCGCCGCTTCCTCGACCTCACCGGCCAGCGCGTACGCCTCGGCCAGCCACGTCGAATACAGAGCCTTGTCCCGGGCGTGCGCGTCGTCGAACTGGGCGAGGCCGCGCAGAGGGAGCGGCACCGCGCGGAGCGGCCAGCGCAGCTCGGTCCAGCAGCGGCCCGCCATGATGTCCAACTCGACGTGGTCCACCCACGCCGACCAGTCCGGTTGCGGCTCGCCGGCGTCGTCCGCGTCCCGCGCGGCCGTCAGCGCTTCCTCGGTGCCGTCGGCGTCCTGGGCGACCGCGTGCGCCCACGCGTTCCGTTCCCACAGAAGGGCGCGGACCGTGGCCGGGGTCTCCTCTGTGATCGCCTCGCACGAGTACGCGGCTATGGCGGCGGCCGAACGCGGGTCGGAGTTTACCCGCCGTCAGTGGGGGCTCTGAAACGTCCATAGGGTTCAGAAAGCGCAGGTCGGATGCACTCCGATCTGGGCTCTTCCGTGGGGTCTGTGAGACGAGTGTGAGACGTCGGCGTCTGCTGTCAGGACGCGTGTTCTGTCGAGGGCTCCTGAGCACATTGCGCCTTGCCGCTGGGCGAGTGTGGTTTGCCCTTGCCGCTCGGGGACACGTGGCTGCCGCAGTTCCGGCAACGCCGGATCTGATGCTTGTGGGCGCCCGTGTCGGGTGCGTCGACGTGGTCCACGACCTGGTGAGCTTCGCCGCTCACCTGCGGCAGCTCGCCCGCACCGTCCGCACCTTCAACCACCCCCCTCCCGTGGAGCGTGCGGCATGACGACCACCATCCCCTGCAGCACGGCCGGTGCCGCACCCACAACCCCGTCGGCGACAACGACGAACCCACCCGTACCAGCGAGACCCTCACCGTCACCCTCGTCCACGGGGAAGAGGCCCACCTCTCAGGGGACGGACCGCTCGACCTTCTGCGCGCCGAACTGATCTGGGACGAGTGCTTCGTCGATGGTTCCCTGTGGGTCGCCTCCGACTACGACGACGAACTCGCCCTCGACCGGGTCCGGGGCGAGAACCTCGCCGATCGCCTCGAAGCCCTCGCCCGCCAGTTGCGCGTCCTGTGCAAGCAACTGCCCGCTCAGGACGAGGACACTGTCACTGGTCCTCCCGCCGCCGCTGCGGCGTAGCACCAGATC
The DNA here is from genome assembly GCF_040643955.1 of Streptomyces sp. NPDC047061. NCBI lineage: Bacteria > Bacillati > Actinomycetota > Actinomycetes > Kitasatosporales > Streptomycetaceae > Streptomyces > Streptomyces sp. NPDC047061. Next base: position 2,340 of record NZ_JBEYVI010000064.1, read on the forward strand.
ACCAGACGGCCCCGAGGCGTCCCCGAGCTGACCCTGCGACGCGGCCGTGGCCAGACAGATCGAGCGGGGCGGGTTCGTAAAGGCGGGCGTCGTAGAGCTGCGATGGGGCCGGTCGGAAAAACCGCGGCCAAGACATCTCGAAGGCGCCGTGACTGGTGCGAATGCACCCCACGGAGGACCACAGCCCTGTAGGCCACGGATGAATCGAGGTGGCCGTACCGGATCGGGTGGGTACGGGCCCGTTGCGTTGTCCATATTGCAGACTTCTGTTGAGGAGGCGACGGTCAGCAAGCCGCTTGCGTCTGTCCCACTCAGCTTCTTGAAGGGACCGTTGCACCGCAGGTTCATCTTACATTATGGTATTACGAGTGTAATCCAATTAGTCGAGGCGGCCGACCGTGATCTGCCCTGACCCGGCGACGAGTTGGACTCACTGCACCGCAACACAGGCGGACCACCGAGGGGAGCAGGGCGATGAAGGGCACAATCACCGTCATCGAGAAGGGCACCTTGCGGGTGCATAGCTACATGGCGCCCGAGGCCGGCATCAACGTCACCACCCAACTGATCGAGACCCCGAGCCGCCTCATCGCAGTGGACGGCCAGGTCAACGTCGCGGACGCCGACGAAGTTGCCGAGTACGCCAAGGGGCTCGGCAAGCCGCTGGACCGGCTCATCATCACCCATGAGCACCCGGACCACTTCCAGGGCGCGGCGCGCTTCAACGCTCCCATCCACGCATTGCCGGCCGTACGTGATCAGATGGCGGCGCGAGGCGACCTTCGGGATCTCAACGGCGTCCCGGTTCTGGCAGCGGAGGTGGCTCCCACCGTCCTGATCACCCCGGGTACCGAGGTCATCGACGGCGTTCCGTTCGTCTTCGAAGCCGTCTCAGGCGGGGAAACCGCCGACCAGCTGCTGATCCGGCTGCCGGAGCACGGCGTGATGGTGGCCCAGGACCTCGTCTACCACCAGACCCACGTGTTCGTCGGCCACAACGACATCGACCGCTGGCAGGTCATCCTGCAGGACCTCGCTGATCCGGCCTACGAGACGATCCTGCCCGGGCACGGGCTCCCCGCGGGACAGGGCGTACTCACCGAGATGGCCGAGTATCTGCAGGTCGCCCGCGAACTCCTCGGTGACGACGGCCAGGCCTACAAGGAGGCCATGATCAAGCGCTTCCCCACCCATCGCATTCCTTTCATTATCGACATCGGCAACTACTACTTGTTCGGCACCCGGCCCGCCTGAACGACTCGCTCTCCGGACAAGCACCGGCATTGCTCCGACCGGCACCACCGCCCATTCCTGGACAGGTCAGGAGAATCTCCCGGTCGGAGCCTGCCCGGTCCTCGGTACGTCGGCGATGCCCTGCTCCCGACGGGGACGATCAGGTTGGCAGCGTGAGGCGGCCGCGCGACCCGCGTTGCCACGTGGGACTGCGGTCCTTGTCCACCAGGGCCGCGCGAACACACTCCAGGAAGTCCGGCGTCCGGGCGATCGTGCGCGTGAGGGCGAGTTCGGCGTCCAGGCACCCCCGCAAGGTGTGCTGCCTGCCCCGGGCCACCAGAGCATGCGGTTGCCGGAGGTGTCGTGACAAGGTCGGCCCGGACGGATGGATGTCAGGGCCACGGCGTGAATCCTTCGTGTTGTACGGACCATCCCTCGGCGGGGAATCCGGGGCGGTCGGTGTCGGCTCCGTCCCAGCCGGCGGCCATGAGGGAGACGGCCGCGAGGAGGGCGCCGTTGGAGGGGAGGTAGACGGGTAGGAGACTGCCGATCTGGGGAGTGTGGCCGGTGGCGAGGTAGTGGTTCTTCGGGGTGTCCATCAAAAGGGCGTCCACGGCGAGTGCGGGGCGGCCGACACGGGTCGCGGTCATCGCCAGGACAGGGAAGTCCCAGCCCCAGGCGCTGTTCCAGTCCCAGTTGTCCCGCACGTCCTGGAGCGTCGCCGTCATGACGGCCGGATCGACGAGCGGGGTGGCCGGGAGGAATCCGAGCGCGCACAGCAGCGCGGGGTGGTCGTCCCGCCGCAGATACGGCTCGGTGGCGATGGCCGTGTACAGGCCGTCGCGCTGGTAGGGGGCGGCCAGGCCGTCCTGGACGTGCTGCCAGTGCTTGTGCCGCTCCAGGCCCCCGCGCTCACGCCACCTCTGCGCGATCTCCAATCCCCACCACCAGTAGGCGAGTTCGAAGGTGGGGTCCTCGGTGGTCGTCGCCTCGTAGAACTCCTGGGCCGGGACCAGCGGAGCCGGCAGGTGGTAGACGCCGTCGCGTTCCTCCACGAACGAGACCATGAACGCGGCGGTGTCCTCGACGAGTTCGGCGAAGCGCGCGATCAGGTCCGACGCGTCCGGCCGCGCGCGGTGGAGCAGTTCGAGGAGGTAGAGAGGGTGGGGCTGCTGCCAGATGAGGAACACGCCGATGTCCGAAGGGCTTTCGCGACCGTCGGGACTCGTCTGCTTGGGCCAGCGCGCTCCCCCGTAGCGCTGCCGCCGGGCGGTGGCGCGGGCCTCGGGGAGGATGGACCGGTACCAGTCGAGGCTGCGTTCGAGGAGCTCGGGGCGGCCCCACGCGGCGAAGTGCGCGGCGTGCCACCAGTGCATCTCCAGGTGGTGCTTGCCGTGCCAGGAGTTGGTGATCAGGCCCGTCTCCTGGGGCGGAAGGACACCGGAGCAGTTGACCGCCGTGAGGTACTGCGAGAGCACGACCCGGCGCTCCAGTTCGGCGGCCCGGGGGTCGGTGCTGCCGGTGAAGTCGATGGCGGCACCGGACTCCCAGAAGCCGCGCCAGTGCTCGGCCGCCGCCTCCGAGAGCGACGCGAAGGTGGTGCCGTCGGGGCCCGGTTCGTCGGCCGGGGAGAAGGCCACGACGAGTTCGAGGACGTCGGACGGCGTGGTCAGCACGTACTCGTGGGGGTTCTCCGACGGTCGTACGTCGCCTGCCGACCAGGTCAGCCGAACCGTGTACGTGGTGTCGTCGAGGGTCCGGCGGACGGCGCACTCCTGTGGGCCGGCGGGCTGGAGTTCGGTGCGGTGGCGCTCGGGCACCGTCCAGTCGCAGGTCTGGAAGAAGCCGTCACTCGCGTACGGGAAGCGCAGGACGATCCCGGCCCGCCCGTCGGCCAGCAGCGGGGACTCGATCCGGAAGGACACGCGGGCCCGCTCCGGATCGGCGACCGTGGTGACCTTCACCTCGTGGTCGGCGTAGCGGAACCGGCTGCTCAGGCTCCCGGTCCACAGGTCGAGGCTCTGGTGCGTGTCGCGCAGCGCGTCGGGGGTGGTCTCCGGCTCGGCGCCGGGTGAGGTGCGCAGCAGCAGGCCGACGCGGCCCAGGTCGAGGCGTTGTGGGTTGGCGCTCAGCCAGGCGCCGGCCCGCATCTCCGCGGGCAGATCGCCGCCCATGAGGGCGGCCAGCCCGAACCTGTCCGGGTAACTCACCGTCCCCCGGGCGCTGTGGTGCTCGGACATGGCGTCCGCGAGGGTGTGCCCGTCGGGGTTCGGCATGGCATGCCAGCCCCAGGTGGTCATCGTTGCGGTGTTCACCGCCAGCCGGCGTTCCGCCATCGCGGCGGCCTGGTCGTGGTAGGCGGGGAAGGACTGCATGCCGGTGATGTCGGCGGTGTAGGCGAAGTCCCCGTTCCCCACGGTGAGGACGGTGGCGGGATCGGCCTCTGTGATGTGCACGGCGTGCCGCCGGACCAGCGATTTCCTGTCGATCACGATGATGGTGCCGCTTTCCTTATTCGACGGTGATGATGCACTCGACCGGTTCGCAGTCCGGCGCGTTGGCCAGAAGGCGGATTTTCCCGGTGGCGGTGGGGCGTACGACGGCCAGGGCACGGCCCTCGTAGGTCAGGCGTTCGGTGGCGTCGAAGCGCTCCTCGGTCGCCGGGGCGGCGCTGCCGAACCCGACGAGTTCCCCAGTGCCGGAGACCTCGACGGTGACGGGGCGGTCGGCGGCGCTGTGGACGGTGCCGTGCGCGTCGGTCAGGGTCAGGCTGACGTACGCCAGGTCGCCGACCGTCGCCCGGACGACCTGCCGGTCGGCCTCGGCGTGGAGCCGGAGGGGGCCGTTGGCCCACTGGAGGCCGGTGCGGCCGGTCTCGACGCCGTCCTTGTAGGCGACGGCGACCAGGTCCCCGGGGACGTACACGATGTCGAACTCGGTGCGGAACCGGTGCTCCGCACCCACGGGCCGCCGTCCGAAGGAGTTGCCGTTGCCCAGGAGTTCGACCTCGTCGGCGTCGCTGTAGACCTCGACGGTGATCGGGTTGCCCTCCCAGCCGGGCCAGGTCCAGGAGGCGATGCTCTCGCTCCAGGCCCACGGGCTGCCGATCGGGGTCAGGCCGTGGGTTTCGGGTCGCCGGACGGCGATGTACGGCTGGGTGCGCAGGCCGAAGACGATCTCGCGGTAGTACGAGACCGGACGCCGGTGGCCGGTGATGTCGATGTCCCCGCACCCCGCGAGCAGTTGGGGGAAGGGGGCGGTGTGGACGGGCCGGGGGTTCTCGGGTGTGGCGAACTGCTGGCGCCCGATGCCGACTTCGCCGAGGTAGTCCCAGCCGGTCCAGGTGAAGTCGCCGATGACATGGCTGTGTTCCTCGACGAGCTTCCAGTTGCCGTCGATGCGGGTCGGGAACGTCTCCGTACCGAGGATGATCCGGTTCGGGAAGCGCTCGCGGTCGAGGGCGTAGCGGGCCTCGGCGTAGTTCATCCCGGCGACGTCGAGGACGGCGAACGACTCGGCCGTGCGCTCGGTGACCAGGTCGGAGGCGCTGATGTGGTTGATCATGTCGCCGGCGTCGGCCATCTGGGAGTTGATGCCCCCGCCGTCCTGAGCGCCTTGCTGGTGCTGCGCCCGCAGGGTGGCCAGCTCGGACATGACGGCGAGGAAGCCGTTGACGGCGTTGGTGACGTAGCGGGTCGGGTCGAGGGAGCGGACCTTCTCCGCGAGCTTGCGGCCCAGGGCGGCGCCGGCGGCGGATCCGGCCTCGGGGATCTCGTTGCCGATCGAGTACATGATGACGCTGGGGTGGTTGTAGTCCTTGGCGACCATCGCCTCGACGTCGCGCTCCCACCACTCGGGGAAGTGCAGGCTGTAGTCGAAGCCGTTCTTGGCGGACGTCCACACGTCGAAGGTCTCGTCGACGACGTACACGCCGAGCCGGTCGCAGGCGTCGAGCATCGCCCTGCTCATCGGGTGGTGGGACATGCGGATCGCGTTGAAGCCGGCGTCCTTGAGGAGCCGCACCCGCCGTTCCTCGGAACGGGCGTAAGTGGCCGCGCCGAGCGGGCCGTTGTCGTGGTGGACGCACGCCCCGCGCAGCTTGACCGTACGGCCGTTGACGCGCAGGCCTCGCTCGGGGTCGAGCTGGAGCGTGCGGACGCCGAAGTCCGCCGTGTCGCTGTCGAGGAGTTGGTCGCCGTCGGTCATGGTGACCTCGGCGCGGTAGAGGTGAGGGTTGCCGGCGTCCCACAGGCGCGGCCCGGACAGGTAGAGGCGCGTGCGGACCAGGGACTCCTCGCCCGGCAGGACGGTGACCTTCGTGGTGTCGCCCGTCACGGCGTCACCGTCGGCGTCGCGCACGGCGATCGCGAGGTCGAGGGTGTGCCGGGCGATGGAGTCGTTGCGCACCCGGGTCGTGACCTCGACGACCGCGCGGCCGTCCTCGACGTCCGGCGTGGTGACGCGGATGCCGTCGGGCACGATGCGCACCACGTCGCCGGTGAGCAGCCAGGTGTCACGGTAGACGCCGGCGCCGCTGTACCAGCGGGAGTCCTGGTGGGCGCGGGCCTCGACGCGGATCTCGTTGTCGGCGCCGTAGCGCAGGTGCTGGTCGGCGTCGACGGTGAAGTGCGAGTAGCCGTACGGGCGCTGGCCCGCGTAGTCGCCGTTGATGTGCACGGTGGCGTCGCGGTAGACGCCCTCGAACTGGAACTGGACCCGCTTGCCGCGCAGTTCCTCGGGCACGAAGAACGTCTTGCGGTACTCGTAGACACCGCCGGGGAAGTAGGCGCCGGCACCGCCCTCCATGGTCACCTCGCCCTCGCGCGGCACACGGTCCTCGGCGATCATCGCGTCGTGCGGGAGGGTGACGTCCTGGAACGGGGCAACGGGGCCGGACAGTTCGGCGAACGGGTTCACCTTGCGCCGGAACTGCCAGTCGTCGTTGAAGGAGGTGCGGATCATTGCCTGCCTTGTCTGTCGTCACCCGGCCGGCCCCGGGAGGGGGACCGGCCGGGTCCGGAATCCGGTTCGTGGGTGGGGGAGTTCAGGCGGCCCGGCCCGCTTCGACGGTGTCGACGCGGCGGGCCTTCGGGATCGTGGCGACCAGCAGGGCACCCAGGGCACAGGCCCCGGCGACGAAGAGGAAGCCGTCCGCGAAGCCGCCGTCCAGGTAGAACTGTGTGCCCTTCATGACCGTGCCGTCCTGGGCCATCACCGTGAACACCAGCTGGGCGATGATCACTTGCAGCACGCCCTGCACCAGCCACTGGGAGCCGTTGGCCAGGGCCTGCTCCTCGGGTGCCACCGACTCGATGACCATGATCGGCAGCACGGAGACGACCAGTCCCATGCCCGGTCCGGCGATCAGGCCCATCAGCACGAAGTGCCAGATCTCCGTGTGCAGTTGGGAGGCGACGGCGTATCCGGCGGTGGTCAGGACACCGCCGACGGCCAGCAGGAGACGGGTGTCGAAGTGCCGGGCGAGCTTTCCGGCACAGAGCGCCACCACGATCACCAGGACGCTGATCGGAGCGGAGACCGTGGCGCTCTTGGTGACCGACCAGCCAAGACCGTCGGACACCGTCGGTATGGCGGGCATCAGGGTGAGCAGCATGGTGACGGTGCCCACGGCGTAGGTGGCGCCGGCGGCGACCGAGGTGGCCAGGAAGACGCTCCAGACCCGGCGTCGCCTGATCAGCGTGAGCGGGACGAGGGGGTGGGCGGCACGGGCCTCGTAGGGCAGGAACAGCAGGACGGCCAGGGCCCCGAGACCGATCCAGGTCAGGGTGTTCCCGCTGGTCCAGCCCCAGTGGGAGCCCTGCCCGATGCCGTAGACGACCGCGCTGAGACCGCCGCCGAGCAGCAGGCCGCCGATCCAGTCCATCCGGTGCCCCGTCTCGCGCACCGGGCTCTCCGGGACGCAGAACAGCTGGAGCAGCAGACACACCGCGGTGGAGACGACGAGGAACCACAGCGCGCCGCGGAAACCGTGGTTGTCGATGAGCCAGGCCGAGAGGAACGGACCGCCAAGACCGACCAGGCCGACGCTGCCGGCCAGGATGCCGCTGGCGGTGCCGACCCAGCGTCGCGGGAAGGCGTCGCGGGCGGTGGCGTAGGCGATGAAGACCGTGGGGCCGTAGGCGCCGGCGATGAAGCGCCCGGTCAGCAGGACCGAGTAGTCGGTGGCGAGGGCCGCGATCACATCGCCGACCAGCCCGGCCACGGTCGCGACGACCATGACCCGCTTCTTGCCGTACAGGGCCGCCGCCTTCATCGCGAACGGCGTCAGAAAGGTGCCCACGAGAGCGGAGCCGAGGGTGAACCACGCGATCTGCGTGGTGCGGAAGTGGATCGCCACCTCGGCCTGCGAGTTGCCGCTCAGCAGTCCCGCGACGGGGTTCAGCGCGACGGTCCAGAGCAGGGCGATGAGTACGAGCAGATGCCGTGAGGAGAAACCGGCTTCCGCGGTCGGGGCGTCCGAGAGGGTCTCGGTGGAGGACATGGGTCACCTTTCCGGTGGGGACCTGGCATGCACGGTGAATGAATCGTTTCAATCGGGGGGTTTCGGGCGGGGTGATCCGACTGGAAGCATTTGATTACTTCACGTTACTGATGCGTATCAGTGAAGCGCATCAGTAGAAAACATCCACCGCGACGGGACAGCAAGACGCCTTGCGGTAACGAGTAGGTAACGTGAACGCTCGGTGAGTGAGGGGCTCAGCTGGAAAGACGTTCGACGAGGCGCAGGCTGGTGCCGAGCGAGGGAAGGCTCGAGGCCTGTCCGGAGAGGCCGGCCACCACGGCTTCGGCCCGGTGGCGGCCGGCTTCCCGGAGGTCGTAGAAGACCGTGGACAGCGGAGGAGCGGCGAAGCGTGCCACGGGGATGTCGTCCGCGCCGATGACCGCGAGGTCGTCCGGAGCGGCCAGCCCGAGGTGCCGCATGGCCGCGAGCAGCGCAATGGCGTGCTCGTCGTTGAAGGCGCAGACGCCCGTGACCGCATCTCCCGTCCACTGCCGGACCACGGGGGCGAGAGCGGCGGTCTCCAACTCGGCCGCCCCGAGAGCGAGCGGTGGTGTGAGGCCCGCGTCCACGCAGGCGTCGTTCACTCCCCGCAGTCGTTCCTCCCCCATGCGGCGGAAACGTGACGGAGCGGGCAGCAGGTAACCGACGCGGCGGTGGCCGCGCGCGATCAGATGCTCGGCCTGGACCCTGCCCAGCGGCTGCATGCCGGAGAGGTGATCATCGCTCGGAGGCAGTACGACGGTCACGCCGAGCCGGTGCAGGGCTTGGACGGTCGCCGCGTCGAAGCCCTCGAAGCCGAGCACCGCCGAGGCCCCCACCGCGGCGCACACGTCCGGAAGGGGCCTGCTGCGCGCGCCCATCAGATGGGTCACCAGGGTGAGGCCGTGTTCGGCGAGGGAGGTGGTCAGCTCTTCCACGAAGCGGCTGATGCTGGGGCCGATGGGCAGGTCGGGCACGGACAGCAGAACGACATCGCTGCGGCCGGCCGCCAGAGCGCGGGCAGAGGCGTGCGGCCGGTACTGCAGGCGTTCGGCGGCGGCCAGGACGCGCTGCCGGGTCTCCTCGGGGATGGACTGGCCCGGCCTGTTGTTGAGCACGTAGCTGACGGTCGTGGGCGAGACGCCGGCCGCTCGGGCGACATCGGCGCTCGTGGTCCGCTTCGTGGGGCGCTGCATGACCCTCTGATCGTCCGAGCCGTCGGCGCAGCGGGGCCTGGGTCTCACCCCTCGCGCCCTGCCCTGCCGCCTGCCGGCGTCGGCAGGCAACCCCATGGTACGCGTCGCGCTGAGCTGCCACTGATGCGCGTCAGTCCATGACGTGAAAGGCCCGTCCGTCTCACGCCAAGGCCGCTCCGTTCTGCCCCGGCCTACCGGAGAGCGCCAGCAGGGCCGAACGACAGTGGCAGGAAACGCTCTGCCCTGCGGGAGCAGCCGAACGTGTTCGGGTGCAGGCCGTCGGGGAGGTCGGTGACGTCCTCGGAGCCGAACAACCTCGTTACGTCGATGTAGTGGAGCTGGCCGTCGCTGTCCTTACGGCGGCGGGTGACGAAGGCAGGCCAGATGCTGGTGGGGCGGTCTGCTCCCGAACATCGGCTGATCGGGCTGCGGTGCTGCACCCGTGCGATCCGCTCGTCGGAGCCGGTCGCACCGACGCCCCGTCCGGCACCCGTACGTCGACCCCCTGGACGTCGCGCGCGTTGGGCAGCCAGATCTCGACGCGTCGCTCCCCGGCCTGGGCGTCGACGCCGAAGCGGATCGTGGCGGGGTCCGCTGGATGATGTTCCAAGGCCATGGTGGCCAGCGTGGTACTCCCGGAAGCGAGAATCGCTCGGTGGGGCGTAGCCGAGGTGCCGAGGTGTAGGTGTCCCCGCCTGACCAGATGCCTGGTCTGCATGGAGCCCATCTGTTCCGGAGGACTCGGAGGACGGGCCGCTGAGCACAGCGCCGTTGCCACGAAGGTGCTGCTCTCACGCATCGTCCGCTGGTCGCCTCGTCGATGTGCCCGAGAGAGATCCCCGCCGGCGTGTGCTCACACCACAGCGCGGCCACGGGCTGGCCGGAATTCTGGCGGCGGGAGCAGCGCCAGCCCATGGCGCTTCAGCTCATCCATCAGCGCTTCCATGCTGAGTCCCAGAACACGGCCGAGAGGTCAATCCGGCAGGACGAGCAGCACCCGAGCGGACGACAGGGGGGGACGTAGTTCAACCGACGCACGGCGTCCATCACCCGTTGCCGGGTCTCGTAGGGGATGGACTGGCTCGGGGTGTTTCAGTACGTGGCGGTCGTTCTGGACAGCCCTGCGGCCCGGGACACGTCAGGCGCCGTGACCCGCGGATGGCTCTCCGTCTCCGCCATCACGTCTCCTCTCCCGGCCAGCGGCCGCTGGCGTGATCTTCCGGACGCTTGCGTAGTGAATCGATTCAGCGACTGGCTGTGAAGGCCGCGGTGCAGCAGCTCCGATTCCTCCTACCAGGGCGGTATGCCGTGGTCATTCTCAAGGAGGACCGGCGTGCACGGACAGGTTCGTCGGCACCAGGCGGTAATGCGAGCACAGGCACGATGTGCCGACACCCCTCCTCCCGGCAGGCTGGTGATCCACCCGAACCCCAGATCTGGAGTCCGTTTCTCGTGGCTACCTTGCTCTATCGGCTGGGCCGCGGCGCCTTCCGGCGGCGCTGGCTCGTGACGTTGTTGTGGGCAGTGATCCTCGGTGCCGTCGGCCTCGGCGCCGCCACGGCACCCGCCGCCTCGGACAGCAGCACGTCCGTCATGCCAGGCATCGAGGCGCAGAAGGCCTTCGATCTGATCGGAGAGCGTTTCCCCGGTTCCGCGGCCAACGGCGCCAACGCGCAGATCGTGTTCATCGCCCCCGACGGGGAGAAGGTGACCGCGGCCGGCAACCGTGCCGCCGTCGACGCGCTCGTGAAGCAGGCGGCCGGCGAGACCGAGGTCTCGTCCGCCGTGAACCCGTTCACGGCGGGCGCCGTGAGCAAGGACGGCTCCACCGCCTACGCCACGGTGAACTTCAAGGTGAAGGCCGCCGATCTCACGGACGCCGACAAGGCCGCCTTGGAGAAGGCCATCGACAAGGCCCGCGCCTCCGGGCTCACGGTCGAGGTCGGCGGCACCGCGCTCGCCGAGCAGCCCGCGGCGGGCGGCTCGGCGGAGGCGATCGGCATCGTCCTCGCTGCCGTCGTCCTCCTGATCACCTTCGGGTCCCTCGCGGCCGCGGGGCTGCCCCTGCTCACCGCGATCGTCGGTGTCGCCGTCAGCATGGCCTCCATCATGGCCCTGGGCAGCGCCCTCGGTCTCTCCATGACGACCGGCACGCTCGCCACCATGCTCGGTCTCGCCGTCGGCATCGACTACGCCCTGTTCGTGGTCTCCCGCTACCGGGAGGAGCGCGCGGCCGGTCACCATGCGCGTGAGGCGGCCGGGCTCGCCGTCGGCACGGCCGGCTCCGCCGTGGTCTTCGCCGGTCTCACGGTCATCATCGCGCTGGGTGGTCTGTCGGTGGTCGGCGTTCCGCTGCTCACCAAGATGGGCCTGTGCGCCGCGGGCGCCGTGGTCGTCGGCGTCCTGATCGCCCTCACCCTCGTTCCCGCCCTGCTGGGCATGTGGCCGGACGCGGTGCTCTCCCGCCGGGTCCGCAAGGGCGGCTCCGCCGCGCAGCGCTCCGACAACGCCGGTTCCCGGTGGGCGCGGTTCGTCCTGCGCCGACCGGTTGCGGTACTGCTGGCCTGCGTCGCCGGTCTGGGTGCCCTCGCCCTGCCTGCCACGCACCTGGAGATGGGCATGCCGGGGGCCGAGTCCCAGCCCGTCTCGTCGACGGAACGGCGTGCCTACGACGCGCTCGCGGACGGCTTCGGCGCGGGCTTCAACGGGCCGCTGACGATCGTGGCGGACGTCAGGAGCGCGGACGATCCTAAGGCGGCCGTCAAGGAGATCACCAAGGAGATCGGGGCCACCCGCGGGGTCGTGTCCGTCTCCGCCGCGCGGTTCAACCAGGCCGGCGACACCGCGCTCTTCTCGGCGGTACCGGCCACCGGTCCGAACGACGAGAAGACCAAGGACCTCGTCCAGACCATCCGTGCCGAACGCGCCGACCTGGAGAAGAAGACGGGCGCGAGTTACGAGGTCACGGGCAGCACCGCGATGAACATCGACGTCGCGCAGGCCCTGCGGGACGCGCTCGTGCCCTACCTGGCCGTCATCGTCGGCCTGGCACTCGTGCTGCTGCTGGTGGTCTTCCGCTCCGTACTCGTGCCTGTCAAGGCGGCCTTCGGGTTCCTGCTGAGCGTGCTGGCCGCCCTCGGCTCGGTGGTCGCGGTCTTCCAATGGGGCTGGGGCGCGGGTCTGCTCGGCGTGGAACAGCCGGGCCCGATCATGAGCCTGATGCCGATCTTCCTGGTGGGTATCGTCTTCGGCCTGGCGATGGACTACGAGGTGTTCCTCGTCGCCCGTATGAGGGAGGCGTATGTCCACGGGGACCGCGCCCCTCAGGCGGTCGTCACGGGATTTCGGCACAGCGCACGGGTGGTCGTTGCCGCGGCCGTGATCATGATGGCGGTCTTCTCCGGATTCATCGGCGCCGGCGAGTCGATGATCAAGACCATCGGCTTCGGCCTCGCGGTGGCGGTACTGTTCGACGCCTTCGTCGTACGGATGGCACTCGTTCCGGCGGTGCTGGCACTGATCGGCGACAAGGCGTGGTGGCTGCCCCGGTGGCTTGACCGGCTGCTGCCCGACGTCGACGTCGAGGGTGCCGGTCTCACCGCGCAGTCCACGCCCGGTACCGGCCTGACGGTCGTCGAGTCCGCGCCGCAGGAACCGGCCCGTACCTGAGATGACGCGTACGTGCGGGCCGCGGTGTCGGATCTCTCGGCTCCGCGGTCCGCACGTGTGCAGGTAATCTGCCTCTGGAACCACCCTCGGAGTGTGATGAGCACAAAGTGGCTGAGCCGGGTCTCGGCCCGACCGCAGGCCGTCGAGACTGCGGCACTGTTCCTGCTCGCGGTCCTCACCGTCCCCGGCGTCGTCCTCACCCGGGCGCTCATCTCCGAGCCCCCGGCCCTGTGGCCGGGCATCAGCCTGGCCCTCGTGGCGTGCACTTCAGTGCGCTGGCGGGACGTCCGCCCTCTGCCGGTCTTCGCCGTCACTCTGCTGTGCACCATGGGCCAGGGACTCCTTGGCTATCTCCTGACCCCCCTGCTGATGGGGCCGCTGCTGATCGCGCAGTACGCCGTGAGCGTGCGGACTACTCGTCGGACGACCTGGAACTGCGCGCTGGCGGGCGCCGTCGGCATGATCGGCACGGGCCTGTTCTTCTCTGCCTTCCACGGCTCGCTGATCCTGGCCGTCGTCAACCCGGCCGCCTGGGTACTGCTGTCCGCGGCCTTCGGCAGTTATGTCCGGGTACGGCGTGAGTACGGGGCGGCCCATGCCGAGCACGCCGCCCGTGAACGCGAGGAGGAGGCACGGCACCGGGTGTTTCAGGAACGGATGCGTATCGCCCGGGAGTTGCACGATGTGGTCGCCCACCACCTGACCCTGGCCGACGCCCAGGCCGGCACCGCGGCCCATCTCGCACGGACCCATCCCGAGCAGGCGCTCGACATCATCGGCAAGTTGCCCGAGGCCACCGCCGCCGCGTTGCGTGAGCTCAAGGCCACCGTCGGCCTGCTGCGCGAGGACACCGACACCACCGACCTGACCCCCGCACCGGGGCTGGGCCAACTGCCCGACCTGGTCGACGCCTGCGCGGCGGGCGGCCTGGAGGTCACGATCGGTGTCGATGGACGACCTCGCCAGCTCACCCCCGTACTCGACCTGACGGCGTACCGGATCATCCAGGAAGCACTGACCAACGTCTCCAAGCATGGCGCCACCCGCACCGCGCGGGTGCGCCTCTCCTACGAGCGACTCTGGCTGACCCTGACCGTCACCAACGACACCGCTCTCGACCAGCGGTCCGCCGCGGCCCGTTCTCCAGGCGGCTTCGGCCTGCTGAGCATGCGCGAGCGCGCTGTGTCCGTGGGCGGTACCTTCCACGCCGGGCCGCGCCCACAGGGCGGCTTCGAGGTCGCCTGCACGCTTCCGCTCGACGGCGGCGAAGACAGTCCCGATCACGGCCCCAACGAAAGCCCCGCCACATGACCATCCGCGTCCTGCTCGCCGACGACCAGGCCCTGCTGCGGGCCACCTTCCGCATCCTCATCGACTCGGACGAGGACCTGACCGTCGTGGCGGAGGCCGCCGACGGGCAGGAGGCCGTCGACCTCACCGCCGCGCACCGGCCCGACGTGGTCATCATGGACATCCGCATGCCGAATCTCGACGGGGTCAAGGCCACCGCCGCCATCTGTGACCGACCCGAACTGGCGGGCACTCACATCCTCGTCCTGACGACCTTCGAGAACGACGAGAACGTCGCCAAGGCAGTGCGCGCCGGGGCTAGTGGCTTCCTCGGCAAGGGCGTCAGCCCCGAGGTTCTGCTGTCGGGCATCCGCACGGTCGCTGCAGGCGACTCTCTTCTCTCCCCGGCCGCCACGCGGACCCTCATCACCCGCTTCCTGGCCACCCCGGACACCGAGGACTTTCTCGGCCTTCCCGACGCCGTCAAAGCGTTGACCGACCGGGAACGCGAGGTCACGGTGTTGGCCGCGCACGGCAGGTCCAACGCCGAGATCGCCGACCGGCTCGTCGTCAGTCCGCTGACCGTACGTAGTCACATCCAGCGGGCCATGATCAAGGTCGGTGCCCGCGACCGCGCCCAGCTCGTCGTCATTGCTTACCAGAGCGGTCTGGTGAAGCCACGCCCGCATGCCGACAGCTGATGTGACGGCCATTGGCTGGCAGCGCTGGTTCCGGGCTGTGGCGCGCCAGCGGTGCGTTCCGTCAGCGGATGGGGCTTGAGGGAGCGGCTGCAGGCCGAGGCTGTCGTGCGTGTTAGCGCCGGAGATGCCCAGCGACAGGGGCAGTCCGTTGCGGTCGGTGATCAGGTGGATTTTCGATCCCGGCTTGTCGCGGTCGGTCGGATTCGGTCCGGTGAGCGGCCCCCTTTTGCCGCCCGGACGCTGACGGAATCGATGGCGCATCGCGACCAGCCCAGCTCGCCCCGAGCCCCGATTCGTCGAGGAGCACCCGGTAGGCGGTGGGCCAGGCTGGTCCGAACACCGGAGGCAACTGCCGCCAGGTGCAGCCCGAGGTGGCCGCGAAGATGATCGCCGCCAGACATTCACGATCCCCAGCTCGTCGGCGGCCGCCGCCCTGCGGGCGTATGACCTCCGCCGGCGGGACCACCCGCCGGAACAGCGTCCACAACTCGTCTGGCACCAGCCGCTCGATCAGCTCCGCCATGTGCGGTTCAACGAGCGATCGCACCATCAGAAACGACGTCTTAACCGCCGTAACCTCAGCTGCTGGAGATCTCCAGAGGTCACCGAAAGGGCGTCAACCGGTTCACACGGTTGTCTGCCGCGTCTCGGCATCCCGTTTGGTCCCGGGCACGATGCGGACCGGTCCGCATCATGGCTGTCACCGTGCTGCGTTGCGCGGTCCGGTCGGGGCGGGCAGAGCACCGGATCCGGCCTTGCTCCAGGTGTCCGGGGCTCAGCTCCGCGTGCGGCTTTCGGACGCGCTGCGACTGTGTGCGGCCTGCGACGACCCTCTCACTCGCAGCTCCGGGTGGATCTGGTAGTGGCGCGCAGTCGTTCGCTTGCCGGAGATCCGCTCCATCAGCAGTTCGATCGCTTTCGCGCCCATCGTCTCGCCGAACTGCGAGACGGTGGAAAGCGACACCAGCGGGTGGCCGGCAACGGGGATGTCGTCGTACCCCACCACGGAGACGTGTCTGGTGGACAGTCCCAGATCCGCGAGCGCACGCAGCACGCTGATCGCCAGAGTGTCGTGACCGGCGAAGACAGCGGTGATCGAGGGATCCCGGCTCATCAACTCACGCGCCACGGCGTATACGTCGTCCGGTGCGTCACCGCAGTATTCGATGATCGGCTCCAGGCCGGCGTCGGAGGTCATCTGCTCGTACGTCAGCAGCCGGAGCGCGTGCGGGGTGCGCGGTGGGGTCTCCGGCTGCATCCGCATCGTGAGGTGCGCGATCCGCTCGTGCCCGAGAGTGCGCAGATGATCTAGGGCCAACCTCGTACCTGCGACGTCATCGTTGGTGACCGTGTCGTAGTTGACGGAGTCGTCGTGCCGCCCGATGAGAACGACCGGAAGCTCGAGGGCGAGGGTCTCGAGCCAGGCCGGCGTGACCTCGGGCGAGATCGCGATGAGGCCGTCGACCTGGCGGTCGGCCAGATTCTCCAGGACCGGCGCACCGCTGAGCTCGCCGATCCCTGGGGCGATCATGAGCTGGTAACTCGAGCCCGCCAACCGTGCGGCCGCACCCTGCATGATCTGGGTCAGGAAGTCGTTGCCGAGGTTGGGGATCTCCAGGCCGATACTGAAGCTCGACCCTCTCATGGCCCTGGCCGCGATGCGGGGCCGGTATCCCAGCTCCTGGATCGCGGCCTCCACGCGCGTCCTCATGGCATCGCTGACCCCGTACGCGTTGCGGATCACCTTGGACACCGCCCCCTTGGACACTCCTGCGGCCTTGGCCACGTCATCCATCGAGGGGCGCCGAGTAGCACCGGCGGACGTATCCGATCCCACGGTCACCTTCCTTGTCGAAACCCACCGCGAGGCTACCACCGGGCCCTCGACTCCTGTGCCGACCTCGTAGACCGATCGCCGCCGAATCCGCTCGCGCGCGCACGCCGCACGCTGCCGCTGAGCAGCACTTACCCTCCAGGCGCGCCGCCGTGTCGGCGGCCCGCGGGCCTGGAGGAATGAGTTTCGTCAACCGGTTGACACTCATCCTCCCGAGGCCTACGGTCACTATCACATTGCCGGACGTGTTCTGTTTCAGATGGAAAAACACGAGGCCGTACCGTTCAGGCACCACGTTATGTTTGGAACCAACGGAGCATTTCATGCGCAGAAATCGTGCATTCGTGGTCGTCGGCGTCAGCGCGGCCGCGGCTCTGGCACTTGCCGGATGTTCGACCGACCCGAATTCCGGCTCGGGGTCCACCTCCGGCAGCGGCGGCAAGACCCTCACGGTTGCCGGCTGGTCCGATGACGCTGTGATGACGGCGGTCATCGCCCAGTTCGAGAAGGACAACCCGGGCGTCAAGGTCAAGTTCACCGGCTATCCCTGGCCGAGCATCCTGACGCAGATCAACACCCAGCTCGTGTCGGGCACCGCATCCGATGTCGACGTCGTCTTCCCCGGCAACGGAAACCCGATCACGGCCCAGACCCTGGCCAAGGGCAACTACCTGGCAGACCTCTCCTCCGAGAGCTGGGCTTCGAAGTTCAACGAAGCGACCAAGAAGGTCATGAGCGCCGACGGCAAGGTGCTGATGGTGGCCAACAACTCGACCATCATCCCCGCCACGTACAACACGCAGGCGCTCAAGGCCATCGGGAAGTCGGCGCCCACCACGTGGAGCCAGGTGCTCGACCTCTGCTCGGCCGCGAAGGCCAAGGGCAGGGTGGCCTACGCGATGGCAGGCCTCGCCGGCGGTACCTTCAACTACCTGCCCTACGCCCTCACCGCCACCCTCGTGTACGGCCCGAACCCGGACTTCTCGGCGCAGCAGGCAGCCGGCAAGGCGACGTTCAGCGACTCCCAGTGGACGACGGCGCTGACCAAGTACAAGCAGATGCTCACCGCCGGATGCTTCACCAAGGACTCGCTCGGAACAAGTCTCGCTGTCGCGCAGAAGCAGGTCGCCACGGGTGGCGCCCTCGGCATCGTGACGGTGAGCAACCAGATCGTCGACATCCAGAAGGACGCGCCGAGCGGAACGACGTTCGAGACCGCCGCGCTTCCCGCGACGGACAAGGCCTCGCAGACCGTGCTGCCGGTCGGCTTGGGCGCCGGCTATGGAGTCAACGCCAAGGGCAACGTCCCCCTGGGGAAGAAGTTCCTCGACTTCTACATGTCGAAGGAAGGGATGGACGTCGCGGTCAAGGCCGGATCCATCTTCCCCAGCGTGGCGGTGGACGGATTCAAGCCCACGCCGGCTCTGGCGGGGGTCTCGGACCAGGTGAGGGGCGACAAGACCGCCGCGTTCCCCGACCAGACATGGCCGAACGCCAACGTGACCCAGGTCTACCAGGACCAGCTGCAGAAGCTCCTGGGCGGACAGGCCTCGGTCAAGGACGTGCTCGCCGCAATGGACAGCGCCTACAGGGGCTGAGTGGGAAGAAGGGGCGGCGCGGCGCGAGGAACACGCGCCCTGCTGTCCTCTGCGAGGGACGTCAAGGAGTCTCGTCATGGCAACAAGTACTGATCTGGCACGCACGGACGCGCCGGCACCCGGACCGAAGCGTCGGTACCGCAGTTACGCCCAGTCGGTGTGGTGGTTCGTTCTGCCCGCAGCCGCGCTCTACGCGTTCGCGGTGATCGTTCCTGCGGTACAGGGCAGCCTCTTCGCGTTCACTGACTGGGACGGTGTGTCGACGGCCAAGCAGTGGGTGGGCCTGCACCAGTTCCGGTCGATCATCGACGACCCGAACAGCCTCACGGCGATCAAGAACACCCTGCTGATCGCGGTCACCGTCACTGTCGTCCAGAACGCCATCGGCCTGCTCATCGCCCTCGGTGTGAACTCACAGATCAAGTCGCGGAATGTCCTGCGGGTTCTCTTCTTCGCGCCGGTGGTGATCACGTCGATCGCAGTGGGGTTCCTCTGGCAGAACATCCTCGCCCCAGAAGGGGCACTCAACCAGGTTCTCAAGGACATCGGTTTCGGTGGACTGCGGCAGAATTGGCTCGGCGACCCGAAGGTCGCGATCTGGGCGATCATCATGGTGGTCATCTGGCAGTTTGTCGGATATTCCATGGTCATCTTTCTTGCGGGGCTCCAGGGAATTCCGGACGAAGTGATCGAAGCGGCGGCGCTCGACGGCGCCGGCCCGGTGCGACGTTTCTGGTACATCGTCCGCCCGATGCTGGCCCCGGCGTTCACGATCAACCTGATGCTCTCCCTCATCGGGGGCTTCAAGCTGTTCGACCAAGTCTTCGTCATGACCCAGGGTGGACCTGGCGGTGCGACCGACACCATTTCGACGCTGATCTACAAGAACGCCTTTCAGCTGGGGCGATTCAGTTACGGCGCTGCCCTGGCCGTAGTGCTGAGCCTCTTTGTGGCTGCGGCCTCGGCGTTCCAGTACCGGATGATCTCCAAGAACGAAGGCTGAGATGTACCGCTATACATGGAGGACAGGGATCCTCGAAGCCGTCATGATACTGACGGCCCTGGTTTTCATGTTCCCAGTCTTTCTGCTCTTCAACATCGCTTTCAAGGCTCCTGGCGACCAGAGTTCGACCCTTGCGCTTCCCAAGGATCCGACGTTCCAGAACTTCGCCGACGCCTGGCGCCAGGGTGCTCTCGGCGGTGGGCTCATCAACAGCGCGGTAGTGACGATCTCGACCATTGTCCTCCTGGTCGTCGCCGCTTCGTCTGCGGCGTACCCCCTCTCCCGGCTGCGCTCGCGATGGTCGACCGCCAGCTATTTGGCGTTCCTGGTGGGACTCCTGCTGCCGATGCAGCTCGCCCTTCTCCCGCTGTACCAGACGATGCGCGACCTGCACCTGCTCGGCTCACTCGGCGGTGTCATCCTCGTGAACGTCGGCCAGTCGATGCCGTTCACGATCTTCCTGTACGCCGGCTTCATGCGCGCGCTGCCCCGTGATTTCGAAGAGGCTGCCGCGCTCGACGGCGCAAGCCCATTCCGGGCTTTCTGGTCGGTGGTGTTCCCGCTCATGCGGCCGATCACGGGAACAGTCGTCATCCTGAACGCCGTGTTCACCTGGAACGACTTCCTGCAGCCGCTGCTCTACCTGTCGGGTTCGGGGAACAAGACGATCACTGTTGCGGTCTACGGATTCGTGGGACAGTACGGCGCCCAGTGGAATCTGATTTTCGCCGGGATCATCATCAGCATCGTGCCGGTCCTGATTGCCTACTTCCTTCTGCAGCGCTACATCGTTCAGGGATTTGCGGGCGGCCTCAAGGGCTGAACTCATCGCCGCCGACACCGCGATCCGACGAATTGGAATCTGCATGACCATCTGGACGGGGCGCTTCATCGCGCCCGAAAACGACATCGAATCCGCCCCACGGTTCCGACGGGAGTTCTCCACCGAGCCCGGGCACGGAGGACTGGTCGCGGCCACATTGCGACTGTCCGCACTGGGCATCTGCGAGGCCTGGATCAACGGGCGGCCCGTGACGGACGCCGTACTGACCCCGGGGTGGACCAGCTACGAGTGGCGACTGCATTTCGTCGAACTCGACGTGACCGCTCTCGTCGACGAGATCTCGACGCTCGCGATCACCGTCGGCAACGGCTGGTACCGCGGACGTCTGGGCTGGATCGAGACAACCCGGTACGGCCTCGATATAGCTGCCTTCGCGGAACTGCGGCTGACCTACGCCGACGGGCACGAGACGGTGATCGTGACCGATGAGTCGTGGATGTCCGGCCCCGGGCCGGTGGTCGCCGACGACCTGTACAACGGTCAGGCCATCGACGCCCGGCGCGAGGACGGCGCCTGGCTGCACCCTGGATTCCAGGCCGAGGACTGGGGCGGCGTCCGCCTGGTGGACTACGACCGCGCCCGCCTCAGCCTCGACCCCGCGCCGCCGGTGCGGCGAATCGCCCACCTGCACCCGCAACGCACGTGGCGCAGCTCTTCCGGCGGCCTCCTCCTCGACTTCGGACAGAACGTCGTGGGCTGGCTCAAGCTCCGTGTGCGCGGGCCGGTGGGGGCGCTCATCACGGCACGGCACGCCGAGGTCCTCGAGGACGGCGAGCTGTGCGTACGGCCCCTGCGTTCGGCTCTGGCGACCGACCACTTCACGTTGAGCGGCGGCGACGACACCTTCGAACCGACCATGACCTTCCACGGGTTCCGCTACGCCGAGCTCACGGGTTGGCCGGAAGGAGTTCCGGTCGATGACGCGGTGACCGCCGTGGTCGTCTCGTCCGACCTGCGCCGGACCGGTGAGTTCGAGTGCTCCGACCCGGACCTGACGACCTTCCACGAAAACGTCGTACGTGGAATGCAGGGCAACTTCGTCGACGTCCCCACCGACTGCCCGCAACGCGACGAACGCCTCGGCTGGACGGGGGACCTCGCAGCCTTCGCTCCCACGGCCGCCTTTCTGTTCGACGTGAAGGACTTCCTCCTCGACTGGCTGCGCGACCTCGCGCTTGAGCAGTCCCACGCGGACGTCGTTCCCCTCGTCGTTCCCGACGTCCTCAAGCACGCCGTCGACACGACTCCCGGCCAACCGGCCGGCCCACCATCCGGCCAACCTGTGGCCCTGTGGAGCGACGCCGCCGTCTGGGTTCCCTGGGCACTGTGGGAGGCGTACGGCGAGCTCACGATCCTGGGCGAAACACTCCCTGCGATGCTCGCCCACGCGCGTCGGGTCCGCGCAGCGCTGTCCCCCTCGGGCCTTTGGGACACAGGCTTCCAGTTCGGCGACTGGCTCGACCCCGACGCCCCTGCCGAACATCCGGAACGCGCCAAGGCAGACCCCGGTGTGGTGGCAACGGCGTGCGCGTACCGGACGATGACGCTCGTCGCGGAGACGGCACGACTGCTCGGCAAATCCGCGGAGGCCGAGGAGTTCGCCTCTGCGGCTGCCGACGTCCGGGCCGCGTTCCGTCGCCACTACATCGACGAACAGCGCATCACGAGCGACTGCGCCTCCGTCTACGCGCTGGCCATCGCGTTCGAGGTCCTCGACGAAACGGAACGGGCCTGGGCCGGCGATCGGCTGGCTCAACTCGTCGAAACGAGCGGCCACCGGATCTCGACCGGCTTCGCCGGAACGCCCTTCGTCACCGGCGCCCTGAGCTCGACCGGGCACACTGACACCGCGTACCGCCTGCTCCTTCAGCGCCAGTGCCCGTCATGGCTGTACCCGGTCACCATGGGCGCGACAACCGTCTGGGAGCGCTGGGACTCAATGCTGCCGGACGGCCGCATCAACCCTGGCGACATGACCAGTTTCAACCACTATGCGCTCGGGGCGGTCGCCGACTGGATCCATCGCACCGTCGGAGGCATCGCACCTTTGACCGCCGGCTACCGCCACATCCTGGTGGCGCCGAAGGTCGCGGACGGCATCGACTGGGCCCGGTGCGCGCTGCAGACCCCGCACGGCCGAGTCGCTGTCGAGTGGCACCGTCAGGACGACCGCGTGACGTTCTCCGTGACCGTTCCCAGGGGCAGCAGCGCGGTATTTCGCTGGCCCGGTCACGCCGACCGCGAGCTGCCGTCCGGACACCACACCCTTGACGTCGCGTTCTCGCGGCTTCCCGTTCGGAACGGAGTGGCTGGATGACTCACCCCCACGTACGCACCGACCCTCCCGGACGTCCGCGCCCCGAGCGGTACCTCGATCCGAGTACACCTGTCGACGAACGTGTCGCCGACCTGATCTCGCGTATGACCTTGGCCGAGAAGGTCGGCCAGATGCTTCAGCTCGACGCCCGCGGCGACCTCGACGACCTCGTCCTCGGCTCGTTGTGCGGCTCCCTCCTGCACGCCTCTCCCGAGAGAAGTGTCCATGCCCGCGAACTGGTGATGCGGACACGTCTGCAGATCCCGCTGCTCATGGCGGAGGACTGCATTCACGGTCACTCGTTCTGGCCGGGGGCGACGATCTTCCCGACCCAGCTCGCGATGGCCTGCAGCTGGGACCGTGATCTTGTCGGGCGCGCCGCGCGAGCGACGGCAGTGGAGGTGTCGGCCACCGGAGTGCACTGGACGTTCTCGCCCGTGCTGTGCATCGCCCGCGACACGCGGTGGGGAAGGGTCGACGAGACCTTCGGTGAGGACCCTTACCTGATCGGCGAGCTGGGCGCGGCCATGATTCAGGGGTACCAAGGGGAAGGGCTGGACGACAGGACGGCAATCCTCGCGACGGCGAAGCACTTCGCAGGGTATTCGGAGACGGAGGGAGGCCGTGACGCGAGCGAGGCCGGCCTGTCTCCCCGCAAGCTTCGTTCGTGGTTCCTGCCGCCCTTCGAGAAGGCTGTGAACGCCGGGTGCCGGACCTTCATGATTGGTTATCAGGCGGTCGACGGCGTGCCGATCACAGCCAACAGATGGCTGTTGAACGACGTACTCAGAGACGAGTGGGGCTTCAAAGGGACCCTGGTGACGGACTGGGACAACGTCGGGCGGATGGTGTGGGAGCAAAAGGTGTGCGCCGACAACGTCGAGGCAGCCGTCGTGGCGGTCAACGCGGGTAACGACCTCGTGATGACGACACCGGCGTTCTTCCACGCCGCCCAGGCCGCCGTGGCGCAGGGGCGCCTCGCGGAGTCGGCGATCGATGCCGCGGTCGCCCGACTGCTCCGGTTGAAGTTCGAGCTCGGGCTGTTCGAAGATCCACGCCTCCCCGACCGCCCGCGACAGCAGTCGGTCATCGGCTCTGCAGAACACACCGCCCTCAACCTCGAACTGTCGCGCCGTTCACTCGTACTCCTGCGCAACACCGGAATGCTGCCGCTGGACGGGGGGACAGCCCCCGACGGGGCCGTGCGGGCGTCCTCGGCGACACCACGTACGATCGCAGTCCTCGGCCCGCTCGCCGACGACCCCCACGCCCAGCTGGGCGACTGGGCGGGCGCCTCCGGACAGGTGGACTGGCTGCCCGACGGGCATCCCCGCGAGTTGACCACAACCGTGGTCGACGGATTCCACCACCTCGCCCCCGATGACTGGACCGTCGTCCATCGGCGTGGTGCACAGATCGGTCGGCTGATCCCCGATCCGTCGGGACCTGTACTGCCGGACGGCCAGCCGCGACCGGAGCTGTTCGTGCCCGCCGAGGTCGACGAGGCGGAACTGGCTGAGGCGGTGGCGGCCGCGTCCGAGGCCGACTACGTCGTCGTGGTCGTCGGCGACACCGTCGGTCTGACCGGAGAAGGCCGCTCTACGGCGACACTTGATCTCATGGGGAGTCAGATCGCGCTCCTCGACGCGATCCAGAAACTCGATCGACCCTTCGTCGTCGTCCTGATCCAAGGAAAGCCGTCGACGCTCCCCGCCTCGGCCCTGGCCGCGGACGCCATCGTCCAGGCCTTCAACCCGGGGATGCAGGGCGGCTGGGCTATCGCCGAGCTCGTGCTCGGGCACATCGAACCGAGCGGGCGACTGCCGCTCAGCGTTCCGCGCCACGCCGGACAGCTGCCGGTCTACTACAACCAGGTCAGGGGACAGCACGGCCACAGGTACGCCGACCTGACACAGGATCCCCTGTTCGCCTTCGGCGAGGGCCTCAGCTACACGACGGTGCGCTATTCGGAACCGAGGATCCAGAATCCCGTCGTGCCGTCCACCGGGACGGTGCGAGCCACGGTGACACTGACAAACACGGGTCGGCGTCCGGCGCGGGAGACGGTGCAGGCGTATGTCCGCGACCGCGTGACAAGCGTGACGTGGGCCGACCGTGAGCTGAAGGCCTTCACCCAGGTCGACGTCCACCCGGGTGATTCGGTCGAGGTGGAGATCCTCGTTCCCGCCGGCGACTGCACCGTCGTCGATGCCTCGGGACGACGCGTCGTCGAGCCGGGTGAGTTCGAGCTCCTGGTCGGCAGTAGTTCACGCATCGAGGATCTTCGCGCCGCTGCCTTCACCATCGAGCACCCACGCGGAGCCACCACTGCGGCATTCCTCGGAAGGGACACGATGCTGTGACGCACGGCGTCTGCGATCTCGGCTGCCGTTGCGGGCGATCTCGCGAGAGACGGTCGGAGGCGCTCTGTCCGGTCGCCTGGCCAACTGCCGGGCAGATTCTCCGGCGGCGACGCTGCGGGACTCCTCCTCGCGCTCGCCGCCGGTCAGATGCCGCGCTGATCGCTGCTGCGGGGCGAGGCGCACGCCGCCGCTCCGGTAATGGAACCGACGGACGTGGTGCACAGGCGCCCTGAGCGCCGGCCCGACCAAGGTGAACGAGCTCGTCGACGAAACGGAAGCGGATCACCGTGTCATCGACCGTCCCAAACAGGCGGAGCGCCCGGGCCGGTGCGGCCTCCCGAAGGATCTCCTTGTCCTCCTTCAGTCGGGCGTCCTCCCGCCGCAGCCGCCTGGGTTCCTCTTGCTCGCCCGAGGTCATGCCGGCATCAGCCTCGCCGGCATTCGGGTGGGCGCGACGGGTGGTGTCCTCTCGGACCCACTTCCGCAGCGTTTCCAGATGGATGCCAAGACCGCGGGCGATGTCGGTAAGGGGGAGTTCCTTCGAGGCCCGCACAAGGTCCACTGCGTCCCGTTTGAAATTGTCCGGGAAATTCATCCGTTTTGCCGTCATGGATCACTTCCCCTGAATGACGAAAAATCCAGCGTCCAGGTGTCGGAATCTCTGGAGTCACTCCAGCCTCGGCCTGCTCCGGTTCCCGGAACTCTGCGACGGGTATCGGTTGAATCCTGTCCCGGCTTCCACGCTCCGCGTATGTACGACCCTGCGCTCCACGTCTTCACCCAGGCCGCGGTCTTATCGAGGTCGGCATGTGGTTCGGCGGGCCCGCCGGGCCCTGGCCTTCGCCGACTTGCCACGGATAGGGCGTTCAGGCCTCGGCGACGAGTTCTCGGAGCAGCTCCCTGGTTCGGCGTACCGAGGCCCGGCGGCTGTCCCCGGTGTCGCCTACGGGGACGATGAACGCCCAGACGTCGGTGGCTCCTTCAGCCACCAGGGCGTACAACTGCCTGCGAACGGAGTTCTCGTTCCCTACGACGGCGGCCTCGGCGGGCGAGGACTTGCCGCCGATCTCCAGGATGCGGCGGTAGTTGGGCAGGTCGCCGTAGACCGCCGCGGTGCGGGCCGCCGCCTCTCGGGCGGTGGCCGGATCGTCGTGCACGGCCACCGGTAGTCCGGCGACGATCCTGGGGGCCGGGCGCCCGGCGTCCGAGGCCGCCTTGTGCAGGCGAGGTGCGACATGGGAGCCGACCGCCCGGTCCGTGGCCATCCACAGGACAACACCGTCCGCGCACTCGCCCGCCACGCGCAGCAGACGCGGGCCCAGCGCGGCGAGCAGCACCGGCACCCCCGCGTCCGGAAGCACGGCGGGCGGCGAGGTGTGCGCGGACCAGTGCTCTCCGGTGAGGTCGACCGCTTCGCCCCGCAGCAGTGCGGTGAGGATGCGCAGGTACTCCTCGGTGGCCGCCCCGGGAGCGTCGTACGACAGTCCCAGCACGTCCTCGACCAGCGGACGGTGGGCGGGGCCGATACCGAGAGTGAATCCTGCCCGGCCCATCGCGAACGGGACGGACGCGGCCCGGTTCGCCTGGAGCACTGGATGGCAGGGATAGGTCTGCAGCACGGCCGTGCCCAGTTCGATGGATGAGGTCGCTCGTCCGGCGACCGTCATCGCCGCCAGGGGGTCACCGGCCACACCGCTGGCGTACCAGAGCGAGGTGAACCCGTCGTGTTCGGCCTCCTGGGCCTGGCGCACCATGTGCTCGACACCGGAGGCGCCGCCGGTCAGTCCGATACGCACGTCCGTACTCCTTCGCCTGTGCCCCGGAGGTGCCAGTGCCCTGGGATCACCATCGCGGTACGGGTGTGTCGTCGGCCTGCAGCGGCCGCCGATAGGACACGTCGTCCTTGTCCCGGCTGCCTTTGATGAATCCCTGTTTCCTGAAGAAGGACGACTGGAGCAGGGAGGCGTCCGCGGTGAGCGTGAGTTCCACGGTGCAGCGGCGAACGGCGATACGCCATGTGCCGTCACGGCGTTCCATACGGTCGATGTAGCGACCGCTCATGAGCTGGGCCGTCCTGCCGTCGCGGTACAGCAGACCCACTATGACGTAGCTTTCACAGTGGGCGGTGTCCCCGTCGATCTCGCACAGGTGCGTGGTGATGTTGTGCGTGTGCAGTTCGGCGGTCTTGGCATGCACCGCTTGTGCCCACTGCGCGTACGCGTCCGGGAGCTGGACGGCACTGCCGTGCTCATCGATGCCGTCCTCGTGGTACGTGGCCGTCAACAGGGTGCCGTCGAAACGGTCGTGACCACGTGCGTGGCGGGCGATGCAGTCCAGGATCTCCTGCCGGTCGGTCAGATACCGCACCTCGCGCTCCAGTCGCGCGAAGCGTTCGGCCGAGACGTTGCCTGTGTCGCTCACGCGACCTCCTCCTCACCCGCGAAGGTGATCCGCTGCATCAGCCGGGCAGATGACGGCTCGTAGGGCAGAGCACGGTGGAGCATGCCGGTGTTGTCCCAGATCACCAGGTCACCGGGGTGCCAGTGGTGTCGCAGAGTGAAGCGGTCCCGGGTGCACCAGTCCAGGAGGCGTGCGAGCAGAGCGCGGCTCTCGTCCTCCGGCATGCCGAGGATCCGCTCGGCGGTGGCCCCGATCAGCAGTGATACTCGGCCGTCGCGGTGGGTCCACACCAGCGGGTGTTCGCGTGTGGACACCGCGTCCCAGGCCGCGCTCTCTCTCGGCGAGGGATCAGGGTTCACGAGGAGCTGGGCGGCGCCGAAACTGTGTTTCACGCGCAGCCCGGCGAGCTGCTTCCTCTCGTCCTCGGGCATCGCCGTCCAGGCGGCATAGGTGCTGGCGAACTCGGTGTCGCCTCCCTCGTCGGCGACCTGCCGGGCCAGCAGCATCGTCGCCTTCTGCGGGACATCGTCGCGGGTGCCGTCGAGGTGCCAGAAGAAGGCACCCCGGCGCACGGCCGCCAGTCGGCTCCTGGCGGGATCGAGGGTGATCGTGTCGATCTCCGGGTGGACGGGGTCGCCCCCCACGGGCGGTACGACGGCCTCGCCCAACTCCTTTCCCAGGGCCGCGAATTCGGCGTCGGACAGATCGGCACCGCGGCAGACGACCACGCCGCACGTGTCGAGTGCGGCACGCAGCGCGGCGACCGCGTCCGGTTCCAAGAGGCGAACTCCAGTCAGTTCAGCGGTTTGCGCGCCGATCGCCGGACTGATGGAGGTGAAGGTGACGGACACGATCCATGCCTTTCCGCTCAGGCTGTGCAACGGGATCGCCGTACGGGATGAACCTCAGGACAGCAGCAACTTAGTCGACTGCCTAAATTTCCGTTAGGCACATGACTAACACCTGCCCTGAGCGGTGGTCAAGACCGATACACTGCACCGCGTGTTCAGGATCAGCCACCCACGTACGGTCCTCGTCGGACAGCCCGCATGAGCGCCGCTCGTCCGGGCTCGGGCAGTGCCTCGGCGACCCGGGGTGCGCTCTTGGACGCGGCGGCGCAGTTGATGCTGGAGGAGGGCTACGCCGCGGTCACGACGCGCAGGGTCGCCGCCCGGGCGGACGCCAATCCGGCGCTGGTCTACTACTACTTCGGCACCGTCGACGAACTGTTCCTGGCGTTGTTCAGGCGCGGCGCGGAGGCGAACCTGCGCCGTCTGGAAGACCTCCGGCAGTCCGCGCATCCGCTGCGTGCCTTGTGGGAGCTGAGCAGCGAGCCGCACAGCGCCGCGCTCACCGTCGAGTTCATCGCGCTTGCGCACCACCGGCCGGCGGTGCGCGCGGAGCTGTCCGCGTACTTCGTCCGCTTCCGGCGGTTGCAGGGGGACATCCTGGAAGCGACTCTCGTCCATCGGCCTTCCACCGCCCCGTCCCCGGCCGCGCTGGCTGTCCTGATCAGTGGACTGTCCCGGGTCCTGGTCATGGATGACGCGCTCGGGCTGACCTCCGGCCACGCGGAGGTACGCGAACTGATCGACGGCTTCGCCGCGCGGTTCGAAGGCGTCACGCCGACCACCTCCGACGCCGCTGCTTCCCCGGAGCCTGGAAGGGCGGATCCTGACGGGCCGGACTGAGGGGTGGCCGTCGGAACCACGCCTCCGTGGGCGAGACGGGATGGCCGTTCGTAACGCTCGGTCGCGCAGCACGGAAGCGGTGTCCGCACCGGGGGGAGCCGAGGGCATGTCCGGCGGAGTACGCGAGACACGGGGCCCCTATGTCTGAGGGGTCGGCGAAGCCCACCTCCCCTGTCGTCAAATGAAGGAATGACGCAGGCGCGGGACGTATCCCATGAACGTCGATTGCGCCACGGACACGGGGAGCGGCATGGCCAAGCTGGTCCACACTTGGGTGTCGACCGATCAGCAGTCGACCGACCGTCAGAACCTCGTCCAGCCCTCATCGCTCGCTGGAGCGGCAAGTTCGGTGAGCTGCTGACGTATACGCGGCCGGGTCACATTGTGCACATCTCGGAGATGTTCCGCCTCGTGCGCGGCACCGGCCACATCCTCGACGTGCTCGACGACCTCCACCGCGACCAGGCGGCGCTGCGCATCTGCGAAGGTGCGGTCTCCGCGATGGATCCTACCGCCCGCCACTCGCGCACCGGCGAGCTGCTTTCCACCGCGAAGTTCATGGCGCAGACCCTCGCTGTCGGCGAACTCCGGCCTGCACGGGCCTGAGACGGACTGCGCGCCGCTGAGGCCAATGGCAACAAGGGCGGGCGCCGCGCGGCCGTTCCGGCCGCGGAGGCCGACACCGTCCGTACCGTGTAACGGTTGCGGATGCCCTGGGCGCGGTGTCGCGCAGCGGGTGCCGTGGTCGGCCAGTCGCGGGCCGAACGCGGAGACATCCGACTGGGTCATCGGTGCCGGGCACGGCCTTGAAGGTGCTGGTACCGGTCAGCACCAGGGCGGTCCTGTCGCACGCGGCGACGGTGAGGTGCTCTCGCTCAAGCGTTGCGCGGCAGGTACGACACCGGCCCCCGCGGCCGTCTCCTCCGGAACCGGGCCGGAGCCACGTGGATGCTGCCGCCAGTGGCATCACGTGGGGGCGGTCCAGGCCGCATGCGGGACACCCCGCGGCGGGGAACCGCGTGCGGAAGCCGCCCGACGCGTTCATCCAGCGAGCGTCTTGAGCTCCCGCCGGTGCCAAACCACGGGAGTGCGGTCGTCGTCGGCCGCCAGAGCGACTACGCGGAGGACGATGATGTCGTGGTCGCCGGCTGGGTACGAGTGCTCCACTCGGCCCTCCAGCCAGATCGGCGCGCCTTCCAGGAAGATGGCGCCGGACGCCGCTTCCGCCGTGGTGAGACCGGCGAACCGGCCTTCCTTGTTCCGGGAGGCGAGTTGCCGGGTCTTGCCGGTGTGTTCCACGCCGAGCACGGAGACGCCGATCGCCCCTGCCTGCGACAGTGCCGGCCAGGTGGTCGAGGTGCGTTGCGCGGCGAAGGACACCATGGGCGGATGGTGCGACACCCCGACCGCGAACGACGAGACGATCACGCCGGTCGGTTCGCCGTGGATGCGGGCGGCCAGCGCGGCGACGCCTGACGGGAATCCCGCGAACGCCGCCCGGACTTCGCCGGGATCCGAGGTGAACCCCTCCAGCCGGGTCATCGCTCGGTCCTCAGGGTGGCAGCGGAGAGTATGGTCCGGCCCCATTGGCCGGTGAAGCGGGCGAGCGCGCTGTCGCTCGTGTACGTGCTGTCGAGCTGGTACAGGCCCTGGGCCGGGCAGGTCGCCCCGAGTTCCACGAGTACGGGCTTGAGGGTGAGTTCGGGGGCGAGTGCGTGCGCGGGGCCCGCACCGAGCATGAGGGGCACGGCCACTTGACCGGCGAGCCCGGTGGCCGTCGGGAACCGGTCGAGGAAGAGCTTGAGCAGACCGGTGTACGTGCCCTTGTAGGTGGGGGAGGCCGCGATCACCACGTCGGCTGCCTGTACCCGCTGGACGGCCGCGGTGACATGAGGGGCGTCCCGGTCGAGCAACCCGGCCCCCAACTCGGCGACTTCGAGGACCTCGCAGTCCAGTCCGAGGGCCGCGGCGAGGCGTTCGGCGGCGTCGCGGGTGCGTGAGGCGGGCTTGGGGTTTCCGATGACGGCGACGGCCTTCATCAGGCGACTCCTGTGGCTGGTCGGGACAGGCCGGCAGAGGACGAGTGTGCTCCCGCCCCGGGCGGATCGACTCGCAGAAGCGCGGACGAGAGCAGGCAGAGCAGCCCCGCGGCGGCGAGTCCGCCGAGGGTGGCCGCGTAGCCGAACCCGCTCAGCAGGACGGCGCAGACCGCGCTGCCGAGCACGGCGCCGAGCTGTTTCACGGCGTTGAACGTTCCGGAGGCCGCCCCGACCTCGTCAGCAGCGACGGTCGTCACCGCGGCGATGGAGAAGGGCGACCAGACGAACGAGTTGGCCACGCCGTACACCGCGAAGGCGGCGGTCAGGGCGGGGATCGGCGCGTCGGTCGCGACCAGCGCCGCCGACGCGCCGATGGCGGCGACGAGTGCGCAGGAGCCGGTCACGGCGACCGCGCGTGCCCCGACCCGGTTGTTGAGCCGGGCCGAGACCGGGGCGCCGAGCACGCACACCACGCCCATCGGGACGAGGGTGAGTGCGGCCGGGCCCGGGGCGAGCCCCCGTTCCCGCTGGAGGTACAGCATCAGGGGGATCATGGCCGAGCCGGAGCAGAAGGACGCGGCGGCCCCGCCCCATGCCGCCGTCACGAATCCCCGGTTGCGCAGCAGCGTGATCGGTACCAGCGCACCCAGCCCCTGCCCGCGCTGTATTCGGACGACGGCCAGCACCAGGGCTGTTCCGGCGCAGGCGAGCAGCCAGCGAGGCACGCCCCACACATCGGCTCGCGCCGCGTGCGTGCCCTGGACGCCGAGGACCAGGGCAGCGACCCCGAGTGCGTTCGCGCAGATCGCCCACGCCGGCACGGCGGCCCGCCGGCGTGGCAGGACGGGGACGAAGACGGTGACCGCGGCCATTGCGGCGATACCTCAGGGCGCGGGAGCCGGAAGGCGTCACGTACCGAGAAGTGGACGCTGGCGGGGTCCTGGGCATCTGGTGCGAGCCGGTCGGCGCCGACAACCGGCACGTCCTGCTGCACAGTCACGCCGGGGGCTCCGTGCTGTCCTCCGCGTTCGTCGACCGGAAGCTCGCCGGTCACATCGCCAAGGCCGCCGGGGCTCCTGTCCTGGTCCTGGACTTCCGGCGGTCGCCGGAGCACAAGTACCCCGCCCAACTGGACGACGTGGAGGCGGCCTTCGACTGGCTGGTCTCCGAAGGGTACGAGCCGGGGAACATCATCACGATCGGCCACTCCGTCGGCGGGTTCCTCGCCGTCGCGCTGGCGCTCCGGCTGCGCGACAAGAGGCAGCCGATGCCCGGCGCCATCGTGTCGATCTCCCCCTGGTGCGACCTGGAGATCGCCAACGAGACCATGGAGACCAACGCCGGGACGGACAAGATGCTCAGCAAGAGCCTGCTGGAGTTCTTCCGGGAGTCCTGGGTCGGCGGCACGGGCATCGAGTTCACGGACCCGAGGATCAATCTCAACCAGGCGGACCTGACCGGCCTCCCGCCGACCCTCGTCTCGTGGGGGACCTACGAGGTGCTGGCCGGCGAGGACGAGGAGTTCGCCGCGCGGGTCAGGGACGCCGGAATCGACACGGCGACCGTGGTGGTGCCGGGAGGTCAGCACTCCTACGTCTTCGGCGCCGGCCGCGTTCCGGAGGCCGACGCCGCGATCGCGCGGATCGGCGCGTGGGTCCGGGAGAAGACGAAGATCTGACCGCGGGAGCGCGAACACACAGGGCCGGGGCGGCAGCCGCCCCGGCCCTGTGTCGATCAGGGGACCGGCACCGCGCCCAACGCCTCTGCGACGAAGGCGCACACACCGTCGCCCAGATCGCCGCCGTCCTCGGGGTCAAATGTGGCACCCTCGACGGTCACCTGGACAGGACCACCATCGGCAGCAGCGCTCGCGTCCCGAGAAATGCCCGCACACGCGGATCCGAGGCTCTGTGGTGGGAACCTCAAGGGCGCGTCCCATCCGGGACCACGGCTACTCGGTGGTCGCTAGTGCCGTGACCGTATTGGTTCGCCGGGTCGTCTCCGGCGCTTTCTCGGACTGACGTGACTTCGGGGATGTCGCGGAATGGCTGTCCGCCGACGACCCCTCACCCGCACACTTGTCCGCATGGCTGACTGGCTTCTTTTTCTCGGGTACTTGGGTCTGGTCATCGGGGCGGTGTGGGTGGAGTCGCGGGCCGCCGATGCCCGCGCTCGTGAGGTTCGCGAGCAACTTCTGGCAAAGGCCGCGCTCGACGCCGTCGCCGAACCGGACGCCGATGAGCGACTGGGGCCGGTTGCCCTCGCCCTGCTGACCGGCGGTCCTTACCGGGCCCTGGAGGCCGGAGCGGTCTCGTTGACGGCGCGGGGAACGATTGTCTTCCGTCCGGAGGAGACCAACACCAATGGCTGGGTGCGTCAGCCCTCGCCCGTACTGCGGATCGAAGGGCCTGTGCCGGAGAACCCCACCGAGGTGGAGGCAGGAATCCTGGAGGCTGTCGGCAGTAGGGGTCTGCCCGCAGGCTTTCTCCACCCCAATGCGCTGCGCTACATGGACCTGGACGCGCTCGTCCTGCGTCTGGTCGACGAGGGGTATCTGTATCCCGCAGTGCCCGCGGCCTCCCGACAGCACCATCCGTGGGGGTGGGCTGCTGCGGCCCTGTCCGTACCGCTCGCCGGGACCATGGTGTTCACCGGCAGCGGGTGGGGGCCTGTCGTGTCCGCCCTCGTCGCGGGCCTGCTCGGCTGGTTCGCTTCCGGGTTCGGGACCGTGATCACCTTGCCGTACACCACCGGCAAGGGCGACATGGTGATCCGGCAGGCGCGGGAGCGGCATGAGCGACTGGACCCGATGGCGGACCAGCCGGCCGACTACGTCCCGGACGATGTGGGTCTGGCCGTGGCCGTCTTCGGCGACCGGGCGTTCCTGACGGCCGACTCCTATCTGATGGACCAGATGCGGTCGACGCCCGAGCCGGGCGTGATGTTCGTGGACGGCCCCGGGGAGTGAGACGAGCCGCGCCGCGGCGGCCGGGCCGCCACGACCACCTGGACCAACCCGGTGAACCTACACGGTCACAGCACGTGCTGTGACCGTGTAGGTTCACCGGGTTGGTCAGGCCGCGGTGGTGAGGGGACGTCCGCCCCAGCGGATGCCTTTCTCGCTGCGGATGCGGGCGCGTTCCTTGCGTTCGGCGGCCAGGACGTCGCGGTGGCGTGCGTTGGCGTTGCGCCACCGCAGGTAGGCGTGCAGGGCCCGGGTCTGCACGGTGTGGTTGGGGTAGTTCGAGTTGGCAATGGTGAACTGCCGCAGCGGCCCGAAGTGGGCCTCGATCGGGTTCGCCCACGAGGCGTAGGTCGGCGTGAAGCACAACTCGGCCTTGTTCTTCCGCGCCCAGCGGCGGATGTCGGCGCCCTTGTGGGCGGACAGATTGTCCATGATCACGTAGATCGGGGCGCCGTCCGGGCGGGCGGCGCGGATCGACTTCAGTGCGGCCAGCGTGTTCCCGGCGCCTTTCCTGCGGCGGTTGACGCCCCACAAGCTGTCGTCACCGACCGAGTAGCAGCCGTGGAAATACCGGACCCCGTGGGTGCGGTGGTAGGTGGCCGGCAGCCGGTAGGGATGTCCTTGTGCGGCCCAGCCCGAGCCCGCGGTGGGCCGGATCCCGAGCGGCCCGAACTCGTCGAAGGCGAAGACCCGGTCCGGGAAGCGGTCCAGTACCTCCTCGATGCGGTCGAGCTTGGTGTCGCGCTCGGGGTCCGGGGACTCCTTCCAGGTCTTGGTGCGCTGGAAGGTGATGCCGCGGCGGGCGAGCAGGCACCGTAACGCCTCGCGGCCAATGCGGATCACCCGGCCGTGCACTTTGCGCAGGTAGGCGACGAGCTTGCGCAGCGACCAGCGGGTGAAGGGCTGGCCGAGCTTGACCGGGCGGGTGGTGGCCGTCGCGATGACGAAATCCTCGTCGTCACCGCTGAGTTGGCGGGGACGGCCTCCCGCCCACTGAGGGTCCAGGCAGGCCAGGCCGATCTCGTTGAACCGGTGGATCACGTCCCGGACGGTGTCCTCGTCGGCCTGCACCAGTTGGGCGATCACCGGCACCCGGTTCCCGCCGGCCGAGGCCAGCAGCATCATCGCCCGCCGGTAACGCACCGTGCTGGTACTGCCCCGGCGCACGATCTGCTGCAGCTTCTGCCCCTCCTGGTCGGTCAGTCTGCGCACACGGACAGGCTCTGCCACAGCGCCTCCAGCGATCGGATCGGACGTCACCCCACATCCAACCGCCACGACCACCAACCCGGCGAACCAACGCGGTCACGGCACTAGGTTGAGCGCAACTTCCGGACGAACCGCGCAACAGCCTCCCCGATCTCCTCGGGGCTGTCTTCTTGGGCGAAGTGGAGACCGCGGACTGTGACCTCGGTCAGGTTGGGCCAGGTACGGACGAGCCCGCGGAAGCGGTCGCCGATCGCGCCCGGTTCGGCGTTGATGAACAGCTTGGGCACATCGCTCTCGCCCAGCCATGCGCTGTATTCGCGCACCGCGGCGACCACGTCGGCGGGCTCGCCGTCGATCGGAAGGCTGCGCGGCCAGGACAGCGTCGGGCGGCGGTCTTCACCCGGCTTCGCGAACGGCCGCCGGTAGTGCTCCATCTCCTCGTCGCTGAGCTGGCGTATTACCTGACCAGGCAGGACCTCCTCAACGAAAAGGTTCTGGTCGAGAACCATGCGCTGGCCCTCCGGCGACCGGAAGCCCTGGAAGATCTCTGCGACCTCGTCGGGGAAGTCAGACCAGCTCATGGGGCTGACGAGTGCTTCCATGAACGCTATGCCCCGCACCCGGTCGCGGTGGTGATATGCCCAGTCGAAGCCCAGCGCCGATCCCCAGTCGTGCAGGACGAGGGTAACGTTGTCGCCGAGCTCCAGCGCTTCCCAGAGTGCGAACAGGTAGTCGCGCTGCTCGGCGTAGTCGTATCGATCCGGGCCGGATGGGCTGAGCTTGTCCGAGGCACCCATCCCGATCATGTCCGCCGCGACGAGCCTGCCCTGCCCCCGCAGGTGGGGCATGACGTTGCGCCAGAGGTACGACGAGGTCGGGTTGCCATGGGCGAAGACGATGGCGTCGCCCTTCCCCTCGTCGATGTAGGCCATCTGTTTGCCGTGGATCTCGCGATAGCGCAGTTGCCCGTATGGCTTAGCTCCGGCCATGGGTCACTCCAAGTCATTGGTGGGTGCGGCGGTTCTGCTGACGTTCTCTCCAGCCGCAAGGGTCTTCGGCATGCCAGCGGCGGGTGCGCGAGCGGGTGGTGTCGTAGAAGATCAGGTCACACGCGTCGCGGGCGCAGCGCCGCAGCCGGTGCGGGTCGAGCGCGGCGAGCTCCGCGATGAGGCGGCGGGCCAGGCCGGAGGAATTCGAACTGTCGGTCCAGGTCACCTCTTGGCGCAGGCCGACATCGCCGGCGATGAGTTCCACGTGGGCGGTGCTGCCCCGAGCGAGTGCGGTCATGGCCTCGCAGTCCGGGGTTCGCCCAGCGAGAAGGGACTCGGCGGACTCCTCGGCGATCTGCTGGACACGCCGCAGCGCGGGCAGGTCGGCCTCGTCGACCGGCAGCGAGACGAGCGGCGCCAACTGCTCGCCGGCGGTGGCGGAGTCGGGGAGAACCGGCTCACTGCGTGGAGTGGGGTGACGTGCCGGACGTCGAGGCCGCCCCAGGTTGGCCAGCAGGATCAGGGCATCAGGAGTCATCACAGGCCGGACTCGCGGTGAGTGGTGTCGAAGCTCGGTGGCCAGCTGGTTGGCTGTGCCTGCATGGGGATGACCAACAGGTGCACCGCGGCGCCGTCGATATTGACCGCCGGGAAGCGGGGTTCCCGGGTCGAGTAGATCGGCATGATCACGCCTTCCCGGTGTCACGGTCTAATCTAACAATAGACCGTGATGTCGGGAGGGGTAGCGGCCCTACGGCGAGCGCCCCCGGAGAGTTACGGTCGGCGTGCGGGGTCGTAACCTGACGCTCAGGTTCGATATGTAGGTATCGCCGCAGGTGATCGAGGTGCTCTCCTGGTCGGCGTCTCTCCGGGAGGCCCCTGACGGGCAGGTCCACCTGCGGCATCATCCGGTGGGTGAGTCCGCGCCAAATCATCAGGCTGGCGGTCCGACTCGCCCTGCAGCGCTTTGGGATGTAGGCGACCGATGTCGTTGAAGCTGGCTGCCGCGTCGCGTCGGCTGGCCACCAGACGCGCGAGCGTGGTTAATGCGGGAAGCGGCGCCCGCCGATCCCGCAGCCAGCCCCATCGCGGCATCCAACAACGCCTTCGGGTCGTCGCCGGTCGCCACGCTCGTCCCTCGGGCCACTCCTCCAGTTCGGCGTCAGACTCGGCGAACTCGTGCCGACACGTGCGGTGTGGGCATGTGTCACGCCCCCCCCGTCGGGCATTCGCGGTGTTCCCACTGGTCGTGGCGTGATCCCGTTGGAACTTGGCATTCATGCCATGGTGCCGGGAGGCGGTCTCTCGCCACGCTGGACGCATGACGAATACCACCACCCCCACC
>NZ_JBEYVI010000065.1:0-39221 GCF_040643955.1 Streptomyces sp. NPDC047061
GTGGAGGCGGTCTCCGCCGCGAAGCCCTGCGCCACCGCCGCGGCCACGTCCGCGGTCACCGCGACGCCCACCGCAACCACCTCCGCGACCGCCACCCCGACCACGACCGCAAGCCCGACCACCGGTGCCGGTGCCGGTGCCCCCACCGGCACCGACGCGCCCTCCGCCAAGGGGCGCGCCAACGCCGCGTCCCACAAGCCCGTGAAGTGACCCGAGGCCCTGACGTGACCGCCCCGACCGACCGCCGGCGCCGTTCCGCCGCATCCCGCCGCACCGCCGTACCCCGCCTCCGCGGCCGTACCGCTGGGGCCTCCAGGGCCCCCCGGGTCACCCCCCGCACCCACTGGCTGCTGCTGTGCGTGCTGGTGGTGACCCTGTCGGCGGCCCTCCTGCTGCAGGGCTACACCCACCACATGTTCGGGATCACCTCGGACGACGTGACCGGCCCCCGGGGCCGTGCCGACACCGTGCCCGGACAGGTGGCCCACGGCGGGCCCGTGATCGCGGACGCGGCCGGATCCCCGCACACCGCCCGCCCGAAGGCCCGCACCATCGCCCTCACCTTCGACGACGGCCCCGACCCCGTCTGGACGCCCCGCATCCTCGACGTGCTGCGCCGCAACCATGTGCACGCGACGTTCTTCGTCGTCGGCACCCAGGTCGTGGCCCACCCGGAACTGGTCCGGCGGATCGTCGCCGAGGGCCACCAGATCGGCATCCACACCTTCACCCACCCCGACCTCTCCCGTCTCGCCCCCTGGCAGCGCTCGCTGGAGCTGCGCGAGACCCAGCTGGCGGTGGCCGGGGCGGCCGGTGTCACCACCGGGCTGCTCAGGCCGCCGTACTCCTCGGAGAACGACGCGCTGGACGACGCCGACTGGTCCGTCCTGAAGCAGGCCGGCACGGCCGGGTACGTCACGGTGCTCTCCACCCTGGACGCCGAGGACTGGCAGCGCCCGGGCACGGCCCGCGTCCTGGCGAACGCGACCCCGCACGGCAGGGCCGGGCAGATCGTGCTGATGCACGACGCCGGCGGTGACCGCTCCCAGACGGTCGCCGCCCTGAACACCCTGATCCCCCGGCTGAAGGCGCAGGGCTTCCGGTTCGAGACGGTCGGCGCCGCGGTCGGCATGGCCGGCCCCGTCCAGCCCGCCGGACCGGGCGACCGCCTCCAGGGCATGGCCCTCATCAGGATGCTCCAGCTCGGCGACTGGACCATACGGCTGCTGGGCGTGCTGATGTACGCGGCCGGAGCGATCAGCGTGCTGCGGGCAGCCGTCGTCCTGGTCGCGGCCCGGCGGCACCGACGGCTGCGGACCGGGCGCCGGGCCAGACCGTGGGGGCCGCCGGTGACCGAGCCGGTCAGCGTCATCGTCCCGGCGTACAACGAGAGCGCCGGCATCGAGGCGGCCGTACGCTCCCTGGTCGCCTCGGACCATCCGGTGGAGATCATCGTGGTGGACGACGGCTCCACCGACGGCACCGCCGACCTGGTGGAGTCCCTGGGGCTGCCGGGGGTGCGGGTGATCCGGCAGCGGAACGCGGGCAAGCCCGCCGCGCTCAACACCGGCCTGGCCGCCGCCTCCTGCGACCTGGTGGTCATGGTCGACGGCGACACCGTCTTCGAACCCGACGCCGTCCGCACGATCGTGCAGCCCTTCGCCGACCCCGGCGTCGGCGCCGTCTCGGGCAACGCGAAGGTCGTCAACCGCGGTGGCCTGCTGGGCCGCTGGCAGCACATCGAGTACGTGGTCGGCTTCAACCTGGACCGCCGCCTGTTCGACCTCGCCGAGTGCATGCCGACCGTGCCCGGAGCGGTCGGGGCGTTCCGCCGCCGGGCCCTGCTCGCCCTCGGCGGGGTCGGCGACGCCACCCTCGCCGAGGACACCGACCTCACCATGGCGCTGTGCCGGGCCGGCTGGCGTGTGGTGTACGAGGAGGGCGCGGTGGCCTGGACCGAGGCGCCCGCGTCGCTCGGCGCCCTGTGGCGGCAGCGGTACCGCTGGTGCTACGGCACCCTGCAGGCGATGTGGAAGCACCGGGGCGCGCTGGTGCAGGGCGGCGCCGCCGGCAAGCTGGGCCGCCGGGGCCTGGCGTACCTCCTCCTCTTCCAGGTCCTGCTGCCGCTGCTCGCCCCCGTGGTCGACGTCTTCGCCCTCTACGGCCTGGTCTTCCTCGACCCGCTGCGGATCACCGCGCTCTGGCTCGCCTTCCTGCTGCTGCAACTGCTGATGGCCCTGTACGCGTTCCGACTGGACGGGGAACGCCCGGGCCCGCTGTGGAGCCTGCCCCTGCAGCAGTTCGTCCACCGCCAGCTGATGTACCTGGTGGTCGTCCAGTCCGTCTTCACCGCCGTGTCCGGCTCGCGACTGCGCTGGCAGCGCATGGAGCGCTACGGCAGCCTGCGGACACCGGCGGCTGCGGAGACCCCCGGCGAGGACGTCACCGTCGTATCAGCCCCGTCTCGGGGTACCGCTCCCTGACCCGGTGCGGGAACATGCCGGCCAGGCGCGGTGAGGGTTCGAGTCCGAGTTCCTCGTCGAGCAGGCGCCGGAACGCCTCGTAGTGCCGGATGGCCTCCACGATGTTGTGCTCGGCCAGGTGGACGGCCACCACCGCGCAGTGGGCGCTCTCGCGCAGGGGCTCGATCGCGACGCATCTGAGGGCCGCCTCCAGCGCGAGCGCGTAGCAGCCGCGGACGGTGAGCCGGACGCTCAGCGACTCGAGTGCGTGCAGGCGGAGCTGGCGCAGCCGCTCCCGCTCCGGGTGGATCCACTCCTCGTCCCAGCCGGGCAGCAGTTCACCGCTGTCGAGGAGGACGAGCGGGGACGGCGTGTCCCCCGGAGCCGGTGCGGAACCGGTCAGTCCAAGTGCCGCGCGGGTGAAGTCGTCGACGTCGACGCGGACGCCGTCCGCCAGACACAGGCTGTCGCCGTCGGTGCGGACCGCCGGCTGCCGCATCCGGCGCAGCCGCCAGAGCACCGTCCGCAGACTGCCGTGCGCGTGCTCCTCGGTGACGTCGGGCCACAGTGTCCCGGCGACGACCGAACGGGGCGCGCCCCGGTGCAGTCCGAGATAGGCCAGCAGCCGTTGTGCGCTCGCCGGCACGGCGACGTCCCCGTTCGCTCCCTCCAGCCGGAAGGTGCCGAACAGGCGCAGTACGGCGCGCTCCTGTTCCCGTGCCGTCGTACGGTCTCTTCGCGGCTCCGCCGTCCGTTCGTTCCGGGCCATCAGTCGTCGTCCGTTCCCCCGTGTCGCGGCCGCAGGTCGAGCGGCCGGTGCCGTCTGCCATGCCCTCCGCATGTGCCTGAGGCAGCCAGCGTGACCAGGCCGGGGGCAGGTGTCATGCCTCTTTCCGCTCAGCGGACCGGGCGGGCCCTGGACGCTCGGGGAACGGGGTGCCGTCACGGGGGCGTCACCGCTGTGTCGGCGGAGCGCTCAGGTGTGGCCGTCGCCGGATCCGTCCAGGGTGATGTCGTCGGCGAGGTAGTCGCCCTGTGCGTACCAGCCGTGCACGTAGATCGTCGCGCTGGTCTGGGCGGCGCCCGTGGTGAAGGAGACGGTCAGCCGGCTGTATCCGGAGGGCGAGTCGGCCCAGGTGGAGGCGCCGCCGTTCACGCCCAGGTAGACGTAGGAGCCGCGGACCCAGCCGCTCAGCGAGTAGGTGGTGTCCGGCCGTACCGCGACGGTCTGGTCGCACTGCCCGGTGTCGCTCGAACTCACCGTCCCCTTCAGGGCCTTGGAGCCCGAGTGGACGGGGGAGGAGACGATCGAGCCCGGGTTGCCGGCACAGTTCCACGGCGAGAGGCCGCCCGACTCGAAGCCGGGGTTGGCCAGGACGCCGGCGGCCCCTGCCTCGCCCGGGGCGGCCGAGGTCGGGGCCGCCGATGTCGGGGCGGCCGACGCGCTCGCCGGCGGAGCGGCCGGGGTGGCCTCGGTGCGGCCGGGGATCAGGAGGGAGCAGCCGAAGCCGACGACGGCCGCCGCGGCGACCCCGATCACCACGGCCGCCCGGCGCTGTCCGGGCCCCAGGCGGGGGCGGTCCGCCGGACGCGACGGGCGGGTGCGGCCGTCGGGTGCGCGACGTTCCTCCGCCTTCCTGCCGGGGACGGGAGGAAGTTCCGCCGTCTCACCGGCGCGGACGGGCGGGAGTTCCTCCGTCTCGCCGTCGGCCGGGGTGCGGGCGGCGGGTGCGGCCACGGTCGCGGTCGCGTCGCCGCGGTAGTCCTTGTCCTGGCGTATGTCGACGAGCAGCTGGGCCAGCGCGTCGGTGTTGCGCGGGCGCAGCACGCGGATGGGCTCCAGCGCGGTGCGGTCGTCCGGTGCCTCGGACGCGGGCGGTGTGGGCACGGCGCTCTCCTTCCGACCCGGGGCAGAGACCGGAGCTGCCCCCGCGGAATTCATACGCACCGCCCGCTCCCGGGGTTCAGCCGACGGCCGCGCCGGGGGAGCCCGGCCCGGGGCCGGTAAAGCACGAAATAACCGGAAGACCATGTTCTATGACGTCGGTCACAGGGTTCGGCCAATCCACCGGCGCGCTTAGTAGACGCGAAGTGGCGGACATTTAGCTATTTGTCCGTCTTGGCGCGAATACGGACCCCGACCCATGCCCCGGATTTCCACCCGGCCGCCTCACACGTCCACCACCCTGCACCGCAAGGCTTCTGACGTCACGTCAGCTTCTCCTCCCGCCGCGCTGCGCGGACCGGAGACCCGCACACCGTCCCGGCACGGCTCCGGGACCTACGAGGCGAGGTAGTGGCGGGACCCCTTTGCGCTCCCTGTGAAGCCGTCCTAAGAATGTCGACCCACAGGACGTCGCCGCAGTTCGGAACCGGTGTGCACGCAGAGCCGACCACGCACCGGGCCGCGGCGTCACCGAGTGAGTAGGAGCCCCCCACATGAACTCGTCCCGAACGTCCGCGAGACCCCTGGGTCTCGCTCTCGCCCTCGGCCTGGGTCTCGCCGCCGGCGGACTGGGCGCGGCGGCACCGGCGAGCGCCCGCACGGCCGCCGCCCCCACCGCCCCCACCACTTCCGCCGGTGCCTCCGTGGCGCGGTACGACGGATCGGGTGAGGAGGCCGCGGACAACAAGGCGTTCTTCGAGGCCGTGCTCAAGTCGGTCGCCGCGAAGCGCGCCGCCCAGCCGAACGCGCAGGCGGTGACCATCACCTACGACGACTCCCGGGCGCCGAGCTTCCGTTCGCAGATAGCGAGCGCGGCCTCGATCTGGAACAGCTCCGAGTCCCACGTCAGACTCCAGAAGGCGTCGAGCGGTGGTGCCGACTTCTCCTACTACGAGGGCAACGACCAGCGCGGGTCCTACGCCTCCACCAACGGCCACGGAAGCGGCTACATCTTCATCGACTACACCCAGAGCCGGCAGTACGACTCGGTCCGCGTCGTCGCCCACGAGACCGGGCACGTACTGGGCCTGCAGGACGACTACAGCGGACCGTGCAGTGAGCTGATGTCGGGCGGCGGCGCCGGCCCGTCCTGCACCAACCGCTACCCGAACGCCGCCGAGCGCTCGCGTGTCGACCAGCTGTGGGCCACCGGAGCCGCGCAGGCCCCGGGCACCACGGCGAACCAGCAGCCCACCACCCAGCAGCCCACTGGCCGGCAGCCCTCCATCCAGCCGGGCATCACCCAGCCGGGCACCGTACAGCCGGGCACCGTACAGCAGGTACCGACGCTGGTGATGCCCGGCCAGGGTCCGTGGCGCGTGCTCCTCGGCCTGCCCTGGAGCTGACACCGGCCCGTCGTCTCAGATCAGACGCGCGGCGAGGCGTCCAGGAACCGGTGCAGGGAGGCCGTCAGGCCGGCCACGAAGTCGTCGCGGGTCCGGTCGCCGACCAGGTCGAGGGAGAGATAGGGATTGAGGTCCTCCAGCTCGACCAGGAGCAGGTCGCCTTCCCGGGTACGGCAGGCGTCCACGCGCTGGATGCCGTGGTCGAGGGTGTTCCACTCGATGAACCGGTCGGCGAAGGCGAGATCGGCGCCG
This sequence comes from Streptomyces sp. NPDC047061, assembly GCF_040643955.1. Taxonomy (NCBI): domain Bacteria; kingdom Bacillati; phylum Actinomycetota; class Actinomycetes; order Kitasatosporales; family Streptomycetaceae; genus Streptomyces; species Streptomyces sp. NPDC047061. The sequence continues at coordinate 6,006 of NZ_JBEYVI010000065.1, forward strand.
GTGGGCTCGTAGGGCTCGAGGACCCAGCGCCGGTCGGGGTCGGGGGCGTGGAGGGCGTACTGGAAGGCGTCGTCGATGTAGTAGAAGGACACCTCGTACCGGAAGTCGATACGCGGCTGCACCAGGATGTCGCCGTAGGAGAGGCCGCCGAGCCGGTCCCGGGGCACGAAGGCGAGACCGATGGAGTCCGCTCCGGCCTTCGGCTTGACCGCGTAGCGTCCGGCCTCGGGCAGCAGGTGCAGGTCCTGGGGCCGGTCGACGGTGGGGATCACCGGGTACCCGTCGGCCGTCAGCTCCAGCAGGTACTGCTTGCCGGCCATGTCGCCGCGCCCGGAGAGCGGGTTGTAGACCAGGGTGCCCTGTGCGGCGGCCTTCTCCCGGAAGGCGTCGTAGGCCTCCTGGTAGTGCAGCACCGGGCCGCTGTTGCGGACCACGACCGCGTCGAAGGCGTCCATCAGCGCCGCGGCGTCCAGGGGGTGGCAGAGCGCGAGGTCGAAGGCGCCGCGCAGCCGGGAGGTCAGGTGGATGTCCTCGTCGCAGTAGCGCCGCCCGCGGGCCTGGTAGGCGAGATCGGTCACGAACAGCAGGCTGGGGCGGATGGACACGGTGCGGCTCCCTCGGTGGTGGCCACCAGCCTAGGCACGCACCCGAGCCACGACCGGGGCAGGTCGCGCCCTACGCACGGCCCTCGTACTCCGTCTCGGGCACGCCGATGTCCGAGAAGATGGTCCTTGCCTGTCGTCCCATCAGTTCGGCGGCGGCGCCGTCGGTCCTCCGGTGGGCGCGGGCGAGCGACATGAGGGTGCGGGCCTCGCCGGGCCGGTGGCCGGTCTCGCGGTGCACGGCCAGGGCCTGCCGGCCGAGCTCGACGGCCCTGCCGGGTGCTTCCTGGGCCTCCGCCGTCTCGCTCAGGGCTGTCAGGGCCTGGCCCTCCACCACGCGGAACGAGTGGGCGCGGGCCAGGGCCAGCGCCTGTTCGGCATGGCGGCGGCCCTCGTCGTACCGGCCCGTCTCGTGGTGGGTGAGGGAGAGACACAGGAGGCTGTCCGCCTCGGCCCGGGCGAACCGTGCCTCGCGGGCCAGGGCGAGGGCCTGCTCGCCGACCCGAACGGCCAGGTCCGGCTGCCGCAGCCGTCGCCGGGCCGCTGCGACCGTGTTGAGGATGCCGGACTGGACCCAGTGCCGCTTCGTCTCCTCGACCAGCGCGTACGCGCGCTCGGCCTGCTCCAGCCCTTTCTCGTGGCGGCCGAGTTCGATGCTGATCTTCGCGAGGGCGGCGAGCATCATCGCGTGGCCGTCGCGGTAGCCCGCCCGCCGGTCAGAGGCCACCTCCGGGCCGAGGAGGTCGAGTCCGTCGGTGAGACGGCCGAGTTCCCAGTACACCCCGCCCAGGATCTGCAGGGCCGAGCTGGCGTTCCACCAGCTGACCTCCGCCTCCAGGCGGACGGCACGTTCGAGGTGGCCGGCGGCCTCGTGCAGCCGGCCCAGATCCCGGCAGGCCATACCGAGGCCGACCATCCCGAAACCTGCGAAGTAGCGGTGCCCGGTCTGGCGGAAGAGGCGGAGACCGGTGGTGAAATCGTCGTGCGCACGGTCGAGGCGCGCCATGCTCCACTGCGCGAAGCCCCTGAGGCCGAGCCCCGACGCCTCGCCCGTCGTCCAGCCGAGCTCCCGGCTGATGTCCAGCGCGCGGGAGGCGTGTTCCATCACCTGCCGGACATGCCCCCGGTCCCACCGTGCCGCGGCGAGGCTGGAGTGCATCGCCGCCTGGCCGAACGGATCCCCCTCGGCCTCGGCCGCCTCCAGCGCCGTCTGCGCGATGGTCTGCCAGGTCTTCCGTGGCAGATGCATCCAGAAGTCGCTGAACAGCGCGGAGGCCAGGTACCAGGCGACGGGACGGGGGCCGTGGTGGGCGGCGTGGTGGATGACGGCGAGCAGATTCGCCCGTTCCGCGTCCAGCCACGGCCCGGCGTCGACGGCCGACGGCAGGCCCGGGTGCCCGCCGGGGCGGAGGCTGCCGGGCAGCTCGGGAAAGAGCCCGGCCCCCGCGGTGGCCCGGGTGGCGTTCAGGTACCAGACCAGGAGTCGTTCCACGGCGGCCGCACGGTCCGGCGCCGCCTCCTCCGCCGTCGCACACTCCTGTGCGTACTCGCGAAGGAGGTCGTGGAACCGGTAACGCCCCGCCGTCACGGGCTCGATCAGATGGGCCGAGACCAGCGCACCGACCAGCCGCCGGGCCTGTGACAGCGGCGCGTCCAGGAGCGCCGCCGCGACCTCGGTGGTGAACTCCGCCCCGGGGAAGAGGCCGAGCAGGCGGAACAGCCGCCGCGCGCCGGGTGCCAGAACCCGGTACGACACCGAGAACGCCGTACGCAAAGGGGAGTTGGCGTCGCTGTCCGGCTCCAGCGCCTCCAGTTTGCCGCCCTCGGTCATCTCGGCGACGAGGTCGGCCGTCCGCAGCGCCGGGTCGTCCGCGAGCCTGGCGGCGGCCACCCGCAGGGCCAGCGGGAGGCTGCCGCAGAGCAGGATCAGTTCGTCGACCGCGTGCCGGTCGTCGGCGACCCGGTCCGTGCCGAGGGTCCGGCTCAGCAGCGCGCGGGCCTCGTCCGGCTGCAGGAGATCCAGGGGCAGGGCGTGGGCGCCGTTGTGGGCCACGAGATCACCGAGCCGGTTGCGGCTGGTGACGAGGACGCAGCAGGCCGGGCCGGACGGCAACAGCGGACGTACCTGATCGGCGGAGGCCGCGTTGTCCAGCAGGACGAGCATGCGCCGGTCGGCCAGCAGGGTCCGGAACACCCGGCTCTGGGCCTCGTGGTGCGGGGGGATCTCCGCCGCCGCGAGCCCCAGGCTGCGCAGCAGCAGTTCCAGGGCCTCGCCGGGTTCGAGGGGCTGCCGGTCGTGGTCGAAGCCGTGGAGGTTGACGTAGAGCTGGCCGTCCGGGAAGCGGTCGCGGACCTGGTGTGCCCAGTGCACGGCCAGCGCGGTCTTGCCGATGCCGGCGGCGCCGCCGATGGCGGAGATGACCACGGTCTTCGCCGTCCCGTGTGCCCCCGCGGGCGCAAGCAGCGAGTGGAGCCGGTCGAGTTCGCCGCTGCGGCCGGCGAACCCCGGGGTGTCGTGCGGGAGTTCGGCCGGCACGGTGCTCTTGCGCGATGCGGGGAGCACCGACGGAGGTGGGCGCAGGAGGAAGGTGTCGTCCTGGCGCAGTACCGCTTCGTGCACCCGGCGCAGTTCCTCGCCGGGATCGGCTCCGAGCTCGTCCCGCAGTCGTATGCGCAGGTCCTCGTAGGTTCTGAGCGCTTCCGCCCGGCGTCCGTGGCCGTACAGGGCCCGGATGCGCAAGGCCGTCAGCGACTCGTCGTAGCGGTCGGCGGCCGAGAACGCCGAGGACGCCGACAGTCCGCTCAGGTCGTCGAGGGCGTCGCCGAACCGGCCCAGCAGGACCAGGCACTTGAGCCGCTCCAGCCGGAACGTCCGCCGGCGCTCCTCCCACCGCTGCCGCTCCTCCTGCGCGAACGGTCCCGGCAGCCCGGCCAGCGGCTCGCCCCGGAACAGGCCGAGGACCGCGGAGAGTTGCTCCGCCGCGGCGGCCAGGTCGCCAGACGCGACGGTACGCAGCGCCGCGCCGCCCCGTTCGTCCAGGTCCGCCGTGTCGAGCCCGACCCCGTCGACGACGAAGCGGTACCAGCCCTTGCCGCTGCGGATCACCGACTCCGCGGGCGGGGTGCGTCCCGGATCGAGCACCCTGCGCAGCGAGTTGACATGGGTGGGCAGCACCTTGTGGCCGCCCGCGGGCGGCTCCTCGCCCCACACGGCGTCGAGCAGCCGCGTATGGCTCACCACGGCCCCTCGGCGCAGCAGCAGCGCGGCCAGCACGGTCTGCCGCTTGACCGGCCCCAGCTCCAGCGGTGTCCCGCCCCGCCACGCCCGTAACGGTCCCAGCACGTCGAACCGCAGCACCTGAGGAGACCCGTCGTCCACCCCTGCGCCTCCGCCCGCCCGCGTCATCGGAATTTCATCAGAATTGCAGCACCCCCGGACACAGTGATGCGCACGACATCGCACAACCCGCACAACCCGCACAACCGAAGGGGGTCCTCGTGACCGAAGTGGAGTTGGTGGCGACCGCGTTGGCCACGGGGGCGGCGGCCGGGCTGACCGGCACCTCGCGAGGAGTCGTCCACGACCTCCACGCCGTCCTGCGGGAGACGGTCCGCCGACGGCTGTCCGAGGGCGGCGGCGGCGTGCGGGGCGGATACGGCCTACGGGTGCTGCACGCGTACGAGACGGATCCCGACGTGTGGCGGACCCGGCTGCTCGGGGTGCTGGCCCGCGGGCCGGAGATGGACGAGGAGATCCTCGGGGCGGCCCGGGCGGTGCTCCGCGCGGACCGCCGGGCAGGGCACGTCGTCGTGGACGCGGTCGGACCGTGACGGCGAGAAGGCTGATGCGGACCGCTGTCGGCCGGGATCGGGGTCGGGGTCGGCCGGGATCGGGGTCGGGGTCGCGGTCAGACGGGGTCGGCCGGTCTCAAGGGCGCGCTCCGGACGGCGGCAGCGGGAGGCGGGCGACGATGGCGGCGCCGTGCGGGCGGGGTTCGGCGCGGAGGGTGCCGTGGTGCTGATGGGCGATGTCGCGGGCGATGGCCAGCCCGAGGCCGGCTCCCCCGTGGTCCCGGCTGCGGGCGTCGTCCAGGCGGGTGAAGCGCTCGAAGACCCGCTCGCGGTCGGCCTCCGGAATGCCGGGGCCGTCGTCGGTCACCTCCAGTACGGCCGTCCCGGCGTCCGGGTCGGCACGCAGCACCAGTTCGACGCGGCGGTCGGCATGCCGTTGGGCGTTGTCGAGGAGGTTGGTGAGGAGTCTGACCAGCCAGCCGCGGTTGCCCTCCACGGTGACGCCGGGTTGCAGGCCGGTGTCGACGGGGAGCCGGTCGCCGTGCCGCGCGGCAACGGTCGTACGGCAGAGCTCGGCCAGGTCCAGCGGGACTCGGCTGACCGGTTCGGCCGTGTCCAGGCGGGCGAGGAGCAGCAGGTCGGCGGCGAGGTCCTGGAGCCGGACGGTGTCCTCCAGGGCGTCACTGACCAGGTCGGGCCAGAGGGCCGGGTCCGGGTGGGCGAGGGCGACCTCCAGCTGGGTGCGCAGGACGGTGATGGGGCTGCGCAGTTCGTGCGAGGCGTCCGCGATGAACCGGCGCTGGCGGACGTCGGCGTCCTCCAGGCGGTCGAGCGTGGCGTTCATGGTGCGGGCGAGGCGGGCCACCTCGTCCTGGGCGGCCGGCACGGGGACGCGGCGGTGCAGCGCGTGCCCGGTGATCTCGGCGACCTCGGAGCGGATGGCCTCCACCGGACGCAGGGCCCGGCCGGTCACCCACCAGGTGACCAGGGCGACCGTGGCCAGCAGCAGCGGTGTGCCGATGCCCAGCGCGGCCTTGGTGATCTCGTCGGCCGCGTCCGCGTCCCGCAGCGACGTACCCGCGTACACGGTGACCGTGCCACTGGGGGTCCGGGCGGTGACGGCGACGATCCGCTGGCGGTGCCCTTCGCCGAACGGCTCGCCGGACCAGGTGGCGCGCAGCCTGCCCTCGTGCGGGCGCAGGTGGGCGACGGCCGGGCGGCCGGCGAGGTTCTGGCTGGCGGCCACCACGCGCCCACTGCTGTCGACGACCTGGATGAAGTCGGCGCCGTGGGAGAGCGGCAGCAGGTCGGGCAGCTTGCCCTCGGCGGCCAGCTGACCGACGGTGTCCGCCTGCGCGGTGGCCGCGTCGTTGGCGTTGCGCTGGAGGTCGGAGTGGAGCAGGGCGAACAGCGCGAAGGAGGCCGCGGTCAGGGCGAGGGCGACGACCGCGGTCGCCCCGAGCGTCGCCCGGGCCCGCACCGATCCCGGCCACGGGTGCCGTACGAGCTTCACGGCGGCGAAGCGCAGCCGCCGGATCGCGGCCGCTACCTCGCCGGTGCGGGGGACGAACCCTCCCGGCCGGGCCCTAGCCACCGTCGGCCGCCAGCCGGTAGCCGGCGCCGCGGATGGTCTCCAGGGCGCAGCGACCGAAGGCCGTGTCGATCTTGCGGCGTACGGCGCTGACGTGGACCTCGACGACGTTGGGGTCCGCCTCGAAGGCCGAGTCCCAGACGTGTTCGAGGATCTCGCGCTTGGACACCACCTCGCCGGCCCGCCGGGCCAGGTACTCCAGGATGGCGAACTCCCGTGCGGTGAGCCGGACTTCGCTGCCGCCGCGGACGCAGGTGTGGCCCGCCGGGTCGATCACCAGGTCGCCGAGCCGGAACGCCGGAGGGATCCGGTGGCCGGTACGGCGGTGCAGCGCGCGGAGCCGGGCGACCAGGACGACGTAGGAGAACGGCTTGGACAGGAAGTCGTCGGCACCGGTGTCCAGGGCCTCGGCCTCGTCGTACTCCCCGTCCTTGGCGGTGAGCATCAGGATCGGTGTGTCGCTCCCGGCCGAGCGCAGCCTGGCGCAGACCCGGTAGCCGTTGAGGCCGGGCAGCATGATGTCGAGCACGATCACGTCGTAGTCGTGCTCCAGGGCGAGCCAGAGTCCCTGGTTCCCGTCGTGGGCGACGTCGACGGTGAACCCCTCGGCCCTGAGACCCCGCTGCAGGGCGGCGGCCAGCCGCTTCTCGTCCTCGACCACCAGTACGCGCACGTCATACAGACTCGCACGACGGACGTGCGGCGGCTGAAGACGTCTTCAGCGACCTTCAGCCTGGCTTCAGCAACGGCGTTCCAAGCTGAGCGCAGCCGCCGGCACCGGGCCGGTCGAGGCGATCAGGAGCCCGCGCATGTCCCAACCCGAACCGCCGCAGCCGCAGCCGCAGCCGCAGCCGCAGCCCGAGTCGACGGCGGACGCGCCGGTCGCGCTGCCGGAGCCGGCCAAGCCGGTCAAGAACTTCCGGGCGCGCCTTCCCCGGGTCACCCGGCGCCGCGGGGCCGTCCTCGGCGTCGCGGTTCTCCTGGCGGCCGCGGCCGCGAGCGGTACCGCCGCGGTCGTCTTCCACGACCACGGCGGGAAGGGCGACCACGGCAAGTTCACGGCAGACCGCCGACAGGCGGGCGGCGGCGACGGCCGACAGGGTGCTTACGGGCAGGCACGAGGCGGGCACGACGGCCGGAACGGCGCGTCCGGACCCGGTGGCGACGGCCGACAGGGCTCCGGGAGCGGTCAGAGCAGCCAGAACAGCCAGGGCAGCCAGAGCGGTCAGAGCGGTCAGAGCGGCACCTCGGGGACCCTCGCGCCTGCGCCGCTTCCGACGGTGTCGGCCACGGCGGCGATCGAGGCGGCCGGCAAGGCGGTGCCCGGCAGCAGGACGGAGGCGCTGCGCGTGGTCGCCGAGCAGGGCGGCGGAAGCGCGTGGGAGGTCGAGGTGCTGGGCACCGACGGCGTCCGGCACCTGGTCACCATCGACGGCGCCACCGGCACGGTGACCGGCAACACCGTCGCACCGGCCACCTCGGACACCACGAGCTGACGGTCCCGCCCCCGAGGTCCACAACTGCCCCGTCCGGAGGAAACCCATGAAGTCGCCGCTCGCGGCGAGGCCGGAGACGGGGCGCACGGAACGGACGGAACGGACAGAGCGGACGGGGCGGACGGCGGCCGACCGGAGCGACACACGGTGGAAACCGGTCGTTCCCGGTCCGGCCACCGCCTTCGCCCGTTTCGTCCTGTGCGGCGGCGGGGTCGGGGTCGCCTCCAGTGCCGCTGTGTCGCTGTGCGCCGCCCTGATGTCCTGGATGGTGGCGAACGCGCTGATCACCGCCGTCTCCACCGTCCTGTGTACGGAGCTCCACGCACGTTTCACCTTCGGGGCGGGGCGGCGCGCCGGATGGCGCCGGCACTGGCAGTCCGCGGGGTCGGCCGCTGCCGCCTACACGGTGACCTGCGCCGCGACCGCCGTTCTGCACACGGTGCGGCCGTCGCCGGGGATCCTTTCCGAGCAGGCCGTCTACCTCTGCGCCGCCGGGCTCGCCGGAGCCGGACGTTTCCTGGTGCTGCGGCTGTTCGTCTTCGCCGATTCCGCGCCCGGTTCCGCGCCTGGTTCCGCGCCCGGTTGATCGCCGGGGTCGACCGCCGGGATCGATCGCCGGACCTCCGTGCAACACGTGCGGCAGCGGCGAATGGATGTTCTGGTTTGATGCGGTGTGTGTCGCCACACGAACTGCGCATGTCGGTGCTCGGTGAGGTCGGGGCCGCGTTCGGGGCCCGGCCGCTGGAGCTGGGCGGACGACGGCAACGGGCCGTGCTCGCCCTGCTGATCGTCGCCCGGGGCTCGGTCGTGACCCGGGACCGGCTGGTCGAAGGGGTCTGGGGCGGCGCGCCGCCGCGCCGCGCCGCCGCCTCGCTGCAGGCCCATGTCTCACATCTGCGGCGCTGCCTGGAGCCGGAGCGGGCGGCGAGGGCCCGCGGGGGCGTCATCGTCAGCGAGGGGGCGGGGTACGCGCTGCGGCTGGCGGCCGACGCGGTGGACGCCTGGCGGTTCGAGGAGGCGCTGCGGTCCGCCGCCGCGCACGCCGACGCGGGCCGGCCGTCGGAGGCCGTGGCCGTCCTGGAGTCCGGGCTCGCGCTGTGGCGGGGCCCGGCCTACGCGGAGTACGCCGCCGAGCCCTGGGCCCACCGGGAGGCGGCCCGCCTCGCCGACCTGCGGGAGCTGGCCCGCGAACGGCTGCTCGCCGCCCGCCTCGCCCGGGGCGAGGACGCCGTCCTGGTGCCCGAACTCGAATCCCTGGTCGCCGAGGACCCGCTCCGCGAGGAACGCCGGCGTCTTCTCGCCCTCGCCCTCTACCGGGCCCACCGCCAGGCCGACGCCCTCGACACGCTCCGCCGCGCGAGGCACCTGCTGCCCACCGGACCCGGCACCGCCCCGGGGGCCGCCCTGCGCGATCTGGAGGCCGGGATCCTGGCCCAGGACCCTGCCCTCGACGCCCCGGCCACCGGTACCCCGGCCTCCGGCACCCCCGCCCTCGACTCCCTGGCCCGCCGGGTGCCGCACACCACCCCGCGGACCGCCCCGCCGACCGCCCCGCCGACCGCCCCACGGACCGACCCGCACACCACCCCTCGGACCGCCCCGCGGACCGACCCGCTCGTGGAGCGCGACCCCCAGCTCGCCGAGCTGCGCGACAGCCTCCGCTCGGCGCTGGACGGCAAGCCCCGCGTGGTGCTCGTCGAGGGCCCGGCCGGCATCGGCAAGAGCCGTCTGCTGGGCGAGGTCGCCGGGCTGGCGGCGGCGCGGCAGGTGACCACCTTGACCGCGACCGGCAGCCCCCGGGAGAAGGACTACGGCTACGGGGCCGTACGCCAGCTGTTCGAACGGGTGGTGAGCGACGGCGAGGAGTCGCTCCTCGCCGGGGCCGCCGTCGCCGCGGGGGCGGTCTTCGGAGCGGTGCGCGGGCCGCAGCCGCAGAGCTTCGCGGTGCTGAACGGGCTGTACGAGCTGACGCGGAAGCTGGTGCGGACGGCAGGGCCGCTGGTGCTGGCCGTGGACGACCTCCAGTGGTGCGACAGCGGCTCGGTGCGGTACCTGGCGTATCTGGCGGGCCGCCTGGAAGGGCTGCCGGTGCTCATCGCCGTCACCCTGCGCACCGGGGAGCCGCAGCAGGGCGAGGAGTTGCCCGAGGCGCTGACGACGGACCCCTCGGTGGTGCGGATCAGGCCCACCCCGCTGACGGCGAGCGGGGTCGCCGGTCTCGTCCGCCGGACGCTCGGCGAGGAGCCGCAGGAGGAGTTCACGGCGGCCTGCCATCGCGCCACGGCCGGGAACCCGCTGCTGCTGCGCCAGTTGCTGCGGGCCCTGCACGCGCGCGGGACCCGGCCCGACGCCGCGCACAGCGGCGGGGTCGCGGAGGCAGGCGCTCAGGCCGTGTCCGGGCTGGTCCTCGGCCGGATGGCGCGGCTGCCCGCAGCGGCACGGGACGCGGCGCAGGCCGTGGCCGTGCTCGGGGACGGGGCCGCGACGCTCGCCGCGGTGGCGGCGCTCATGGCACGGCCGGAGACGGAGGCGGCACAGACGATCGAGCCGCTCGTCCAGGCCGAGATCCTGCGCGAGGGCCACCCCTACGCCTTCGTGCACCCCCTGGTCGGGGAGGCCGTCTACCGCGAACTGCCTCCCGGAGAGCGGCAGTTGTGCCACGAGCGGGCGGCCCGTGCGCTGTCCGCCGCCGGTGCGCCGCCCGAACGCACGGCGGCCCAGCTGCTGCTCGCCCCGCACCGGGGCGACCCCGACGTGGTGGAGGTCCTCCGCGCGGCGGCCCGGGAGGCCGCGGGCCGGGGCGCCCCCGACGCCGCCGCCACCTACCTGACCCGCGCGCTCGACGAACCGCCCGCCCCCGACCGCCGCCCCGAGGTCCTGCTCGACCTCGGGCGCGCCGAGATGCTCGGCAACGGACCGGCCGCCGTGGAGCATCTGCGCCAGGCGTACGACACCCTGACCGACCCGGGGCGCAGGGCGGCCGCCGCCCTGCTGCTCGCCCGGATCCTGGTCTTCGCCGGCGGCCACGGCCAGGCGACCGAGTTCGCCCGCCGGGCGGCGGCGGAGCTGCCCGCCGGGCTGAGCGACGAACGGCAGGGGCTGCTGGCGCTGGAGCGCATCAGCGGCTTCATGCACGGCCTGGACCAGAAGCTGTGGCGGACCGTCGAGGACCCGGTGGTCGAGGGCGAGGGCCCCGGCGCCCGGATGCTCGCCGCCAACCTCGCCCGGGAGCTGGCCTCGGACGGCAGCGACCGGCCCCGGGCCGTCGCGCTCGCCCGCTTCGCCGTCGCCGACGACGTGCTCCAGGCGGCCGGGGAGGAGATGCTCTTCTACACCGCGGGCATCGTGCTGCACCTCGCCGACGAGGAGGTCGGCGGGCTCTGGGACGCCGCGGTGGCCCGCGCCGTGGAACGCGGCTCGCTGTTCTCCGTGCTCGCCACGCACCTGTGGCGCGGCTTCACCCAGTGGCACCACGGCGACCTGCTCGCGGCGCGCCGCTCCCTGGAGACCGCGGTCGGGCAGTCGGAGATCTGGGGCCTCGCCCCCGGCGCCCCACAGGGCCGTACCTTCCTGACCGCCGTCCTGCTCGACCTGGGCGACACCGCCGGGGCCCGCGCCTGCCTGGAGCGGATGCGCGGCTGGATCCGGGGCGCGGAGGGCCGGCGGCTGCTCGGGGAGAGCGAGGCGGGCGTGCTGAGCGCGGAGGGGCGGTACGAGGAGGCGCTGGCCGCCCTCGACGACGTACGGCACCTCCAGCCCGCCGAGGCCAACCCCGCGTGGTGGCCGTGGTCGCTGCTGCGGGTGCGGGCGCTCGCGGGCGCCGGCCGGCGGACCGAGGCACTGGCCCTGGCCGAGGAGCAGCTGGCGGTCGCCCGCGGATGGGGAGCGCCCAGCACGGTGGGGCGGGTGCTGCGGATCGCCGGAGAGCTGCGCGGGCCGGACGGCGGGCCCGAACTCCGAGAGGCGGTCGCCCTGTTGGCGCCCGGTCCGGCACGCCTGGAGCACGCCCGTGCGCTGTACGCGCTCGCCGGGCACGCGCCGGAGGGGGAGTCCGCCGCCCTCCTGAGCCGGGGGCGGTCCATCGCACGGGAGTGCGGGGCGGCAGGTCTGGTGGCCGCCATGGACGCCGCGGAGGCCGCCGCGCATGACACCCGCGGTCAGGAGCAGGCGTAGGTGAAACTCGTCGCCGCCGTCACCGGGTCCGGCGACAGCACTTCGAGCGTGGCGGTGGCCTTCATGGTGCCGTGGCCGTCGAAGCTCCAGCGCAGGACGACCTCCGATCTCCGGACGTTCTCGCCGACCTCCTGGTGGAGGACGGCGGAGGCCGTGCCGTCACTGCGCTTCCAGCGGTAGTCGACGGTGCCGGGGTTGCCGTCGGTCCTGAGGACGCCGGTGACGACGACCGTCTTCGCACAGCGGCCGACCGCGGGCGCGGTGACCGTGGCCCCCACCACGTGCAGCGGTGACCGGGCCGCCGTGCAGGAGCGCATGCCGAGTACGACGGCCACCACGACGGCGACCACCACCAACAACGACGGCAGCTCGCGCCGCCACCACGGCCGACGGCGCCGGACGGTCGCCCCCGACGGGCCGTCCGGGGGGAGCGTGCCCCGCCAGATGCCCGTCGCACGGTCGTCGGCCGTGCCCTGCGTACCGGGCACCCCGGGCCCGAAACGGGTCTCCCCCTCGGCCGCGATCGCCGCCGGTTCCGCTCCCGCCGCCGAAGGCGGGAGGTGCAGGGTCGCGGCCGGTTCCGCCGGCGGGAGGGTGACTGTGAGATCGGGGTCGTCGGGGCGGGGGCGGGACGCCGCCGGATCGGTACGGACGAACCGCAGTCGGGGGTCCTCGGGAGGTGTGCTCATCGGGGCGGGTCGCAATCGACGGGGGCCGCGGTGGCCTGGAAGGAACCGTTGCCCGAGTCGGCGGCCGGGTCGGTGGTGACCCTGACACCGAGGTAGGCGTCGCGCGTCGGGATGGCGAAGGCGTGGGTGTAGCGGCCCGAGATCTGCGTCTTCCCCTGGGGCAGCGCGACCGGGTCGGTGGCCACGACCGTCCCCATGACGCGGGGCGAGTCGCCGGTGTACCAGCTGAGATAGAGCGTGCCGTCGGCGGCGCCGTCCGTCGTCACGCTCACGGAGGCCACGATGGTGCAGGCGGCCGACATCGGGCCGACCACGTTGATCTGCACGGACTTCACGTCGAGGGTGGGCGCGGGCGGCGCGGAGGTGCTGCCGCCGCTCGTGGAGCCGCCGGACGTCGTCGTGGCGCCGCCGCTCGTCGTCGTACCACCACCGCCCGTGGAGCCGCCGCCCGTCGTGGTCGTGCCGCCGCCGGAGGTGCTGCCACCCGCGGTTCCCGTGCCGCCCGTGGTGGTCGTACCTCCCGTGCCGCCACCGGTGCCGGCCGTGCCTCCCGTGCCGCCGCCCGTGCCATCGGACGCGGACCCGGCGGGCGAGGCGCTGTCGCCGTCGGACGCCGACGCCGACGCGGAGGGCGACCCGCTCGCCGAGGGCGACGAGGAACCGTCCGACGCCGAGGGGCTCCCTTCGGGGGAGCCGTCCGACCCGCTCGGAGCGGTCCCGTCGCCGGATCCGTCCGGCCCCGTACTGGATGCGGACCCGGCGTCGTCCGTCCTGTGGTGCCCGGCGCCCGCGCCGGTGGCGACCGCCGTCGCCGCGATCCCGCCGACCACCAGCACGACCCCTGCCGTCAGTCCGGCCAGCATCCTCCGGCTCCGGCGGGGCATCCGGCGGGCGCCCGCCCCGAGGGTGGTCGTGGCCAGGGCCGTCGTACCCGAGGCGGCACCGTCCGCCGTCGGGAAGGAGAGGAAGAACAGGGCGGCGAGCGCGGCGAGTTCGCGCCGGCCGCGCTCCTCCCACTCCTCGCCGTAGGCGGTCCCCGCGACGGCTTCGAGCTCCGCGACGAACGCCGCCGCGCTCTCCGGGCGCTCCTCGGGGGTCTTGGCCAGGCCCCTGCGGATCAGCGGGCGCACCGGCTCGGGAGCCAGCTCGTCCGGGATCGGCGCCTCGATGTGCTGGATCGCCAGCTCGGCCAGCGTCTTGCCCGGGTAGGGCTTCATGCCGGTCAGGCACTCGAAGAAGGTCGCCGTCGCCGCGTACACGTCGGTCGCCGGTCCGGCCGCGCCGCCGGTCCACTGCTCGGGTGCCATGTAGGTCGGGGTGCCGGAGGCGTTCGCGGCCACCCCGCTCGGTACGGCGATGCCGAAGTCCACGAGCTTGGACGAACCGTCGGCGGCGACCAGGACGTTGTCCGGCTTGTAGTCGCGGTGCACGACCCCCGCCGCGTGCGCGGCCGCGAGGCCGAGCAGCGAGCCCCTGAGGACGACGAGCGCGGCCTCGGGAGTCGTGGCGCCGTGCTCCCGCAACAGCCTGCGCAGGGGGACGCCGTCCACGAGTTCCATGACGATGGCGGCGCCGCGCGGACTCTCGACGTACTCGTACAGCTCCACGACATGAGGGGAGCGGAGCTCGCCCAGCAGCCGGGCCTCGGCGCGGAACACCTCGCGGAAGGTCGGGTCGTCCCGGAGCTGGTCGGCGAGGTACTTGATCGCCACCCGGGTGCCGGTCGTGTCGTGCGTGGCCAGGACCACGCGCCCGCTGGCCCCGGCGCCCAGCTCTTTCTCCTGTGTGTAGCCGGAGACCGCCCACTGGTCCCCGGCGCGTGTCGCGTCGCCCATGTCCTTCGCCCCCCGGCCCGTCCCCCGGGCCGCCCCCGTCGGTTTGTCGCGGTGCGTGTGCTGTGTGGTGTCTGCTCTGTGCTGTGTGCTCTGTGCCGCGTGGTGTGTCTGGTTCGTGGTCGCGGTGTGCCTGTTTCGTGCGCGGAACGGATGATGCGCCATCGGTCTTGCGAACCGCTTGCAAGCCGATCGCAAGTCGGCCGTCGGATTCTCGTCCCGACGGTGCGTCGTACGCCGGTCACGCAGGGGGGAATCGGCGTACGACGCCGTCTTGCCCGCTCTCCCCACCGGCCAGCGCGTGCAGGGACCGCCGGGCACGCGCGTACTCGAGGCGGGCCGGGCCGTCGGCCAGCAGGGCGAGCGCCTCGCGGAGTTCGGGTCCGCCGTCCGGCCCGCGTGCCTCGCCGCACAGCCGCAGCACCCGGCCGACGGTGCCGGGCGCGCCCCACCGGCGGGCCAGCGACAGCTGCTCCCGCGCCAGCCGTTCGGCCCGGCCCCGCTCCCCCAGCCCGGTCAGCGCCCGTACCCGCAGCAGATCCCCGTCCCACCACACCGGGTTCACCACGTCCGGCTGAAGATGCCGTACGCCGTCCAGCGCGGCCAGCGCCGGTGCGTACCGGCCTTCGGCGATCAGCACCCGCGCCTCGCTCTCCCCACGCAACCGCGCCCCCTCGGCGCCCTTGGCGCTCGCCCTCATCCGTTCCAGGCAGGCACGCGCGCCGGCGATGTCCCCGAGGTCCAGCAGCACCCCGGTCAGGAACGCGCGGCACTGCGGCGCACCGGGCGTGACCCCCCACGCGCCGAACTGTTCGAGCGCGGTCCCTAGTGACCGGCGGGCCTGGTGCAGCTCGCCGTGCCGCCACTGCGTGAACCCGTTCCACAGGTGCGCCGAGAGCGTCCCGACCAGCGACCCCCGCTGCCCGGCGTAGGTCAGCGTCTCGTCCCACAGCAGCCTGACGTCCTCGTCGGCCAGGTGCAGGACGACGCCCGCCGTGCACCACGAGAGCACCCTCCCGCCGCGCAGCAGCACTCGGTCCGTGAGCGCGAACCGGGCCGCGGCGACGGCTGCCGCGCGGTCCAGCCCCCACGCGGTGGCGTCCCTCGCCGCCTCGGCGGCGAGCATGCGGGCGCCGGGCCCGTCCCCGACGGGAGGCGGCACCGGGACGTCCGTGCCGCCGGTGCCCACGGTGTACAGCCCGTGCGTGAAGGCACCGAGCCGCGCCAGGGCCACGAGCCCCTGCCGCTCGTCGTCCGTACCGTCGGCCGGGCCGTCGTCCGTACCGTCGACCCCGCCGTCGACAGCACCTTCCGTGGCGGTCCGCCCGGTGGGCAGCTCCGTCGCCGCCCGGGCCGCGAACTCGGCCGCCTCGCCGGGCCTGCCGGTGTAGATCAGGGTCTGTGCGAGCAGGCACGCGGCGTCGGCGCGCGGGGGCGACGACGTCTCGTACGCCTCCCGCAGGTGCCGGGCGGCCGCGGGCCCGTCGACGAGTGCCTCGGCCCGCCCCAGTTCGAGGAGCACCTCGGGGCGGACGTCCCGCGCGGGCGGCTCCAGCAGCGCGCGGGTCAGCAGGGTGGCGGCCGCGTCGTGCGCGCCGCGGGCGGTCGCGCGGGCCGCGGCGGCGCGCAGGACGCCGACCGCCCAGGGGTCGCCCCGGTAGGGGACCAGGAGCAGATGCGCGGCGGTCCGCTCCTCGGCCGCACCGGCACGGTCGAGGAGCCTGGCCGCCCTCTCGTGCAGGGCCGGACGCTCGGCCGGCGACACCGTCCGCAGGACGGCCTCGCCGGCCAGGGGATGGACGAAGGCCAGCGGGTACTGGTCACGGACCACTTCCGCCCGTACCAGGGCCGCCGTCGCCATGGCCACGTCCTGCTCGGACAGGTCCGTGAAGGCGGCGACCGCCGGCAGCGAGGCCCCGCCGTCACCGCTGGCGCCGTCACCGCCGCCGCCGCCCACGCTGCCGCCGTCGAGTACCGCGACCGCCCGTACGACGGCCATGGCGGCGGACGGCAGCCCGTCCACCGCGGTGAGGACGAGGTCGGAGACGGCACGGACGCCGGACTCCGCCACGGTGCGCGGGTCCGCCCCCGGCCCCACCGGCTCCAGGGCCCCGAGCACGTGGGTCAGCAGCAGCGGCAGACCGGCCGAGACCCGTTGGCAGGCACGTACGACCTCCTCGTCCACCGTGCCGCCGAGCAGCCGGCGTACCAGCCGGGCGACGCCCGCCGCGCTCAGCGGCTCGGGCCGGATGTGCACCACCGTCGGGTCCTGCGCGAGGTCGGCCAGCACCTGCTCGCTCTCGCTCCGGTCCGGGGGTTCCCCGGCGCGCAGCGCGGTGACGACGAGGATCGGCAGGTTCTGGACACGCGGCAGCAGATGGGCCAGGAACCGCAGGGACGCCGTGTCGCACGCCTGGAGGTCGTCCACGAGGAGGAGCAGCGGCCGCCGTGCCGGGGGGCCGTCGGTGACCAGGCGCTCGACGATCCGGTAGAGCCCGTGCAGGACGTCGAAACCGTCGGCCCCGTCGGCGGTCCGCCCGCCCACAACCGGCGTGACCGTGGCCGACAGCGTGCCGTCGTGCCCGGCGGCCACCTCGTCGAGCAACCGGCGCACGACGTCGTGGGGATCACGCGAACGGGTATCCGGGGAGGCCTCCGCACCCGTGCGGACCCCCGCACCCCCACCGACGTCCAGCACCCGTACGCCCCACTCCCTGCCCAGCCGCCCCGCCTCCGCCAGCAGTGCGCTCCGGCCGATCCCTGCCGGGCCGCGCACGCACACCAGCCCGCCGCGGCCCGCGATCGCGTCCGCCAGGCAGTGCCGCAGCTCGGCCAACTCCTTTTCCCGCTCAATGAGTTGATCGGACGTACAGGCATTCCCCGACGCGGGTGCGGGCACGGGCTGCGCGGACGGCAGGGCGGCGGCGGGACGCGGCGCGTGGGACAGGATCTCGGCCTCGACGCCGCGCAGCGCGGGGCCGGGGTCGATGCCCAGCCGGTCGGCGAGGGTGCGGCGGGCGCGGCGGAGCACGGCGAGGGCGTCGGCCTGACCGTGGGCGCGATGGTGGGCGAGGGCCAGCAGGGACCAGCGTTCCTCGCGCAGGGGCTGTCCGGCGACCAGGTCCTCGGCCTCGGCGAGCAGCGCCTCGGTGTGCTCCCCGCACTCCAGGCGGGCGGCCAGTAACTGTTCCCGTACCACCTCACGCAGTTCTTCCAGGCGCACCGCCTCCGCCCGTGCCCACGGCCCGTCCGCGAACCCGGCGAAGGCCGGGCCCCGCCAGAGCGCGAGCGCCTCGGTGAGCAGGGCCGTCCGCCGCGCCGGCGCCTGGGCCTGCCCGGCCTGTCTGAGCAGCGCTTCGAACCGCCAGGCGTCGACCTGGTCCGCGGCGAGACGGATCGCGTAACCGGCGCCTTCCCAGACGATGACACCGCTGCGGTTGCCGGCCGGCCGGGCCGGTTCCAGTTCCCTGCGCAGCCGCGAGACGTACGCCTGCAGGGCGCCGACCGCGCTCGGCGGCGGTCCCTCGCCCCACACCGCGTCGATCAGCCGGTCGCCGGTGACCACGGCGCCCCGTGCCAGCACCAGCAGCGCGAGGACCGCGCGTGGCCGGGGCCCGCCGAGGCTCAGGGCCCGCCCGTCGTGGGTCACGGTCAGTCCACCGAGGACACCGACCCGGAGCCCGGCGGCCCCGCGGGGCTCGGGTCCCGGGGCGCTCGGTCTCGGCCCCTCTCCGTCGTCGGCGTGTTCCATACGTCCCCACTCGCTGTCGGCCGTACGACCGATTGGACCATGTCGGGAAGCCGATGGACATGCCCTGTTCGTATCGGTATGGCCGTGAGTCCGCGACGCGGGAAGCACAGAGGCGCCCGGAGACATCACGTCTCCGGGCGCCTTGCGAGGGCCGAACCGAACCCGGCCCCTACGAAAGGATCTTGTAGCCGCTCCAGCCGCTCGCGATCTTCACCCGCGCGCCGAACGAGCCCTTTCCGTCGCCGTTGTTGCGCCACAGGTTGCCGCTGGTGTCGCGGGAGACCAGGTCCGGCCTGCCGTCGTCCGTGATGTCACCGACCCCGACGACCGCGTTGTACGAGCCGCCCCAGTTCGACAGCACCTTGACGCGGGCCGCGAACGTGCCGTCGCCCTTGCCGTTGTAGCGGTAGACGTTGTTGGAGGTGTCCTGGGCCAGGAGGTCGGGCTTGCCGTCGCCGGTGATGTCACCGACCCCGACGATCTTCTTGTAGCCCTTCCAGTTGTCGTAGAGCTTGACGCGGGCGGAGAGCTTGCCGGTGCTCGTCCCCTTGTAGAGGTAGACCGCTCCGGTGGACGCGTTCCGCGCGATCAGGTCCGGGCGTCCGTCACCGCTCGCGTCGCCGGGCGAGGTGAGTGCGTTGTACTGCGTCCAGCCGCTGGTCGAGAGGGTCGTGTACGACGTCGACGGCTTGACCGGCTTCCCGCAGCCCGGCTTGTACAGCCGCAGCGCGCCGCTGCTGTAGCGGACGAGGACGTCGTTGCAGCGGTCGCCGCTGAGGTCGCCGAAGGGGATCGCCGTGACGGTCGTGGGCCAGCCGGTGCCGGTGTACTTGTCGCCGAACTTGCCCGTCCCGGTGCCGCTGTGGAAGGTCAGCCCGCCCGAGGAGTTCAGGGTGAGCAGGTCGCCGCGGCCGTCCGGGCCGTCCGGGCTGACGAAGTCGCGGCGCACCGCGGCTCCGCGCTGCAGGAAGCCGTCGCCGCTGGTCACCGTGTCCGGCGTGGCGGTGCCGAGGCCGGTCGCCCTCAGGGTCCAGGTGTAGCGACCGTTGGGGAAGTAACTGCCGCCCGCCGTCCTGCCGTTCCAGGTCGCCGACACCCGGGCCGCGGTCGCGCCGCCGGTGAGCGTGCGGGTGGCCTTGCCGTTCGCGCCGCTCTGGACCGAGGTGAGGGTGAGCGACCAGGAGGTGACCGGGCGGGACAGCACCCAGGCACCCTCGAAGGGCGTCCCCGGGTCCACATAGCCGCCGGCCGACGTCTCGAAGGCCGTCACGGCGGACGGGGCGATGCCCGTGGTGGTGACGTGGGTGCGCTCGTAGTCGTCGAACCAGGCGACCAGGCCGGTGTACTCGTCGACCGTCCAGCGGTAACGGCGGTCCACGGTCAGGCCCTTGTCGGCCAGGCCGGAGGCGATCGTGCGGGTGGTGCCGGTGGCCGCCTCGGTGCGGACGAGCGTGTCCGCGCCGTGGTCGTGTCGGACGGTGAAGCCGTCACCGAGCAGCACGTCGCCGGGGGTGACCGCCGTCGCCGTACCGGCCCTGGTGTCGTACACGCCCGCCGAGTCCGCCCCGCAGGCCCAGTACACCCAGCGGCCCGCCGCCTGGAGTTCGCTCGGCACGCAGGCCAGGCCCGGGACGGTCACCGTGGTGAGCGTCTTCGCCAGCGGGATGCTGTACGAGGTGAGCTTACCGGCGGTGCTGGTGGCGCTCCACAGGGTGGAGCCGTTCAGGGCGGCGGCGCGCACGGACCGCTTCAGTTTCTGGCCCTGGCCGAACTCGCCGACGTACTGGGCCGGGTTGGTGCCGCCGGAGTCGAAGACGGCGTAGTTGTCGGAGACGTCGACGATGTGGCCGCCCTGGCCGCCGAAGTCCAGGTCGTGGCCGCCGATCTCCACCAGCCGGTCGTCGCCGATGCTCTCGCCCTCGTCGGTGCCGCCGTTCGCGTCGAGGAAGACGTCCTGGGCGTCGAGGTTCCCCCACAGCGCCGAGCACGTGGTGCCCTCGTACGGGCAGAGGGCCTCGTAGACCGAGCGGCTCGCCGTGGCCTCGGACGCCGTCAGGGTGGCGGAGCCGTCGGTGGTGAGGGTGCGCACGGACGTGGTGTCCGCGGTGGCGTCCGGGTCGTCCTCGGCGACCCGCAGGCTGCCGCGGCTGAGCGCGATGCCCGTCTTGGCGTTCTCCACCGCCGGACTCTGCTGGACCTTCGCCAGTTCGAGCGTCCCGTCCTCGGCCTGGCTCACCCGGCGCACCCACCAGTCGGTGGCGTCGGTGCCGCCGGTGACCAGGGCGGTGCCGTCCCCCGCGGCGAGCGTGTACGCGCCGGCGCTCGCCAGCAGGGTCTGCTGCACCGAGGGGTCGTCCACATCGACCGCGAGCAGTTGGGAGCCGAGCGCGCTGGAGGACAGCGGCAGCAGCAGCCAGTCGCCGACCAGGACCGGGTCGCCGTCGAGGGTGCCCGGGTGCGCGGGCAGGGTGACGACCTGGTCGGCGGCGGTGAGGTCGGAGCGGGACTTCAGGTGCAGGGTGAAGGTGCTGGTGTCGTACCAGCCGACACGGTCACCGCTCATCACATAGTGGTCGGCGTCGGCGGCGTCCGTGAAGGCGACGGCGTTCACGGCCGACCCGATGTCGATGTAGTCGACGGTCCCGCTCCGCTCCCACAGCACACCGTCGGAGTCCGCGGCGACGACTTCGTCGTCCTGGATGTTCGTCCACTCACCGGTCATCTTGCGGGTGCGCCACGCGTCGTCGACCTTGTCGATCAGGGAGTAGCCGGTGACGACCGTGTCGCCGGCCAGGCCCCGGTAGTAGCCGTGGCTGGAACTCGCCCAGCTCACGCTCCTGGACGTGGCCGTGGCCGGGTCCCAGAGGGTGACGGACGAGGTGGTCAGGGCCGTCGGCAGGGCGACCAGGTCGCTGTCCGACCCGTACCAGGCCGTACGGCACTCGGAACCGAGGCTGGTGCAGCCCGTGTGCGGGGTGTAGACGCCGGCGGCGTTCTCGACGGTCACCGTCCGGCCGGTCGTGTAGTCGGTCCACAGCAGTCCGGTCCTGCCGGTCTGCCGGTGCAGGAAGCCGGTGTCGCCCGCGACGTACGGGCGGTCGGTGCGTGGTGTGGTCGAGCTGGGGTCGACCAGTGTGATCGCCGTGGTGTCGGTCTCGGCCGCTTCCGCGGAGCCGCCGCCCTCCGACAGGACGGCGACGGACGCGGCCACGACGGCGACCGCGAGCGAGGAGACGGCAGCGGCCAGACCGCCCCGTCTCAGGGCGTGTCTGCCCACGTGAAGTTCCCTCCCCTGCGAGGGCCCCCGCCCTCGCACAAGTGGCCGGATCTTACCTGATTCTTACCGAGGGGCGATGGCGGCAAGGGACCGCCCGACACGACGGAGTCCCGCCGTGGCTCCCGAAGCTCTCGAAGCACGGGAATCGGCGCATGCCGTCAGCGCGTCTCCCACAGCCTCACCGTCGTGTCGGCGCCGCAGCCGGCGAGCAGCCGTCCGTCCGGGCTGAACGCCAGACCCTGCACGGCCTTGCGATGGCCGGTGAGGTGGACGGTCGCGGTCAGGTGCGTGGGGTCGGTGACGTCCCACAGGGTCACGATCGCGTTCTCGCATCCGGAGGCGAGCAAACGGCCGTCCGGGCTGAACGCCACCGCATACATCTGCCCCGTGTCCCCGGGCATGGTGCCCCCGAGGCCGGCCAGGGGAAGGGTGCCGGTGTCCGTCCGCACGGGATGCGCCGGGTCGGTGACGTCCCACACCATGACGGCTCCATGCCGCCACGACCCGTAGGTGCCGGAGACGACGCCGAGATCCCCGCTGGCGGTGGCCAGCAGCCGCCCGTCCGGGCTGAAGCCCACCGAATGAACGCCGGGCGCCCCGCCCGCGGTCAGCGACTTGAACCAGTCGCGGGCCTGTGGTCGGACGACGGCGGTGCGGACCGGATGCGTCGGATCGCCGACGTCCCACAGGACCGCGGTGTCCTTGTCGCCGTCGGAGCCCGTGGCCAGTAACCGTCCGTCCGGACTGAACATCACCGTCCTGACGGGACCCGACCGCCAGGCATGCCGATGGTGGGTGACAGTGGTGCCCGGGCTCGGCCGTGCCGGGTCGGTGATGTCCCAGACGACCACTCTGCGGTCGCTGGCGCAGGCGATGAACCGTCCGTCCGGACTGAAACCCACCGCGTGGACGCCGCCTTGCCGCCAGCCGTCGCGGGACAACCAGCCGGGGCGTTCATGGACCAGGGGTACCGGCCGGGTCGGGTTCGCCCGGTCCGTGACGTCCCAGAGGAGCACGCTCCAGTCGGTGCTTCCGGACGCCAGCAGCCGTCCGTCCGGGCTGAACGCCACCGCGTTGACCGCTCTGCGATGGCTGGTGAGTGCGGCGGCCCGGATCGGGTGGGACACGTCCGTGACATCCCAGAGGACCACGGTCCTGTCGCTGCTTCCGGACGCCAGCAGCCGTCCGTCCGGGCTGAACGCCACCGCGTTCACCGCTCTGCCGTGCCCGCTGAGGGTGGCGGCCGCCCCCCGCGACGGAGGCGGTGACGGCCGTCCCAGGAATGCCATGGTGCAGTCTCGCGCGATCCGGAATCCCGGGGAAGGCGGACGACCGACTTCCGCTGTCCGGCGAGCGGCCGACGGGACCCGGACGCGCGCGCTCGGCCCGGGAAGCGACGGCATCCGTGAAGGACTGGGGTGTCACCACGGTTCGAGCGCGCCGGGAACCGGGTTGAGTGAGGCGCCGCAGGAACGACACCTCGTCACGCAGGAGGGCCGAGCCATGACCGCCGCCCCGATCCCCGTCTACTTCATCCACGGGCTGTGGCTGCACAGCGCCTCCTGGCAGCCGTGGACCGACCTGTTCCGTCAGGAGGGCTACGACCCGTCCGCCCCGGGCTGGCCGGGCGACCCCGACACGGTGGCCGATGCCCGGGCGAACCCGGAGAGCATCGCCGACCACGGCATCGACGACGTCGTCGAGCACTACGCGGCGCTGATCGCCGAACTGCCCGCGCCGCCCGTCCTGATCGGACACTCGTTCGGCGGGATGATCGCGCAGAAGCTGCTCGGCCAGGACCGCGCCGCGGCGGCCGTCGCGATCGACGCCGCGCAGATCAAGGGCGTCCTGCCGGTGCCGCTGTCCGCGCTCAGGGCCACGCTCCCGGTGTTCAAGAACCCCGCGAACAAGCGCCGTGCGGTGTCCCTGACCTCGGAGCAGTTCCGGTTCGCCTTCGGCAACGCGATCTCCGAGGAGGAGTCCGCGGAGCTGTACGAACGCTGGACCATCCCCGCCCCGGGCAAGCCGCTCTACGAGGCGGCTTCGGCCAACTTCAACCCGCACTCCCCGGCGAAGGTCGCCACCGGGAACTCCGGGCGGGGCCCGCTGCTGCTGATATCGGGCGGCAAGGACCACACCGTTCCCGAGACCGTCACCCGCGCCACCCTCAAGCAGTACCGGCACTCCGACGCCGTCACCGACATCATCAACTTCCCCGACCGCGGGCACTCCCTGACCATCGACAGCGGCTGGCACGAGGTCGCCGAGACGGTCCTGGCCTGGCTGGGCCGGCAGAACCTGGGGGCGGCAGTATGACGTCCGACGCTTCCGGATCCGCGGTCTCCGGACCCGGCGGCTTCGGACCCGGCGGCTTCGATCCAGGTCTGGCGGGGCAGAGCGCCGTGGTCACCGGGGCCGGGCGCGGGATCGGCCTGGCGGTCGTCGAGGCCCTGCTCGGCGCCGGCGCCCGCGTCGTCGCCGGTTCGAGGAGTCGTACGGACGGCCTCGACGCCCTGGTCAAGGGCGGTGCCGAACTCACCGTCGTGGAGCTGGACCTGACCGAGCCGGACGCCCCGGCCGCGCTGGTCGCGGAGGCGGTCGCCGGGTACGGCGGTGTCGACGTGCTGGTGAACAACGTCGGCGCGGTGCGGCCACGGGTGGACGGCTTCCAGGCCGTTTCCGACGCCGACTGGGACTGGGCGTTCACGATCAACTTCATGACCGCGGTGCGGGCCACCCGGGCCGCGCTGCCGCACCTGATCGCGAGCGGCGACGGACGGATCGTCACCGTCTCCTCGGTCAACGCCCGCCTGCCCGATCCGCTGGTCATCGACTACAGCGCCGCCAAGGCGGCGCTGACGAACTTCTGCAAGGCCCTGTCCAAGCAGGTCGGTCCCCAGGGCGTCCGCGTCAACACGGTGAGTCCCGGGCCGGTCGAGACCGCGCTGTGGCGGGGTGCGGGCGGCGTCGCCGACACCGTCGGCCGGTCGCTGGGCGTCGATCCGGGCGAGGTGGCGCGCAACGCGGCCGGGGCGGCGGTCACCGGCCGGTTCAGCACCCCTGCCGAGGTCGCCGGCCTCGTGCTCCACCTGGCGAGCCGGCGCTCGGGGAACACCACCGGCGCGGACTTCGTGATCGACGGAGGCATGACCGACGCCCTCTGACACGCGCCCTCCGGCGCATGCCTTCCGACCCGTGCCCTCCGACGAACCTCCGGCTCGGTCTCGAACAGCGGTTCGTTGCATCCTGGTTTCCTCCTCGGATCGCCGGCCGCGGCGCAGTACCCTGATCTTCCAGGCAGCCCGAGCACGGGGGCCCGGGCGATGGGGGGATCGTGGAGCTCATCGGCCGGTCCGATCAGCTGGATCTGCTGCGCCGGCTGCTGGCCGAGCCGCGCGGCCACGGGAGCGCGGTGCTGTTCCGCGGAGCCCCCGGCATCGGGAAGACCGCGCTGCTCACCGAGACCGCCGCGCTCGCCGAGGGGCTCGGCTACCGGGTGCTGAGCACCAGCGGTGTCGAGGCCGAGAGCGACATCCCCTATGCCGGTCTGCAGCTCGTCCTGCGCCCGTTGGGCGCGGCGGCCGCCCAGCTCGCCGCGCCGCACCGGCAGGCCCTGGACACCGCTCTCGGGCACGCCGGGGCCGGTGTCCCCGACGTCTTCCTGGTGGGTCTGGCGGTGCTCAACCTCCTGGCCGACGCGGCCGCGGTCGCGCCGGTGCTGGTCCTCGCCGACGACGTCCAGTGGCTCGACGACGCCACGGCCGGCGTCCTCGCCTTCGTGGCCCGCAGGATCGGCACGGAGCCGGTGGTCATGGTGGGGGCCGCCCGCGACGGCTACCGGTCGCGGCTCAACCCCGACGAGCTCACCTCCGTGGTCCTGGATCCGCTCACGGACGGCCAGGCCACGGAGCTCCTGGCGGACCGCGCCCCGGACCTGCGTCCCACCGCGCACCGCCGGCTCCTGGCCGAGGCGGCCGGGAACCCCCTGGCCCTGACCGAACTGTCGCGCACCCTCGGCGCGTCCGCCGACCCGCACATCTCCCGGCTGCCCCTCACCGAGCGGCTCGAACGGGCCTTCACCGACCGCCTGGAGACCCTGCCCGACAGCACCCGCGGCCTGCTGCGGGTCGCGGCCCTCGACGACAGCCCGTCGCTCCCCGAGATCTACCGCGCGACCCGGGAGCTGACCGGTGCGACGGCCGGAGCCGCGGAACTCGAACCGGCCGTGCGCGCCCGGCTCGTCCAGGTCGTCGGCACCGAACTGCGGTTCGGGCATCCGCTGATGCGGTCGGCGATCCACCAGACCATGCCCACCGAGGTCCGGCACGCCGCGCACACCGCCCTCGCCGCCGTGCTCGACGCGGACCCGGACCGGCAGCTGCGGCACCGGGCCGCGGCGACCGACCGTCCGCAGGAGACGGTCGCCGCCGCGTTGGAGGACGCCGCGCACCGGGCCGCCCGCCGCGGCGGCATCGCGGCGGCCGTCACGGCCCTCGAACAGGCCGCCGCGCTCAGCGAGGACACCGACCGCCGGGCCGAACGGCTGCTGCGCGCGGCCGACTTCGCCGTCGAACTGGGCCGCCCCGAGACCGTGACCCGGCTGCTGGACCAGGCGCTCACCGGGCCGCTGTCGCGGCGGCAGCACGCCACGGTCGTCTGGCTGCGCGGCAGCTTCGACGAGGGACTGCGCAGCCACTCGTCCGGCGCCGTCTCCCTGACGGCACTCGCCGAGGAGATCGCCGCGGAGGACCAGGCGCTGGCGCTGCGGATCCTGTGGAGCGCCGCGCAGTTGTGCTTCTGGTCCGAACCGGGCGAGGAGGGCCGCCGCCGGGTCCTGCTGGCCGTGGAGCGGATGGGACTGGACGAACTCGATCCGTGGCGGCTGGCCGTCTGCGCCTACGCCGCGCCGGTCGACCGCGGCGGGTACGTCCTGGACCGGGCCCGGCACGTCACGCCGAAGGAGGGCGACGACGGCCGCGCCTACCGCATGCTCAGCACCGCCGCGCTCCTCGCCGGCGGCTTCGACCTGGCCCGGGTGTACTCGGCGGCCGGCGGCGCGCCGCTGCGCGCCCAGGGACGCCTCGGGCTGCTGGCCCGTACGGTCGGCGCGGACGCGTGGAGCGCCCTGGTGACCGGCGACCTCGGTGCGGCGATCGCCGCGACCGAGGAGTCACGGAGACTGGCGCGCGAGACCAGCCAGACCACGATGTACGGGCTGATGACCGCCACCGCGGCCAAGCTGGCCGCGCTGCGCGGCGAGGCGGACGCCGCCCTGCGGCTGGCCGAGGAGGCGGAGGAGATCGGGCTTCCGGTCGGGGCGCGTCCGGTGCTGGCCACCGCGACGACGGCACGCGGGCTGGCCGCGCTGGGCGCAGGACGTTTCGAGGAGGCCCTCGGACATCTCCGCCGGCTGCACGACCCGGCGGACCCCGCCTTCCAGGTCGCCCTGCGGCTGACCACCGTGGGCGACCTCGTCGACGCGGCGACGCACTGCGGGCGGGCGGACGCCGTGCTCCCGATCGTGGCGGAGCTGGAGGAGGTCGCCGCCGTGACCCCCGCCCCGGTGCTCCACGCCGACCTGCGGCTGGCCCGGGCCCTGCTGGCCGCCGACGAGGACGCCGACCCGCTCTTCACGGCCGCGCTGGGCGCCGACCTCAGCGCCTGGCCGCTGATCCGGGCCCGGACCCACCTGGCCTACGGCGAATGGCTGCGGCGCCGGCGTCGTAGCGTCGAGTCCCGCGACCACCTCCGGGCGGCCCGCGACATGTACGACGCGCTCGGCGCCATCCCCTGGGGGGAGAAGGCCCGCCGGGAGCTGCGTGCCGCGGGCGAGACCAGCCGCCGCCGGGCGCCGGACGCCCGTGACCGGCTGACCGCCCACGAGCTGCAGATCGTCCGGCTCGCCGCCGAGGGACTGACCAACCGTGAGATAGGCCAGCGGCTCTACCTGTCGCACCGCACCGTCAGCTCGCACCTCCACCGGATCTTCCCCAAGCTGGGCGTGGTCTCCCGCGCCGAGCTGCGGACGGTGGTCAGCACACTGCACTGACCACCGTCACATGACGCTCGCTGCCGCCCGGGCGGCGCTCCTAGCGTTCCCTGTGCGGGGTTGTCGACGAGTGGGGGGAGCGGTCCCATGGCCTGGAACGGCGGCCGGCCGGCGGCGCAGGCATCCGGGCGACCCACGGCCCTGGTCGGCCGGCACGCCGAACGGGAGGCGGTCGGACGGCTGCTCGACGCGGTGCGCGACGGCCTGAGCGGAGTCCTGGTCCTGACCGGGGAACCCGGCATCGGCAAGACCCGGCTGCTGGAGTACGCCGCGGACCGGGCCGCGGAACTGCGCGTGGTCCGGCTGACCGCGGTCGAGCAGGAGACCGGTCTCGGCTTCGGCGCGCTGCACCGGCTGCTCCGGCCGTTCCTGGACCGGGCGGCGCTGCTGCCCGAACCGCAGCGGGCCGCGCTGGACGCCGCCCTGGGCCTGGCGTCGGGGCTGCCCGCGGACCGCTACCTGGTCGGGCTCGCCACGCTGACCCTGCTGTCCGCGGCCGCCGCCGACGAGCCGCTGCTGTTCCTGGTGGACGACGGGCAGTGGCTGGACCGGGAGTCGGCCGAGGCGCTCGCGTTCGCCGCCCGCCGGCTGCACGCCGACTCCCTGGGCCTGATCGTCGCCGTCCGCGAAGGGCTCGGGGACAGAGGCCTGTTCGACGCGCTGAACACACAGCGCGTGTCCGGTCTGCCCGAGTCGGAGGCCAGGATCCTGCTCACCTCCGGCACCCGGCGGGTGGACCTGGCCGTGGCCGACCGGATCGTCGTGGGCACCGGCGGCAACCCGCTCGCCCTGCTGGAGCTGACCGACGCCCTGACCGCCGAACAGCTGACCGGTATCGCCCCGTTGCCCGATCCGCTGCCGGTGGGCCGGCTGCTGGAGGACCATTTCCAGCACCTCGTCCGGGCCCTGCCGCCGGCGACCCGCACCCTGTTGCTGCTGCTCGCGGCCGCCCCCTCGGACGACGCGGGGCTGATGTGGCGGGCCGCGGGAAGGCTGGGCCTGTCGGTCCGCGCCGTCGAACCGGCGGTCGCGGCGGGCGTCCTCGGCCGGGGCATGCCGACGGCCTTCCGGCATCCGCTGATCCGCTCGGCCGTGTACGCCGGCGCCGCACCCGGCGAGCGCCGCCGGGTGCACACGGCACTGGCCGCCGCCTGCGACGCCGTACGGGACGCCGACCGCCGCGCCTGGCACCGGGCCGAGGCCGCCGAGGGCGTGGCCGACGAGGTCGCCGACGACCTGGAGGCCGCCTCCGAGCGGGCCCGCGCCCGCGGCGGCTACTCCCAGCAGGCCCTGTTCCTGTCGCGCGCCGCCGACTTCACCGGCGACCCGGACAAGCGGGCCGAGCGGCTGCTGGACGCGGCGCAGGCCCACCTGATGTCGGGCGACGCGTCGGCGGCGGGGACCGCGCTGGACCTGGCGGGCGCCGACATCCGCGGCCCGGTGATGCGCACGCGCGAACTGCGGTTGCGGGCGAGCGTACAGATGTTCCAGGTCATCGTCGTCGCCGACGTCCCCGCGACGCTGATGGACGCCGTGACCAGGCTCGGCCCCCGGGACCCCGGGCTGACCTGGGAGTTGCTCTGCGAGGCGCTGCACGCCGCGCTGGTCGCCCACGACTGCACGCGCGGCACGACGTTGACCGAGGTCGCGGAGGCCGTCGTCGCCGCGCGGCCCACCCCGGACACCGCGGTGCACGGCCGTGACCTGGTGATGGAGGGGCTGGCCCGGCGCGTGGCCGAGGGCTACGAGCACGGCGCACCCCTGCTCCGTACCGCGCTGGAACGACTGCGGGGCGGCGCCCGGTTCGGGGACGCGAACAGCCCGTTCGCGCTGGCGCTCTCCATGGCCTGCGACGATCTGTGGGACGTCGGGGCCGAGCGCGAACTCACCGAGCGCCTGGCGGCGGCGGACCGCGAAGCCGGCGCCCTGTACGCGCTGAGCATCACGCTGCTCGTCGAGGCGTCCTGCGACCTCTGGGACGGACGGTTCACACAGGCGGAGGTCCGCTACGCCGAGTTCGACGACATCGCGGCCGACACCGGCTTCCCCGGCGGCGGAGACATCAACCGGCTCTACCTGTTCGCCCTGACCGGCCGGGAGCCCGAACTGCGGGCGGCGGTGCGGCGGACCGCGCAGCTGCGGGACATCGGCCTCGGCCTGCACCAGCTCCTGGCACAGCACGCGCTGACCCTGTTCGAGCTGGGGCAGGGCCACTACCGGCAGGCGCTGCAGCACGCGCGGGCGGTTTTCGACGACGACCCCCTCTCCTGCGGCAACCGCGCCCTCCCGCTGCTCGTCGAGGCCGCCGTGCGCGCCGGCGACCGGGCCGCCACCGCGGCGGCGCTGGCCCGGCTGGAGGAGCGCGCCCCGCTGGCCGGCACGCCCTGGGCCCTCGGCGCCCTGGCCCTCGGCCGGGCGCTCACGGCCGACGGCGACGAGGCCGAGAAGCTCTACCAGGAGTCGGTCGAGCTGCTGGGGCAGGTCCCGCTGGCTCTGGAACAGGCCAGGTCCCGGCTGCTGTTCGGCGAGTGGCTGCGCCGCCGCAAGCGGCGTTCCGACGCCCGGGCGCAGTTGCGGGCCGCGTACCGGAGCTTCGACGCGTTCGGTGCGGTGCCGTACGCCGAGCGGGCCCGGACCGAGCTGCTGGCCACCGGCGAGACGGCGCGCAGGCGGACCGAGGAGACCCGGTTCGATCTCACCCCGCGGGAATGGCAGGTGGCCGCCATGGCCGTCGCGGGGCTGACCAACGCGGAGATCGCGACGCGGTTGTTCGTCACCACCTCGACCGTCGAGTTCCACATGAACAAGGTGTTCCGCAAGCTCGGCGTCACCTCCCGCAGGCAGATACCCCGCACGATCGGCGCACCGGGGTCCGACCCCGGTGCGAGCCGCTGACGCGCGTGATGGTCTGGGCCTCCCCCGAAACAGGAGGAAGCCGAGATGGGCGGTGGCGGAGCGCAGTCGATGACCGACCACACGGGTGCCCGGCTGCGCCACGGCCGGCACACCGTGGACGGCGTGGACCTCCACTACGCGCTGGCAGGCTCGGGCGAACCGGTCGTGCTCCTGCACGGCGTCCCGAAGACGATGTTCTTCTGGCGCCACGTCGTCCCGCTGCTCACCCCGCACCACACGGTCGTCGCGCTCGACCTCCGCGGCTTCGGGGACTCCGCGCGACCGCCGTCCGGCTACGACACCCGGACCCTCGCCGCCGACGTCGCCGGGGTGATGACCGCGCTGGGCTTCGAGCGGTTCCGCGTGGTGGGCGAGGACTGGGGCGCCGCCGTCGCCTACGCCGTCGCGGCCTTCCACCGGCCGCGGGTGGTGCAACTCGTCTACCAGGAGACCAGGTTGCCCGGCCTGCCGGTACCGGACCTGGGCGCCCTGCCGCCGGACGACCCGCGAACCGGCTGGCACCGCACGCTGTTCGCCCTGCCGTACTACCCGGAGCTGCTCGTCGCGGGCCGTGAACGGGAGTTCTGGACGTACTTCATGCGCCGGATCATGGCGGTTCCCGGCGCCTACACCGATGCCGACGCCGACGAGTACACACGCGGCCTCGAACAACCCGGAGGCAACCGCGCCGTCTTCGAGCTCTACCGGGCCTCCGGGACCGACGCGGAGCAGAACCGGCCCCAGTTCGCCGACCCGCTGACCTGCCCGGTCCTGGCGGTCGGCGGCCGCGCCTACCTGGGCGCGGAACCCGGACACCAGATGGCGCAGGTCGCGAAGGACGTACGCAGCACGGTCGTCGAGAACGCCGGCCACAACATCCCCCTGGAGGCGCCGGACGAACTCGCCGCCGTCTACCTCGACTTCTTCGCCGGCCGGGAGTAGACGGCGGCCACGCCGGCGCCGACCGCCGTCGTGCGCCGGGGGCTAACCGCCGTTCTGCTCGACGCTCAGATGGATCGGCCCGCGCAGCACGGGGCTGCGCCGGTACGGGGGCGGGTCGGCGACCAGGGTGGGGTGGTCGAGTCGGCGCACCAGCTCGCCCAGCGCGATCTGGGCCTCCCGCCGGGCCAGCGGGCCGCCGAAGCACAGGTGGATGCCGCTGCCGAAACCGAGGTGCTGGTTGTCGCGCCGGTCGGGGTCGAAACGGTCCGGGTCGTGGAAGCGGTCCGGGTCGCGGCTGCCCGAGGCCAGCATCAGCATGACCTGCGAGCCCCTGGGGATGACGGTGTCGCCGACGGTGACGTCGCTGTACGCGGCCCGCCAGGGAATGATGTGCACCGGCGGCTCGTACCGCAGCAGTTCCTCGACCAGCGGCACCACCAGGTCCGGTTCGCCGCGCAGCCGTTCCAGGATCTGCGGGTGGCGCAGCAGCGTCAGCATGCCGTTGGTGATGAGGTTGACGGTGGTCTCGTGGCCGGCGATCAGCAGCAGGTTGGCG
Organism: Streptomyces sp. NPDC047061; assembly: GCF_040643955.1. Classification (NCBI taxonomy): domain Bacteria; kingdom Bacillati; phylum Actinomycetota; class Actinomycetes; order Kitasatosporales; family Streptomycetaceae; genus Streptomyces; species Streptomyces sp. NPDC047061. The sequence continues at coordinate 37,651 of NZ_JBEYVI010000065.1, forward strand.
GTGCTGATGATCTCCTCGTCGGTCATCCGCCCGTCCGGCCCGTCGTCGTTGGCCAGCTGTGCCAGCAGGTCGTCGCCGGGGTGGCCGTGGCGCTGCTCCACCAGCCCGCCGAGGTACTCGCGCAGGTCCCTGCGGGCCCGCACGCCCTTTTCGAGCTTCTCCTTCGGGTCGGTCCTCGGGTCGTAGTCGATCGAGTTGATGAGGTCGTTCACCCACACCCGGAACCTCGGTTCGTCCTCGCGCGGCACACCGAGCAGGTGGCAGATCACCGACACCGGGAACGGGTAGGCGAGGTCGTCGACGATGTCGATCCGCTCCTTGCCCGCGCAGTCGTCGAGCAGACCGCCGACGGTGGCGGTCAGGTCGGGTTCCAGGGCGGTCACCAGCCCCGGGGTGTGCGGGGGGCCGAAGTGGCGCATCGCCATCCGCCGCAGGCGGTCGTGCTCGGGCGGGTCCATGTTGATGAACGCCGGCGTGCCCCCTGCCTCGGCCGAGGGCATCGGATGCGACAGGTTGCGGACGTCGGAACTCAGGTGCGGGTTGTGGAGGATGTCCGCGAGCTCGCGGTACGTGCTGATGACGTAACTGCCGTCCTCCTGCCGGGCCACCGGCGTCTTCCGCAGCTCGGCATAGAGCGGGTACGGGTCGGACCGGGAGGAGTAGTCGAGGATCCGGTGCAGCGTGTCGGGCATCTCGGTCGTGGTCATCTCGCTTGCCTTTCCCTCCTGCCGGTTACCGGTGGTGCTGGTGTGCGGCCGTGACGCGCCGTTCGCCCGGGTCGTGTCCGGTGACGACCACGGTGGCGCCCTGGGCGAGCAGCGTGGGGCCGGGGAAGTCGACGGGCACCGGCTTGGTGTCGACGGGCAGGTCGGGTGTGGGGCAGGGCGGCGGGAAGGGCGCGGCCGTCTCGATCAACCGCCGGTAGTGGTCCAGCCACTTCGCGTTGTTGAAGGTCACCGCCGCGGTGACCCGGCCCTGGTAGCCGTACGCGGCGACGAAGCGGTGGTCGGACACCGACCCCTGGGAGACGACCACCTCGTCGGCGAAGGTCGGCACGCCGACGGACTTGATGTTGACGCCGAACTGGATCGACCAGAACCGCGGGATGGACAGGTGGGGCCAGCGCTCCGCCTGGCCGTGGACCATGTTGTGGGCCGCGACCTCGGCCTGCTCCACGGCGTTGGCCCAGTGCTCCAGCGAGATGAGCCGGTACTCGTAGACCGGGTTCGGGCAGCGCGCCACGTCCCCGGCGACGAAGACGTCGTCGGTGATCAGGCCGTTGAGGTCCATGGCACGGCAGCCCGTGTCGCAGGCGACGCCCCAGACACCCGCGGCCAGTCCGGAGCCCTGCAGCCACTCGGTGTTGCGGATGCCGCCGAGCGCGACCACCGCCACGTCGGCGTCGATCGTGGAGCCGTCGTCGAAGTGGGCCCGGCGCAGCCGCCCCTGTGCGTCGCCCTCCAGCGAGGTGACCTTGACCCCGCACCGCAGGTCGACCCCGTGGGCGCGCTGCATGTCGGCCGCCACCTCGCCGATCATCGCGCCGAGCGCCCCGACCAGCGGGTACGGCG
>NZ_JBEYVI010000066.1:0-37603 GCF_040643955.1 Streptomyces sp. NPDC047061
GTCATCCACTCTCCGGCGTTCGTGTCGGTGTCCGTTCTCGGGTGCCGGCGCGTTTGTCGTGCTGTCTCGTCGTGGGGCGGGGCAGGTGGGGGGTGGGGGAGCGGAGGGGGATCGATGGATCAGGAGATGGTCGTGCGGGCGAGGGTCGAGTTGCTCGGTGCCAACCGGCGGGTGGTGCGTGGTGTGGAGGGGTTGCGGATCTACCGTCTGCTGGCGCAGGTCGAGCCGGAGGTGTACGGGTCGAAGCTGGCGTATGTTCTGGTGGAGGCCAGTGCGTCGTCGCTGGTGCGGGAGCTGCCCGGGCGGCGGTTGGCGCTGTTGGACGAGGCGGTGGCGGTGGCGTCGGCCCTGGACGCCGCGAATCCGTACCGGGCCAAGGTGCTGGCGAAGGCGTTTGCCGCCAGGCGGGAACTGCTTGAGGGGCGGCAGGCGGAGGAGATGTGAGACAGGTGCCCGTGCGCCGCAGGCGGCCTGGCTTCGGATCCTGGTCGGCTCGACCGAGATGCAGCCGGACCGCATGCGGTCGCTCCTGCTGGGGATCTTCGAACCGCGGTGGTCGCCCGTGGTGGGCGTCGAACGCCGGATGCGGTGTCGCTCAGCGCAGGTGCACGGGCAGCGCGGAAAGGCCGTTGACGATCATGGACGGTGTACGGGTGAGGCTCTCCGGCGGAGCCGCCGCCCGTAGGCCGGGGTAGCGGTCAAGAAGCGTGCGGAAGGCGATGCGTGCCTCGACGCAGGCCAGCGGGGCGCCCAGACAGTGGTGCAGACCATGCCCGAAGGCCACGTGCGTCCTGGCGTCGCGGGTGATGTCCAGATCGTCGGGCGATGCGAAGTGCTGATGGCTCCGGTTGGCGGCCATCAGCGCGAAGACCACGGCCGAGCCCTCCGGTATCGCCCTCCCGGCGATGTCGACGGGTTCGGTGGTCCAGTACGGCGGCGTGACCTGCACCGGCCCGTCGTGACGCAGGAGTTCCTCGATCGCCTGCTCCAGAAGCTCCGGGCGGGTCCGGAGAAGGTTCAGCTGGTCGGGGTGGGCTTGCCGATCAGGTTCGCCGTGGTCTCGTAGCCGGCGAGCAGCAGCAGGAAGATCATCGAGGTGATCTCGTCCTCGGTGAGCCGGTCGTCACCGTCGCGGGCCGCGATCAGGTCCGACAGCAGATCGTCCTGGGGCGCCTTCCGTTTCCGAGCGATCAACTGGCGGTTGAAGCGCAGCATTGCGGTGACGGCCTCCTCGTACTTCGGGAAGCCGTGGACGCCCGGCGAGATGGCGACGACCGTCCAGGCTGTGAAGGCCGCCCTGTCGTCTTCGGGGATGCCGAGCAGTCCGCAGATGACGTTGATGGGCAGCGGGTAGGCGAACGCCGCCATCAGATCGACGGTGTCCTGCCCCTCCACAGCGGTCAGCAGGTCGTCCGTCAGCTGCTGGATCCACGGAACGAGCTTCTCCACCCTGCGCCGGGTGAACACCGAGGTAACCAGTCGGCGCAGCCGCGCGTGAGTCGGCGGGTTGCTGTTGAGCATGGTGGTATGGATGCCGCGTGCCACGTCCTCGGGGAGTTCCCGCGCATACACGGCGTTCTCCAAGCCGCCCTTGACGATGCGGGGGTCGGACATCAGGGCCCGGGTCTCCGCGTAGCCGGTGACCAGCCAAGCCGGTGTTCCGTAGGGAGTCTCGACCGGGTGGACGGGGCCCCCGGCGGACCAGTCGGCGTACATGGCGTGGCGCTCATCGCCCACGAGCGCGGTGAACGGGTTCAAGGTGCTCCCCTTGGGTCATCGGGACGTCCGATGCCCTGCCCTGTGCAGGCCGGCCGCCCAAGGCCCCTACTCTTGCGTTCCACGTCCGAGGGGTCTTTCGTTCCGGCGCACGCTCCTTGCGCGGAAACGCAGACGCAGGCGCTCGGGCTCTGCCACGGCAGCCGCGGTTCTGGTCACGGCTGGTCCCGAAGAGCGTGTCGGCGCTGGTGGCCGGCTCGTGCGAGGCCTTGGTGGCGACGGCGCCAGGCCGTCCGGCTCAGGTGGCAGGTCGGGAAGATCGGCGATCTTGCGGGCTGGCTGGCGTGCGGTGGGCCTCGACAGTTCCATGCCGGCGGCGCAGGTGCCGAGGGCGAGCGGGTCGCTGTGCGGAAGGAGTAGTCGGTTCATGACGGCGTAGATGCGTCAGTCGCCGAGGTCCTGGTGGCACCGTCCGGCGGGCCCCGGTCAGCGGGGCGTGGTGCGCAGGTTGATGCCGCGGGCCTGGGCGTCGGCGCTCACGATCCGGGTCGCCAGCCGCGACAGCAGGGCGCGGTCGGTCTCGGGCAGCGGCGCGGCGCACTGCTCGATCCGTTCGGCGAACCTCGTGGCGACCTGCTCGACGAGCTGCCGTCCGGCGTCGGTGATCGACACCTGGTACGAGCGGCGGTCGAGGGCGCTGACGGTGCGGGTGACCAGGCCGCGGCGCTGTGCCCGGTCGACGAGACCGGTGACCGACGACTTGTCGAGGCCGAGGTGCCGGCCGAGCTGGTTCATCGTCGGCTCCCGGTCCCGCAGGATGCCGAGCAGCCGGGTCTGGGTGATCGACAGGTCGTGCTGCCCCGCGAGCTCGGACAGGGCGTCCTGTACCAGGAACGACAGTTGGGCGAGGGCGTCGACCAGGCCGAGGTCCTCGTCCGCGGGTGACGGCGCGGGCGGAGGCGGCACGTCGTGGGATGGCGTCATGCCGTGATTCTACTTGCAAAGGTTCGCGGCACATACTAATTTGATTGGTGTCGCGTACTAAAACCTTCGTCTCACGTACCAAATTCGAGGAGAGCAGCCATGGACATCCACGCCGCCGTCGTCAGCTCGTTCGACAACCCGCCCCGCTACGAACCCTTGGACCTCCCCACCCCCCTCGCCGACAACGGCCAGGAACTCGTCGACGTCCTCGCGGTGGGCCTGCACCCCCGCGTACGTACCGGCGCCTCGGGCAGCCACTACACCAGCACCGGGAAACTGCCGATGGTGCCCGGCGTCGACGGGGTCGGCCGGCGCGCCGACGGCAGGCTGGTGTACTTCGTCGCCGACGACGAACTCGTCGGCCCGATGGCCACCCGGACCGTCATCGACAGCCGCTACAGCATCCCGCTGCCCGACGGCGCCAACGCGGTGAAGATCGCCGCGGCCATGAACCCGGCCATGTCTTCCTGGGTGGCCCTGCGCCGCCGCGTCCCGATCGAGGCCGGACAGTCCGTCCTGATCCTCGGCGCCACCGGCAACGCCGGCCAGATGGCCGTCCAGGTCGCCAAGCGCCTCGGCGCCGGCCGGGTCGTCGGCGCCGGTCGCGACCAGGCCAGGCTGGCCACCCTGTCCGGGCTCGGCGCGGACGCCGCCGTCGCACTCACCGACGACGCCGACGCCACCGCCGCGGCCCTGGCCGAGGAGGCCGCCGAAGTCGACCTGGTCATCGACTACCTGTGGGGCAAGCCCACCAGTGAGGCGATCATGTCACTGCTGCGGGCCCGCTCCGACCGCAGCCGTGCCCTGAACTGGATCCAGATCGGCGCCATGGCCGGCCCCACCATCGAACTCCCCTCGGTTGCGCTGCGCTCGGCGAACCTACGGCTGCAGGGCAACGGCCAGGGCGCGGTGTCGACCAGGACCTACCTGGAGGAACTCCCGTCCCTCGTCGACGAGGTCGAGAGCGGCGGTCTCACCGTCACCGCCCGGCCCGTGCCCCTCGCCGACGTCGAAGCCGCCTGGACCGCACCCGAGGTCCCGGGCGTACGCACCGTCCTGGTGCCCTGATCCCGGCAGCGCTGCCGACTGCCTGTACCGCGAGGGCCAGGGTGCAGGAGTGCCTCCGCCACGAACGGGAAGCCGAGCAGGCTGCGCGGAAGGCCAGTGACTGGCTCGGACGCCGGCACACCTGACCCGAGCAAGCCGTCCTCCGGCGGCGCGGGCAAACCCACGGTGACGGTGGACAAACCCGCGTTGTCAGTGGCCGCTGCGAGTCTGGACAGCATGAACGGCGACGAGCAGCTGCTGAACGGCCGTGTTTACGGCGCGGACCACGACGACCCCAACCCCGGCCCGCTCCCACACCGGACCTACGTCGAACTGGTCGGTGGACCGCTGGACGGCCTGCTGCTGGACATCCACGGATGGCGCACCGAGGAAGTCAACGACGGTGTCGCCCTGTCCACCGAGCTGTCGCGATGGCCCGGCGGCCGCGCCCTGTACGATCCGCGCCCCGGCGAACCGCGTGCGCCCGGCCTGGGTGTGGTGTGCCGCTTCTACTACTCGGGTGACACGCCCTGACCGTATTTCGAAGAAGAGGAAGCACGGGCGAAGGGGGATCTTTCCGGCCGCCCATGAACGTCTCCAACATACCGCCGCCCGCGATCGAGCCGGGCGGCCGCAGCTCGTGAGCGTGCGGCCTTGCGGGTCAGTGCGGCAGCCAGACCGCGACAGCGCTGGCAACCAGGGGAGTGAGGACCACGATGCCCGCTTGAAGATCAGCGAAAGGGCCCGCTTCGGCACCCAGCAGGTGCTCGAATCTCGCGCGCTGTTCAGCGCGCTCAAGAAGTGCCGCCGGCTCATCCGTGCCGGTCAACGTGAACAGCCGCTCGGCGAGATGCAGTGCCTGACGGCGCAGCCCGACAGCGGCCGGGGTGTAGACAATGGCGACGAGCAGCGTCCCGACGCCGCCGAAGACCAGGACGTATTCAAAGGGCGTCGCATCGGCCGAGGTCAAAACGTGTGCCTTCACCAACTCGGCCTCCATGCGCACCACGGCCCCCAGTGCCAGCGTGGACAGCGCGACGAGCGCTCCCAAGCCGCCCACCAGCGCCCGCATGGTCCGACGGCGAGCCAACAGCCATTCCATCAGCTCGCCCGCGGCTACATCGCTTCGGTCGGTCTGCGTCCCCCTCCACACCGCGTAGGCAACGCACACCATCGGCGTTGCACCGGCCAGGGCCGTCCCCACCAGTAGAGGCCCGCGCCAGGCTCCCGGACGGTCATCGGCAGCAGCTGCGACCACGCCATAGAACGCCGTGCCCAGCGCCACCATGCCCACGATGACCACCGTCTCGCGTCGCGATCGGCGCTCTGCCTCAGGCAACGCGCGCCACTGCTGGACACCCAAGGTGAAGACAGTCCCTGCCCCACAGGTCAGAGCGAGGGCAATCGCCGCCCAGACCGGCCACAAGTGGGCTTGCCGGGATTGGGAGGTGATCACCAGGCCCACCCAGATCCCGAAGCCGACCCCCACCGGTGCGGCAGATGCCGTCCAGGCCGCGACCCGATCCCCCCTTGCCGACATCAAAACCCCTGTCCTTCGATCGTGGCAGGAGGCCATCGTGGCGCAGGCGCGGCGGGAGCCTCCGCCGTTTGGCAGGGCAGACCTTGCGCGCAGCTGGTCAACTCGATCGGTGGCTGTCGGCGGTCGTGCCGCGCAGCACCAGCCGGCTGCCCGCACGCCTGGCGTCCCACGGCCTGCCCACCCGGCACGGACGCGACAGCGCACGGATGGACCTCGCAGCACAGTTGCCACCCGCCGTCCTCAGCGAGGTCTTCGGCATCTCCGTCGGAGCAACCCCCGGTTGGGCCGCTGCCACAGGCGGCCCCGCGCGCAGTACACCGCCGACCTCAGCCGCCGCTCGAAGAGCGGAAAGCGGAACCGATCGCCCGGGAACAGGAGCGGCCGTCGGTCGCGGAGGCACTGTTTCTGTACGACTACGCGGCCTGCCGAACCGGGCGGCTCGGCTCGCTGCGGGTCTCGTGACGTCCGCCGGTTCTGGCCTAGCCGGCCCTGACCCAGGTGGCGCTGAAGTCGGTGCCGTTGCTCAGCGCGCTGACGGTGTCCTTGTTCTGGCCCGTGCCGGTGACCATGACGATCTGCGACGGGTGGGCGTCGGCGAGCGGGAAGCCCTTGACCAGGGCTTCGTGGACGGAGACGGTGCCGAAGTCCGCCAGCGGCTGGATGCAGCCGCTGTCACAGGGGGCAGCCCCACGATGACCTCGGCGGAACTGGGCGGGGGGCCCGAGGCCACGCCGCGCGGGTGCTCCGACCATCGCCCGGTGTAGTCCAGGATCCCCATGTCGTAGGACTTGAGGAGGGGGTTGTAGTGCGAGAAGGCGGTCACCTCGTCGCCGGGCTGGACGGGTTCGCTGAAGGTGTGCCGCTGATCCGGGTAGAACTGGTACCAGGCGTAGTACACCGGGGTGCCGTTCGAGCAGTCGGCCTCGGTGCCGATCTGCTCGATGGTGCTGCTGGTGTAGCCGTCCAGGCCGACCCAGACGCTGGAGTACTGGTTGCCGGAGGTGCAGCTGACCGCCGGTAGCACCCAGGTGGCCTGGAGCAGGTCGTGGGCGCCGGAGGCGGCGTACCCGGACCAGTCGGCGCTGCGCATGGGGGCCGCGTCGGCGGCGCTCGCCGAGATCAGCGCGGACGCGGCGGCGAGGACGAACGAGGCGAGGAAGATGCACATGCGTCTTAACAAGGAGTGCTCTTTGGGAGGGGTGGAGGGCTCGGCGACGGTCGGCTCCCTCCGCCGGGTCTGCCATCATTCCGTCCCGCCCCCGCCCGCGACCACTCTTCGTCAGGAGCCGTCCGGCTGAACGAGATAGCGCCTATGCATGCGACGCGTCTTCTGTGTAGGCGAGTAGGACGGTGCTCACCCCGTCCGTGGTCGCGAGCATGGTCGACCACGGTGGTCGTTGCGCAATCAGCCTCTGACTGACGCCTGTGGGTGTCACGCCGAGTACCCGAAGGGCCCTCGTTCGTCCTGACGCCTGGTCAGCGGGCCGACGGCACCCGGTTCGAGGCCGTCATGGAACGGATCCGGGTGCCCCGCCCGGCCACCGGCCGGTCTCGCACGACATTCGACAAGGAGCGGTACGCCAAGCGCAACACTGTCGAGCGGGCGAACGAGGAATGAGGAGCCTGAGCAGTTCGCTGGAGTGACGGCACTGATGCCCGGCGCCGCAGGTGACCAACCATCTTGCCCCACGTGGCGCAGGGCACGTTCATGACAGGATTGCGATGGGGAAGGTTCAGGGCAGTCATAAGGGCGCCCATGACTGCCGTGAAGGGATCACCCGTGACGTCCACTGCGCCTCCCCCCATACCCCGGGCCGCAGGATCGTTTCCGCTCATCGGCCACGCGCTGAAGATGCGCGACAACCTCGGCTTCATCGACTCGCTGCGCGAGACACGGGAACCACTCGTCGAGATCATCCTGCAACCCGGGACGCGCACGATCGTGGTCCAGGACCCGGCCCTGATCCACCAGATGCTCAAGGGCCTGGCACCCAGCCTCGACAAGGGCCGGCTCTACGACAAGCTGGGCCAGCTGCTGGGCGACAGCGTCGTCACCGCCACCGGCCGCGACCACGTACGCAGACGCCGCCAGCTTCAACCCGCGTTCGCCCACACCGAGATCAGCCGGTACGTCGACCTCATGCGCGCCGAGGTGACGGCCACCGTCGCCGCCTGGGAGCGCGGGCGGCCCCTCGACGTACACGAGGCGATGGTCGGGCTCAGTCTCGACATGCTGGCCAAGACGGTGTTCGCCGGCAGCCTCGATGACGCCGTCTTCCGCCGGCTGCGCAGCAACGTGTCGGTGGTGATGAGCGGCGTCGGTCTGCGCATCATGCTGCCCGACTGGGCCGAGCGCCTGCCGCTGCCCTTCAACCGCCGCTTCGACCGGGCCCGGGCCGAGGTGCGCGCCACCATCAGCACCGCCGTCGACGAATTGCAGGCCTCCGGGCACGACACCGGGGACATGCTCTCCATGCTGCTGCGCACCATCGACGAGGAGACCGGCGAGCCGCTGACCGGGCATCAGATCTGCTCCGAGATCTTCCTCCTGGCCGTGGCGGGCACCGAGACGACCGCGTCCCTGCTGGCCTGGACCCTGTACGAGCTCGCCCGCACCCCCGACATCGAGGCCCGGGTCCTGGCCGAGCTGGACGAGGTCCTCGGCGAACGGCCGGTCGTCTTCGACGACATGATGCGGCTGCCGTACCTGGACCGGGTGATCACCGAGACCCTGCGGCTGCACCACCCCGGCTGGCTGGTCACCCGCCGTACCACCGAGGAGACCCGGCTCGGCGAGTGGACGCTGCCCGCCGGCACCGAGCTGGCCTACTGCCAGCACGCCCTGCACCGCGACCCCGAGCGCTTCCCCGACCCGCACACCTTCGACCCGGACCGGTGGACCGACCCCGCTCAGGAGCCTCCGCCGGGCGCGTTCGTGCCCTTCGGGGACGGCAAGCACAAGTGCATGGGGGACCGTTTCTCCCTCACCGAAATGGTCACGGCGCTCGCGACGATGCTGCGTTCGGTACGGCTGGAACTCGCCGAGGGCCAGGTCATCCGCCAGGTCGCCCGGCTCACCGTACGGCCGCGCAACCTGCGGATGACCGTCCGCCCCCGAGCCGGGGTCGGCCTCTAGCGCGTGTCTCCTGCGGCACCACTGTCAGGGACGGTGCCGGCTTTGCCATCCCCCTCGCGCGCGATGCCCATCAGCCTTGCAGCGGCGAACACGATGAAGAGGGAGGGCGCGCCGGCCGCACCTGCCAAGCGAACCGGTCGGTCTCCTGGCCGACGGGCTGCGGCGGTTGGACTGGCAGCGGCTGGGCAACGTGCCTCATCAAGGATCGATCCTCGGAGCGGAAGGACATCGTCAGCTACTGCACGGATGCTCTTGCCGACCTGCTTCTCGGTGTGGCGGGTCTGTATGGCCCCATACCTCTCCAGCAGTGGGTTCAGCACCCCTTCCCATCGCCGCACTGCAGGACCTCCGCCGACTGCACCTCCAGCACGACGGGTGCCCGGCGCCCGGGCGCTGCCCGGTCGCTCCGTGATCCGGTCCCGAATCGCCCCGCCCGTCTGATACCACCCTGCTACCATGCGGTATGGCCTCTGACCGCAAGCAGACCCAGCTCCGCCTGTCACCCGACGTTCTCGCCAATGGCAAGGACGCCGCGAAGGCCCGCGGGCTCGATTTCAACAAGTACGTCGAGCGGCTGATCGTGGAAGACACGACCGGTGCGCGAGCCGCCGGCATGGAGGCCGCGCAGCGCCTCATCGACCAGCACGGCGGCTTCCTCGATGACCTGGAGCGTCAGTTCGACGAGTCGGCCGGCGACGTGCGCCCGGGAGCCGCGGCGTGATCGTGCACGTCGACGAGTCCTGGATCCTGGAAGTCGCCGAACGGGCCGGTCACCGCGATCCGAGCGTGGACGACTACGGCGTTCCGCTCGCAGCCGTCGCCCGGCACCGCGGCGAGTTCTTCGACCGCCCCGTCTACGACGGCCCCTACGCGCGCGCCGCCGCCCTGGTGCACACCCTGGGGCGCTGCCGGTGGCTGGAGCGCTCCAACCTCACCGTCGCCTGCGCGGTGGCCGTCATGTGCCTCGCGGCGTCGAACATCCCGGTCGACCCCACCCGTGAACAGCTCTCGGCGCTGGCCCGCGAGCTGAACAGTCCGCGCTGTACCGCCGAACAGATCGCCGTCCTCCTGCGCACCTGGAAGCCTTGACCCGCTGTCCGGGCGGTCCTGCCTTCCAGGGCGTTCAAGTCGGGGTCGGGCCGTTGCGAAGGAGTTCTCGGCGGGCGGTGACCAGAGCTCACCAGTGGGCAAGGACGACGTGTTCGTCGTCCAGTCGGCGTATGTCGGGTTCGTCGGGCCGGGGCCGGTCGACTGCGGCGGCTGCGATGGGCACGGAGTAGGCGAATTCGCCGTTCGCGGTCGCCTCGCGCAGCCGGCCGAGGATGTCGGTGAGGTCGCCGTCGGCGCCGCGGACGGCGTGGCACGGTGGCGTGATGTCCTGGCGCAGGGCGCGGTGAGCATCCGTCACGAACAGGTGACCGCTGCCGCAAAGCCACTCCACCACCCCACCTGGCGGCTAACGTCAACGTTCACACAGGAACCAGGGGGGAAAATGAGCAACCCGTACAACATGCCACAACCCGCCAGACCCATACCCAAGTGGGCCCGTAAAAGGGTCGTACTGCCCGCCCTCGCCGTGGCCTTCATCGTCGGCATCGCCGCCGGGGGGAGCGGCAACGACGACAAGAAGGCCGTCGCGGACGACAAGCCCCGGCCCACCGCGACCGCCACGGTCACGGCGACGGAAACCGCGACGGAGACCGCCGCACCCGAGCCGGCGCCCACCGTCACCGAGACGAAAACGGTCAAGGTCAGGGTGACCGTCACCGCGGACTCGGCCGGTGGGGACTCTGTGAGCTCCGACGACGACAGCGGTGGCGGCGGCAGTACTTACTACGCCAACTGCACCGCCGCCCGCGCCGCCGGCGTCACCCCCCTCTACCGGGGCGACCCCGGATACGACTCGCATCTCGACCGGGACGGCGACGGCGTCGCCTGCGAATGACAGCGCCGAGCCCGCCCGGGGGCAGACCCGCCCGGCGGCCCGGAACACGAGAAGGGCCTGCCCCCGATGCGGCTCAGGCCACCGTGCGGATCAGCTTCTTGTTGGTGAACTCCTCGATGCCGAGCCGGCCGAGTTCCCGGCCGAAGCCGGAACGCTTCACCCCGCCGAAGGGCAGCTCGGCACCCTCCGCGCCGACACCGTTCACGAAGACCATGCCGGCCTCGATTCGGTCGGCGACCCGCGCGGCCTGCTCGGGGTCGGTGGTGAAGACGTAGGAACCGAGGCCGTAGGGGGTGTCGTTGGCGATCCGTACGGCGTCGTCCTCGTCGGTGGCCGGGAAGACCATCGCGACCGGTCCGAACAGCTCCTGGCGGGCCGCCGCGTGCTCGGTGCTCAGCCCGGTGAGCACGCCCGCCGGGAAGAACGCCCCCTGCCGCTCGCCGGAGCCGTGCAGGGTGGCGCCCTCCGCCACGGCCGCGCCCACCTGCCGGGCCAAGGTCTCGGCGGCGGCCGCCGAGGAGAGCGGCGCCCCGGTGGCGGAGTCGAGCAGCTTGGCCGTGAACCGCTCCACGAACGCGTCGTACAGGTCCGCCACGACCACGAACCTCTTGGCGGCGTTGCACGCTTGGCCGGTGTTGTCGAGGCGGGCGGCCACCGCGGAGTCGACCACTGCGTCCAGGTCGTCGGTGGACAGCACCACGAACGGGTCCGAACCGCCGAGTTCCAGGACGACCTTCTTCAGGTGCCGTCCGGCGATCTCGGCGACGGCGGCCCCGGCCCGCTCCGAGCCGGTGAGCGAGACGCCCTGCACCCGGGGGTCGGCGATCACGTCGGCGATCTGCTCGTTCGTCGCGTACACGTTGACGTACGCGCCCGCCGGGAAGCCCGCCTCGGCGAACAGCCGCTCCAGCAGCGCCGCAGTACCGGGACACTGCGGCGCGTGCTTGAGGACGATGGTGTTGCCGACGGCCAGGTTGGGGGCGGCGAACCGGGCGACCTGGTAGGCCGGGAAGTTCCACGGCATGATGCCGAGCAGGACGCCCACCGGACCGCGCCGCACCACCGCGGTACCGGCACCGGAGGTGACGTCGAGGGGCTCGTCCGCGAGGAACTCCTCGGCGTGGTCGGCGTAGTAGTGGTAGATGTCGACGCAGAATCCGATCTCGCCCTCCGCCTCGGCGAGGGGCTTGCCCATCTCCCGCACGATGCTCGCGGCGAGTTCGGCGCTGCGCTCGGCGTGCAGGTCGCCCAGTCGGCGCAGCAGCGCGGCCCGTTCGGCCACGGAGCTGGTCCGGCCCCAGGCGCCGGCGGCATGGGCGGCGTCGGCGGCCGCGGCGACCTCGGCGTCGGTGGCGGTCGGGTAGGCCTCGACGACCTCGCCGGTGGTCGGGTCGGTGACGGCGTACATGGTGTCTCCAGAGAGTGAGGGACAGAGGGGAAGCCGTGGGTCGGGGTCCGGGCCGGCGGACCATGCCGCGACCTCACGTGTGTCCAGGCCCGTCCCCGGGGCGGGAACGACGGCCCGGGAGAGTTGCGACGACATCACGAGGCCTTCCTTTCCTCGGCGTGGGGCGTCGGCGCCGGGTCGGCGAGCCTGGTCCTGGGCCGGAGGAAGGGCCTGACGGGCCCGGCCGGGGCGTGGTCGGACGTCCTGGCCACGGGCAGACGCCTCCGGTGACCGCGGACCACGGCGACAGCTCCGCGCGGACCACGGCGACGTGCGACTCCCCGAGGAGGACGACGGCCATCGCCCTGCCGGCCAGGCCCACAGGGTTGGTCCCGGCGCCTTCCGGTAGCCGTACACGATGAGGTCACCGCCCTCGGTGGGGAGTCGTTCACGTGGGTCTCCTGACGGTGCCGGCCGACGCTCCGGTCAGCGACACCCTGGCCTGCGGCGGTGCCACGGTGCGGCACCGCCGCAGGCTCGACGCGCACCGGCGGCTACGGCGCCGCACCGCTGTGAGCGGCAGGTTCCGGCCGATCCTGGTTATTGGTCGGTTGACCAATTGATTATTGGTCGCCCACTCAATAGCATTCGCGGTATGACGTCAAGAGCTCCGGGCCGGCGCGTCCGCAAGGCGCCCGCCGAACGTCGCAACGAGATCGTCGCCACGGCGGCGCGGATCGGGCTCACCGAGGGCCTGGAGTGCGTCACGCTGCGCCGGGTCGCCGAGGAGCTGGGCGTCCAGCCCGGACTCGTGGGCCACTACTTTCCGGCCGCGGACGAGTTGGTCGCCGAGGCGTTCACCCACGCCGCGATGGCGGAACTCGACGACCTGCTGCAGCAGGAGCCGGACGGCCCTCTGCAGACCTTCCGGAGGTTCTTCGGCCTCACGTCGAGCACCGACTTCGACGACGTCAGCAAGCTCTGGCTCAACGCACGGCACCTGTCGCGCTACCGTCCGGTGCTGCGCGAGCACGTCGTGGAGCAGGAACTGCGGTGGTGCCGGCGCCTGGAGGAGCTCATCACCGCCGGGACGGCGGCCGGGGTCTTCGCCTGCGCGGATCCCTGGGGCGCCGCCACCCGCATCCTGGTCGCGATCGACGGCGCCAGCGCCTACGTCAACACCAGCGCAGACCGACGCAGGACGCCCACGGCGGACATGCCGCGCACCGTGGCCGAGACCGAACTGGGCCTGCGACGCGGCATGTTGCTCACCCACTGAACACTTCCGGGCCCGGCCGACCGCCCGAGCCCGGCACGCACCCCGCCTGCCGACCGCCTCCGCGCCTCGATCCCCCTGCCCCGGTTCGCTCGACTGTTCACTGCGTTCGTCATCCGGCCCATCCACCGGCCAGACGCGAAGCGGACATGAAGATCGCGATCTACGGCTGGAGTACCAGGCCATTGCGTCTGGACCAAGCCGGAGACGAGTGATGGCGGCAGGTCCCGGGTGGCATCCTGGCGCCATGCGATCCGGAACCGATGTCACCGAGAAGGGCGGGCGGCATCCGCTCAATGAATGGGATCCCCGTCGCCCGACTCGGCTATCCCAGGGCGATGCGCGCCCGTTCAGGCCGTAGGTGCCGCGCTGGTGTGGCGATGTCTCTCGGCTCGTGCATTCGATGAGGCTCGCCTCAGCCCCCTGGGCGAGGACGGCCGCGTCAAGGACCCGTGATGTCGATCACTTCGCGGCGAGGGCGGCACCTGCGTCCTCCCTGCGCTGTTCAAGGTGCTGAGCTCCTTCTGTCTCACGGCGTCATGGCGCGAGGCGGCGGATGAACTCGGGCCAGATGACCGGGTCGTGACCCGGAACCAGCTCGTACCCCTTCTCCTCCGCCAGCCGCTTGAGATGCCGGATGGGTTCCAGGGTCGCCTCCGGGGGGACGCCGATCGACGTGCCGGCGGGGCGTTCCTCGACGATGTTCTCGGTCAGGTCGGCCGCGTCGCAGGCGAACACGTACCCGCCGCCGTCGGCGAGGTCCACCACGAAACTCTGGTGGCCGGGGGTGTGCCCGGCGGTCAGGACGGCCGTGACGCCCGGTGCGATCTCCCGGTCGCCGTCGGCGAGCCGCCAGTCGATGCGGGGGTCGTCGAAGTCCACCCGGAAGATCGTCTCGCGCTCCACCCCGGGCCGTCCCGACAGCCCGAACTCCAGCTCGGCGCGCTGGACGTGCACGGGCACCCGGCCCGCGAAGTGCTTCAGCCCGCCGGCATGGTCGGCGTGCAGATGACTGACGGCGACGGCCGTGATGTCCGCCATCGAGAGCCCGACGGCGGCCACCGCCTCCGGCAGCGGCTCACCGGGACCGGGAAGTTCCGGCTGGTAGGAGGGGGACGGGTAGTAGCGCCGGCGCAGCGCGGGGTCGCGCAGCAGGGCCGTGTTGAATCCGGTGTCCAGCAGCAGCCACCCCTCCTCGGTCTCCAGCAGCACCCCCGGCACCGGCTCCCGCACCCGTTCCCCGTACGGCGCGCCGTGCACCGACACCGATCTGGGCAGGTCCTCCCAGCCGAGCAGAAGGGGCAGGACGCGTCGTACACCGCGTCGGGTCATGGTGCTCCGTCCGTCGTCGGGGAGTTCGGGTAGTTCGGGTAGCTCGGGTAGTTCGGGGAATCCGGGGGATTCAGAGGTCGAGTTCGAGGAGGGGCGTGGTGGCGCGGCTGACACAGATCATCATCGTCGTGGCGGTTGCTCGCTCCTCGGGCCCGAGCACCGAGTCACGGTGGTCGGGGGTGCCCGCCAGGACGGGCGTCTCGCAGCTGCCGCAGTAGCCCTCCTCGCAGGAGTAGGGCACGTCCGGCACCCGGTCCCGTACGACCTCCAGCACCGACCGGTCCGCCGGCACCGCGAGCCGCAGCGCCGACCGCCGCAGCACGACCTCGAACCGCCCCTGTTCCGTGTCCTGCGGTGCGTCGGCGGCCGGGCCGAACCGCTCGACGTACAGCGGGCGCGGCGGTACGGCCGTCCGGCACAGCTCGGCCACCGCGTCCAGCATCGCCGCGGGACCGCACGCGTACACGGCGTGGCCGGGCGGGGCGGCGGCGAGTTCCGCGGCGAGGTCGGGCAGGCCCGCCTCGTCCTGCAGGACCAGCCGGACCCGGTCGCCGCCGAGCGCCGTCAGCTCCTCGGCGTAGACGAGCCGGGAGCGGTCCCGGGCACCCAGGACGAGCCGCCACGGCAGATCACCGGCGGCCAGCGCCCGTGCCATCGGCAGCAGCGGGGTGACGCCGATGCCGCCGGCCAGCAGGAGGTACCCGGGGGCGGGCAGCAGCGGGAACCGGTTGACCGGCCCGTCGACCGTCAGCTCCCGGCCGACCAGTGCCGTTCCGTGCAGCTCCAGGGAGCCGCCCCGGCTGTCCGGCGCGCGATGCACGGCGATCGTCCAGACGGCACGCTCCCGCGGATCCCCGCACAGCGAGTAGGAGCGGCGCAGTCCCGAGGGCAGGGTCAGTTCCACATGGGCGCCGGGCTCCCACGGGGGCAGCGGCAGCCCGTCCCGCCGGGTCAGCCGCAGCTCGACGACGCCCTCGGCGATCCAGCGGACCTGGCGGACCAGAAGGCGCATGTTGTCCGGTGCGCGCAGATCAGAAGACACGGAAGTACTCCCGTTGTTCCCAGTCGGTGACCTCCTGGTCGAAGCGGGCGATCTCGGCCCGCTTGACGCTCGTGTAGTAGGCCACGAAGTCCTTGCCCAGCCGTTCGGTCAGCTCCCGGTCGGCCTCCAGCGCGTCGAGCGCCTCGCCGAGCGAGCGGGGCAGCGGCTCCGCCCGGGTCGCGTACGGCTCGTCGGCCGCCGGGCCCGGGTCCAGACCGCGTGCCACTCCGTCCAGACCGGCCGCGAGCTGGGAGGCGAGATAGAGATAGGGGTTGGCGGCCGGTTCCCCGATGCGGTTCTCCAGCCGGGCGGACGACGGACCGTCACCCAGCACCCGCACCATGGCGCCCCGGTTGTCCCGCCCCCACACCGCGCGGTCGGGCGCCAGCGACAGCGACCGGAACCGCTTGAACCCGTTCAGGGTCGGCGTCGACAGCGCGCTGGTGGCCCGGGCGTGGCGCAGCAGCCCGCCCAGGAAGGCGTTGCCGTACGGCGACAGCCCCGGCCCGCCGACGACCGGACCGGCACCGGGACCAGGACCGGCTCCGGGACCAGGACCAGGACCGACATTGGCATCGGTCTCGGCCCGCGCATCGGGCTCGGGGGCGAACACGCCCACGTCGCCGCGGACCATGCTCTGGTGCAGGTGCCAGCCGCTGGAGAACACTCCGGGCAGATGGGGCCGGCACATGAAGGTCGCGTGGTGGCCGTGGCGCGCGGCGACCTGCTTGACGGCGCTGCGCAGCAGCACCATCGCGTCCGCCGTGCCCAGTCCGTCGGCGGGCCGCAGGGTCAATTCGACCTGGCTCGGCCCGAACTCGACCTCCAGGGTGCGCAGCGGCAGCCCCAGCTCTTCGAGCGTGCCGCGCAACACGTCGAGCATCGGGTCGAGTTCGTCGTAGCGCAGCTCGCTGAGGTACTGGTAGCCGTGGTTGAGCATGCCGACCTCGGGCGCCGCGCCCGGCTGGCCCAGGTCGGCCGCGCCCAGTCTGGGATCGTCCAGCCGGAACAGGTGGAACTCCACCTCCAGGCCCGTGCGGTAGGTGAGTCCGTCCGCCTGCGCCAGCACCGAGCGCAGCAGCCCGCGCGTGCACAGCGGGACCGGGGCGCCGGAGGTGAACCGCAGGTCGCACAGCAGCCAGCCGGTGCCGGGCGACCACGGCAGCATCCGGAAGGTGAGCGGGTCGGGCACCATCATCATGTCGGCCGCGCCGCGCAGTTCGGGCAGCCCGAGCGGGGTCTCCCGGGTGAACAGCGGGAACACGGTACGGCCCGAGGTGTCCTTGGCCAGCAGGGACGAGGCGATGCCGGTGCCCTCGCGCAGCACGGCGGGCACCTCGGAGGCGGTGACGGTCTTGCCGCGCAGCAGCCCGTGCTGGTCGGCGAAGACCAACCGCACCACCTTCAGCCCGCCGCGCTCGGCACGGTCGCGGATCTCCTCGGCGGCGGCCGCCTGCCCGGCCGTCCACCCCGCGTGACGTTCGACGAAGTCCACCGCGGTCAGCCGTCCGTTCCGGCCGCCTGCGCCCAGCCGCTCTCGGCCCGCTGTTTCGCGGTCACGGCGGCCCAGTGCTCGGCCCAGCCCTCGGTGGGGCCGATGCCGTCGAGGGTGACCGGACCGCGCAGTTCGGCCGCGCGATCCGCGGGCAGCACCAGCGGCGGGTCCTCGCCCCGCTCGACGGCGGATATCGCCTCGCCCAGCATGCGCCGGTACATCACGATCGCCTTGTCGGAGCGGCCCAGGTGCTCGCGGGTGCGGTCCTGGATCGCGCCCTGCCCCTCCACCGCCCACTGGTCGTGCACGTTGATGTCGGTGCCGAGCCCGGTGTATGTCGTGGCCAGCTGCTCGGCGGGGTCGTAGCCGTACCCGTTGGAACGGCCGTAGCGCGGGCGGTAGTCGGGCAGGGTGACCGCGTCGACCCGCTGCCGGCGCATCTCCGCCCGGTCGACGGGGCCGCCGACGCTGGTGAACTGGGCGTACCAGTAGCAGGAGGTGTCGTCGATCGGCACATGCCACTGGGTGATCGCGGTCTCGGCGTCCAGCGGGATGTGGAAGCCGTGCGGGAACACCTGGTGGGTGACCCGGACATGGGTGCGGCTGCCGTCCATCGGGCGGCCCTCGGTGTCGGTGCCGTCCAGCGTGCGCAGCGCCGTGATCCGGATGCCGTACGGAGTGCGGACGGCGTCGATGTCGGGGCGGCCGTACTCCCGCAGGATCTTCGTCATCGGCAGGTCGGTGCCCCGGGAGGCGGCCCGGAACTGCTTGCCGTAGCTCTCCGAGGGGTCCTCGTCCTGGAAGAAGCGGTGCAGGTACGAGGCGTGCGCGGGGTCGATGCCGACCTCCAGGGCCTGGAGCCAGTTGCATTCCAGCAGGCCCTTCCAGGCGAAGGTGTGCCCGGCGGGGGCCTCGAAACAGTCCAGCGCGGGCAGTTCGGGCGGCTCGCCGGGGCCGAGGTAGCCCCAGACCACGCCGTTGACCTCGCGCACCGGGTAGCTGCCCAGCCGGACCCGGGCGGCGAGGTTGCCACCGGGCGGTTCGGCCGGGGTGTCCAGACAGGCGCCGTCCCGGCCGAAGAGCCAGCCGTGGAAGCAGCAGCGCAGCCCGCCGTCCTCCAGCCGGCCCAGCGCCAGATCGGCCCCCCGGTGCGGGCAGCCCCGGTCGACCAGACCGAGCTCACCGTCCCCGTCCCGGAACAGGACGAGGTCCTGCCCCAGCACCTTCGGGGCCACCAGGGGCCGTACGCCGTCGAGTTCCTCGCTCAGGGCGACGGGCTGCCAGTAGCGGCGCAGCCAGGCCCCGGCGGGCGTGCCCGGGCCCGTCCTGGTGAGCCGTACGTTCTCTTCCTCGCGCATCTGACGCCTTTCTGTCCCGGTCACGGAGACCGTAGCGATGGAAGGATCCAGGGAGCCAATAATTGGATCCAATATTTACGTGGGCGTAACAGCCCTCCCGGCGACGGGCATCGAGCACGCACACCGCCACCATGGCCGCGTCGGCGGACGCCATCAGCAGGCCCGCCGCGCCCCGCCCGTCTGCCGCCATCAGCCCGGCCAGCGGCAGCACGGCCAGGTCCGCGGTGAGGAACGGGCCGCGCGGGGCCACCGGGTGACGGCAGAGCAGCACGCCCGCCGTCACCCAGGAGAACGACCGCGCGAGTTCGGCCCCCGGCCCGTCGAGCCCGTGCAGCGGCGGCAGGTGCCAGGCGTACGCCGACACCGTCCAGACCACCGCCCCCAGCCGGGCCCCGCCGCGCTCCCCGGCGGACGGCGGCCCGGTCGCGGCGACGGCGCGCGCCAGCAGGGCCGGTCCCAGCACCGCCAGCGACTCGAAGCGGACCATGGCCCACAGATGCGCGTCCGTCCCGCCCGGCGTCCGCACCAGCAGCAACGGGACGGCGAGCACGGCCGCGGCCGCCGCGGCGGTGAGCACACACCGCCCCGTCAGCCGCCGCGCCCCGGGCACCAGCACGACCCGGAGGGCGGGCCACGACATGGCCCACGTGACCGCGAGCACCGCACCCGCGAGGCCGACGGCGACCGTCGGATCCGCCGAGCCGTACCCGGTGCCCGCCGCCGCGTGCCCCGTGTGCCCCGTGTGCCTCGCGTGCCCGCCGCTGACCGAGGAGGCACCGGCGGTGAACAGGGCCAAACCCGTCACGACCAGCACCACGAGCGCGGCGAGCGGTCGGCGCACCGGAGCCGTGCGTGCGGTGTGGCCGTGTTGTGCCGTGGATGTGGCTTCTACGCTGGTCATCCGGAGCAGCAATGCCCGCCGCCCGGGGCCGCCGCGGTGGCCGGCGGATGGCAGGAGACCGGTGCCGGGACGTCCAGCGCGGGGTTGCGGTCGAAGAAGCCGTCCGGCTCCAGCCGCAGCCTGGCCCGGGCCACCGGCATCACCGGCCATTCCTCGGGACGCGGGAAGTGGTGCGAGCCGACCGTCGCCCACAGCACCAGCTCCGTGCCGTCCAGCGAACGGTCCTCCTCCTGCCAGCGGTGCACCCCGTCCGCGCCGGGCTCGGCCTGGTTGGGGTACTCGCCCGCCACGAACCGCCGAGCCGGGTCGTACTCCGTCGCCCACAGCTGCTTCGCCACGAACGGCGCGCGCCGCGCGCACACGCTGTCCGGACGCACCGGCAGCACCGCCGTGTTCTCCACGTGCACCCGGTACGCGGTCGGCTCACCCATCCGGTTGCGCGCCTCGGTGCTCTCCACCCGCCAGTGCAGGGCCCGCGAGGGGTCCGTGGACCGCCCGCCCTCCGCCTCGCTGAGCACCGGCCGCAGCACGGTCCGCGCCGCGTTGCCGTACGGGTCGAGCGCCGGGTCGCTCTCGTGCTCGGCGGTCACCTCGACCAGCCGGTTGGCCGTCCCGTCCACCGCCATGTCCAGTCGTACGGCGAAGAAGTGCTGGTGGTTGGTGACCGCCACGTTCGGGGCCACCCGCCGGGCGTACGGCGTCTCCTCGTCCGCCGTGACACCGGTCGCGGACAGGATGCCGGTCATCTTGATCTCCAGCATGACCGAGCCGTCCTGGTACAGGGACCAGTAGAAGCCGTAGTCGTAGTTGGCGACCGTCGCGAACGCCGAGATGATCAGCCGGCGCGAGCGGCGCACCTCCGTGTGGCCGGTGCGCCCGTCGTGGTGCTTCCAGAGGATCCCGTCGTCCTCCTCGTGCATGCAGACCGCGTTGGGGATGACCCGGGGCACGCCGTCGCCGCCGAGGACCGCCGCGTCGAAGTAGTGGATGACGCCCAGGCAGTCGCAGCCCAGGGCGAGGGAGTTGGTGAGCGGCCCGGCGCCGTACTCGCCCCAGTCGAAGAAGTTCTTGCGGTACTGGGTGGAGGCGGTGTCGAAGTACGGCACGTACATCTCGTTGACCGAGGCCCGGCGGATCACCTCGCGCGGCCCCCGACCGCCCGCGTCGAAACTCAGGTCGTGCAGGACAAGACCCTCACGGTGGCTGAAGCCGACCCGTACCGACCAGCCCTGCCAGTCCACCCGCTGCCCGGTCACGGTGAAGCTCGGCCCCTCGGGCTGGACCACCTCCAGGGGCCGCAAGCCCGCCCGCGCGGGCACGGTCCCGGCGGCGAACACCCCGGACTCCTCCGACAGGGGCACCACCCCGTGGTCCTCGATGTGCAGCACCTCCATCGACTCCATGTCGATGATCGGCACCACTCCCTGCACGGGCCGCGCGTAGCCGTTGTCGTCCTCCGACTCGCGGTGCCACACACTGCCCCAGGTCAGCCGACGGCCAGGGTGCTCGGGCGGTTCGAAGCCGCCGATCGACTCCGGGTCGACCATCACCAGCGACACGTCGTGGATGCCGCGCAGCGCGAGCGCCTCCCGGAACCGCGGGTCCGCCCGGCATGCGGCGGCGGCCTGCCGGGCCTCCTCCGAGGAACAGCCGGGACTGCGCACGTCCAGCTCGCGCCAGGCCGTCGCACGCGGCTCCGCACCGAGTTCCAGGTCGACTTCGTACCCGAGGCGCGCGGAGGGGCAGATCACCACCGCGCGGGCCCGCCGGGCGTCGCCGGGGCGGGCAGTGCGCGCGTGGTGCTCGTCCAGGGTGACGCCCCAGAACCGGACGTCCTCGGTGACCCGGACGTCGTCCTTCAACACCTTGACGGCGACGGCCAGTTCGGCGGCGGACAGCGGATCCAGCGGGTGGGGTGCGGCGGCCGACTCGGGGCGGGGTGCGAGGGTGCTCATACGGGGGTTCCTTCCGGGGCGTCGCCGGTGGTGCGGGTGGTGCGGGTAGTACGGGCGGTGCGAGGCGCGGCGGGGGTGCCGGCTGCCAGGTGGGCCGTGCCGCCGTCGGCGCGGGGATCGGAGGCGGCGTCCAGGCGGCCGTCGTGGGTGAGCCGGACCACCTGGACGTGTCCGGCCAGATCACTCGGACCCGGTGCGGTCACCACGGGAAGTCCGGGTGACACGGCGGGCGTCGACTCCGCCACCGAGCCGGGCTCGGCGAGCAGGGTCTGCTCCTCGAAGCCGATGTCCCGGGCGCCGATCACCCAGCGCGGGGCCGCCAGTACGGCGTCCGGGTCGGCGTCCGGGTCGGCCAGCGCGGGCAGGGTCTGGGCGAGGATCTGCGGCTGGGCCCGGCCGCCCTGGCAGCCGGCCGCCAGCAGCAGCGCGCGGGAGCGGCCGATCACCGGACACAGCGTGTGCGGCGGGCGCGCGCCCGGGCGCAGCACGCCAGGATGCCCGGGCAGCAGACTGAACGCCGAACCCCGGTTGTGCAGCACGATCCCGGTGCCCGGGTCGCACAGTCCCGAGCCGAAGGTCTGGTAGACGCTCTGGATCAGCGAGACCGCCAGCCCGGAGGTGTCCACGGCCGTCACCGCGACCGTGTCACCGGCCGGCCGGAACGACGGCCGGGGCGGGAGCGCGCCGGCCAGCGGCGCCGGGTCGAGCAGCCCGTCCAGGTCGAGCCGCTGCCCGCGCGGGTCACCGAGCAGCCGGTCCCGGGCAGCGGAGGCGTCCTGGCAACGGGCGGCCAGCACCCGGGTGCGCTCGACCGCGGAGCGGCCCGCGGCACCGGCCACCGCGGACAGCAGGGCGGGCAGCACGGCACCCTGACTGGGCGGGGGCGCGGCCCACCAGCGCACACCCACCGCCCCGGCTCCCGCGAGTTCCACTTCCACTTCCACGTCCACCTCCACTTCCACCGGATCGGCGAACTCGGCCTGGTGCGCGGCCAGGTCGGCCGCGGTGAGCGGGCTGCCGAGGTCGTGCAGGCCGGCGGCGAGGGTCTCGGCGATCGCGCCCCTGTAGAACGACGAGGGATCGGCGGCGAGTTCGTCGAGGACTTGCGCCAACCGGGGCTGGGGCAGCGGGTCGCCCTCCGTCACCGGGCGGCCGTCCGGACCGGTCAGCAGCGTGCACAGGCCCGGGTCGGCCTTGACGCGCGCCTCGTTGTCCCGCACCGCGCGTGCCAGTCCGGCCGAGACCGTAGCCCCCTCCGCGGCGAGCGCGGCCGCGTCCCGCAGCGCGGTGGCGAGCGCCCCTGGCGTGCCGTACGCCTCGCCGAGCGCCGCCCAGCCCGCCACCACGCCCGGCACGGTGACGGTCTGCGGACCCTGGGCCGGCATCCGGGAGTCCGCCGCATGCAGTGCCTTGACATCGGTGCCCGCCGCGGCCGCCCCGACGGACAGCACCGCGCGCACCCTGCCGTCCGGGGCGTGGACCAGGGCGATCAGATCGCCGCCGAGAGAACACTGGTGCGGGTACACGACGGTCAGCGCGGCCGCGGCGGCCAGCGCCGCGTCCATCGCGTTGCCGCCGCGCCCGGCCGCCCGCCGGGCCGCGGTGAGCGCCGCGGGGTGCGGGGCGGCCAGGGCCAGTGCGCCGGCCAGGGCCAGTGCGCCGGCCGGGGGCAGTGCGCCGGCCGGGGTCACGCGGCGTCCCGGGGGAGCAGCAGAGTGCGCGAGGGAGCCGCCTCGGCGCCCTGGAGGGGTATCGGCAGCGACAGCATGTCGTAGACCCCGGCCGGGGTGTGCAGCAGGTCGACCACTTCCAGGATCAACACGTCCGCGCCGCACAGCAGTTGGTGGGTCTCCCAGTGCGTGGTGTAGGCGACCGCCTCGATGCTGAGGTAGTCGATGCCCGCCGTGCGCACCCCCGCCTCGATCAGCCGTTCGGCGCCGTCCGGGGCCAGGCCGACCCACTGCCGGGCCTTCCACGGGCTGCGCAGCACACCCGCCGAGTTGCTGGTGCGCAGCAGCACCCGCTCCTCCGTGCCGAGCCCCGCCGCGTCGAGGTCGGCCGCGGTGATCTGCTCCTTGACATGGGTCAGGTCCAGCACCCGGGCTGTACCGTTGAGGGCCGACAGGTCCAGCCGGTCCACGGTCTTCCCGCCGTCGACGAAGTGGGCCGGGGCGTCGATGTGCGTCCCGGTGTGGGCCCCGATGCGCCAGCGGCTGACGTTGGACGGGTCGCCCGCCGTACGCGACTCGACGACCTCCACCTCGGGCCGCCGGCCCCAGTGCAGCATGCCGGGGTGGATCGGCACCGAGACATCGATGGCCTTGGTCACATCGAGATGCATGACACGCTCCTATTGGATGCGGATAGTCTGTAAATGGATCCAATGTCGATGAACAGTGGACGGCGGCGGCGTGACAGACTGCTCCACCACCGCGCGGCTCCCGTCAGCCCCCGAGAAGGGTGAGACCCACTCCGATGACGCCCCAGACCGACGAAGGCGCCCTCGTCGACGACATCGCTGCCCGTATCCGCGCGCGGATCATGGACGGGGAGCTCCCGATCGGGAAACCGCTGCGCCAGGCGGCTCTGGCCGCCGAGTTCGGGGTCAGCCGCACTCCGGTGCGCGAGGCGCTGCGCCAGCTGCAGAACGGCGGGCTGATCGAGATGCAGCCGCACCGCGGTGCGGTGGTGCGGGTGCCGGCGCCCTGGGAGGTGCGTCAGGCCTACGAGGTGCGTGCCGAGCTGGAGGCCCTGGCCGCCCGGCGCGCGGCCGCCCGGATCACCGACAGCCAGCTCGCCGAGCTGCGTCGCCACAACGACGTGCTGCGTGCGGCGGCGGAGGGCACCGGTACGTCCGGCGTGGGCGCCCCGGACACCACTCGGGCCAACGACTGCTTCCACACCGTCGTCTGTCAGGCGGCGGACAACCCCTGGCTGAGCCGGATGATCGACCGGATCAACGAGAGCTTCCCGCGCAACGTGTCCTCGCTGGCCCTGACCGGCGACGAACGCCACCGTCAGCTGAACGTCCGTCAGCACGACGCCGTCGTGGCCGCGTTGACCGACCGGGACGAGGACCGGGCCCAGGAGGCGATGCGCGAGCACGTCATCAGCGCCGGCGAACACCTGACCGCCTGGTACGAGCGCCGTTCCCAGACCGTGTTCCACGGCTGACCCGCTCCCGTCCCTGTCCTGGGTCCGGGCCGCCCCGGTGGCGGCCCTCACCGGGCACCGCCGGCCACCAGCCGGGCGGGGGAGAGGAAGTCCAGGTCCGGGCGCGGGAGTTCGCACACCAGGTCGGCCAGGGCGGCCCCGATCGCCGGGCCGAACTTGAAGCCGTGCCCCGAACAGGCCGAGGCCAGCAGCGCCTGCGGCACCCCGGGCACCTCGCCGACCAGGAACCGCCGGTCCGGTGTCATGGTGTACAGACACGTCAGGCTCTCCGTGACCGGGCCCGCACCGGGCAGCACCCGGGCCACCGCCCTTGTCAGCAGGGTGAGTTCGTCGGCGGTCGCGGCGGGTCCGGCCGCATCCGGATCCCACGCGGGACCGGCGTCCAGGCCCGCCTTCAGCCCCCGGCCGTCGGCGGCCGGAAAGCCGTAGAGCAGTCCCTCCGGCAGATCGACCGAGAAGCTGCCCAGCCCGCCGGGCCCGAGCGGCCCCGCCGGATCCGCGGCGAAGTACGCGTTCACGATCCGGGTGACCGTCAGGTGCGAGGCCAGCGACGGCACCAGGTACGGCGTCCACGGCCCGGCGCACAGCACCAGCCGACGCGCCCGCACCTCCCCGTCCGCCGTCCGGACGACGACCCCCTCGCCGTCGGGACCCCAACTCGTGACCCGGGTGCGGTCGGCGATCGTGGCCCCGGCCCGCTCCGCGAGGGCGAGCTGGGCGCGCAGGGTCGCGGGGGCGTCGATGATCCCGGCGGCCGGGTCGTGGACCGCCGTGAACCCCTCGGGCAGCCGCAGCCCCGGGAAGATCCGGGCCGCGGCCGTCCGGTCCACCGTCCGGCAGCCCGGACCGCGCAGCGGATCGGGCCGCTCCCCGGGGGCCGCGTAGAGCCCGCCGGTGACGTCCAACAGCCGGGTTCCGGCCGCCTCTTCCAGCTCGTCCCAGGCGCGGTAGGCGGTGTCGACCAGGCCGTCCCAGTCGGGGTGCGGATAGGCCCGGCGGATCATCCGGGTGGCGCCGTGCGAGGAGCCCCGGTCGTGCCCCGCCGCGAACTGCTCCAACCCGAGCACGTCCAGCCCCCGCTCGGCGAGCTGCCGCAGCGCCGCGCCGCCGTGCACGCCGAGCCCCACCACCACGGCATCCCGGCGACCGGCCCCGGGCGCACGGACGGTCGGGGCGCGCGGGAGACGGGCAGGAGTCCGGGAGGCGTCCGTCGAGGCACCCGCGGCACCGATGCCCGCCGCCGACGTCGTACGGTCCGTTCCCCGCGCGTCCGCCGCGATCTCCGCGACCGCCTCCACCAGGGCGTCCAGGTCGTCGTCGTCGGTGTACACGTGCACCGACGCCCGCACCACCTTGGCCAGTCCCCGCGGGTCCATGTCCCAGCGGCCGTGGTCGGCCGGTACGGCGATCAGGTACACCCGCCGCAGCGCCAGGCGCCGTTGGACCTCGCTCGCGTCGAGCCCCTCCACCACGAAGGTGACGATCGCCCCGCCCGCCGCCGGCGGGTCGGTGAGCCGCACCCCGGGGACCGCGCCGAGCCGCTCGCGCAGGCGCGCGGCGAGGGCGGAGAGGCGGGCGAAGACGGTCGCGGGGCCGAGCGCGTGCAGGTCGGCCAGTGCCGAGCCCAGGCCGAGCCGCAGTGCGTGGGCGGCCTCCCACAGCTCGAACCGTCGTGCGTCGGGGGCGAGTTCCCAGCTGCGCTCGGCCGTCCAGCGGGCCCCGCGGACATCCGGGGCCTCGGGTGTGAGCCGTTCCAGGAGCGGACGACGCACCGCCAGCAGACCCGTGCCGCGCGGACCGCGCAGGAACTTGCGGCCGGTACCTATCAGCAGATCGCAGCCGATGGCGGGCATGTCGACGGGCAGCTGTCCCAGCGACTGGGTGGCGTCGAGCAGGAACGGCACCCCGTGCTCGGCGCTCAACGCGCCGATCCCCGAGGCCGGTTCGACGAGGCCCGACGAGGTCGGCACGTGCGCCGCGGTCACCAGCGCGGCGGGACCCGTGCGCAGCGCCCGCTCCAGGGCCGCCAGATCGGTGGCGCCGTCCGGCCCGTTGGGCAGCACCTCCACCCGGACTCCCGTGTCGCGCTCGGCGGCCAGCAGGTGCAGGGCGCTGCTCACGTAGCTGGAACGGGCGGCGAGCACCCGGTCCCCGGGGCGCAGCCGCAGCGCCGACACGATGCGCTGCCAGCCGGCGGTGGCGCTCTCGACCAGCGCGATCTCGTCGGCGTCGACACCGAGCAGACGGCCGGTACCGGTGTAGACGGCCGCCAGGTCGTCGGCGGCGAGCCGGGCCGCCTCGTAGCCGCCGTGCAGACTCTCGGCACGCAACTGGGCGATGACCGCCTCGACCGTGTCCGAGGCGAGGAGCGCGGCACCGGCCGCGTTGAAGTGGTGTCCGGTCGCACAGCCCGGGGTGCGGGCCCGCTCGGCGGCCACGTCGAATCCGGCGGGAGCCGGCGGCACGGCCGTCACGGGGGCGCTCACAGCGCCATCGTGATGCTCTTGGGCTCGGTGAACCCGTCGACCGCCGCGTCGCCGAGATCCCTGCCCAGACCGGACTGCTTGCTGCCGCCGAACGCCACGGCGGGATCGAACTCGTTGTAGGTGTTCACCCACACGGTGCCCGCCTGGAGCGCCGCCGCCGCGCGGTGCGCGCGGCCGAGGTCGGTGGTCCACACGCCCGCCGCGAGCCCGTAGTCGCTGTCGTTGGCGAGCGCGATCGCCTCCTCCTCGGTGTCGAAGGGGAACACCGCGGCGACCGGTCCGAAGATCTCCTCCCGGGCGATCCGCATGTCCGGCGTGACGTCGGTGAACACCGTGGGCCGCACGAACCAGCCGGGTCCCGGCAGGGGTTCGCCGCCGGTGGCCGCCTTCGCGCCCTCGGCGAGTCCGAGGTCCAGGTAGCCCGTGACCCGGTCGAACTGCTCCTGGGAGACGAGCGGGCCGATGTTGATCCCGCCGGAGAGCCCGGGGCCGATCCGCAACGCCTCCACGGCCGGCAGCATCCGGTCCAGGAACTCCGCCAACACCGTGCGCTGCACCAGCAGTCGGCTGCCCGCCGTGCACATCTGTCCCGAGTGCCCGAACACGGCCCGTACGGCGGCCGGTACGGCGGCGTCCAGGTCGGCGTCGGCGAACACCATGTTGGCGGACTTGCCGCCCAGTTCGAGCGTGAGCCGTTTCACGGACGGCGCCGCCGCGGCCATGATCAGCCGCCCGACGTCGGTGGACCCGGTGAACGACACCTTGGCCACGTCGGGATGCGAGACCAGCTCCGCCCCGGTGCGCCCGTCGCCCGTCACCACGTTGACGACACCCTCCGGCACACCGGCCTCGAGGCACAGCGCGGCCAACCGCAACGCGGTCAGCGGGGTCTGCTCGGCGGGCTT
Organism: Streptomyces sp. NPDC047061; assembly: GCF_040643955.1. Taxonomy (NCBI): domain Bacteria; kingdom Bacillati; phylum Actinomycetota; class Actinomycetes; order Kitasatosporales; family Streptomycetaceae; genus Streptomyces; species Streptomyces sp. NPDC047061. The sequence goes on from NZ_JBEYVI010000066.1 coordinate 27,680, forward strand.
GACGACCACCGTGCAGCCGGCGGCCAGCGCCGGGGCGAGCTTCCAGGCGGCGATCATGAAGGGGAAGTTCCAGGGGAGTACGGCGGCCACCACGCCCACCGGCTCCCGGACGCTGTACACATGCCGGCCGGGCCCCGCGGGATGCACCGTGCCGGTCAGCCGGGCCGGTGCGCCCGCGAAGTGCCGGATCGCCTGGAGTCCCAGCTCCACGTCACCGCGGGCCCGCTCGATCGCCTTGCCGTTGTCCAGGGTGTCCAGGACCGCCAGCGCCTCGGCGTCCCGCTCCACCAGGTCCGCGAGCCGCAGCAGGACGTCCCGCCGGTCCCGGGGCGGCAGCGCGCGCCAGCGGCCGTCGCGGTGCGCAGCCGAGGCGGCGGCCACCGCCGATGCCACGTCGGTGGCGTCCGCCTGCGCGATCGTGGTCAACGGCTCACGGGTGGCCGGGTCGAGGACCGGGATGCGCCGGTCCGAGGCGCCCGTGGTCCAGGTGCCGCCGATGAGCATGGGCTCGCACGCGGGCAGCCTGGGCAGGGTGATGCTGGGGTCCAAGGGGGTTCTCCTTGTCGTTCGCGGAACGGCGGCGCGGTTCCTCGGGCGGGACGGCTCAGGCGTGACGGTTCAGGCGGGAACGCTCACGCCGGATCGCCGGGCCGGTGGGCCGCGCTGGGCCAGGGCTCGCGCACGGCCGCCGAGACGGCGCGGGCGGTGGTGAGCACACAGCGGTCGAACTCCGCCCGCCCGTGGTCCGCGTTCGCCTCGGTGACGTCCCTGCCCCACACCCCGGTCTCGCTGACCTGGTCCATGCGGTAGTCCCAGAAGGAGTCGACGTCGACGTGCGAGGTGGCCCGCTCCATCCGTACCAGGTCGGGCGCCAGGTGCAGCATCACCGAGGTCTCGAAGTAGTTGGCGTGCATCAGCGCACGCCCGTACGTGACATGGCCGTCGACCTCGGGACCCGGGTACATCGTCACGTACCCCAACGCCCGCACCCGGGCGTCCCGGTGACGCACTCTCAGCTTCTCGGCGGACACGTCGAGCGCGCCGTTGTTCCAGATGTGACCGTTGAGCAGGACGAACTGCCTTACACCGCTGGCGTACAGGGAGTCGATGACGTCCTCGACGACGGCGATCAGTGTCTCGGGGCGCAGCGCCACCGTCCCGGCGAAGCCGCCGTGCGAGGCGGACACGCCGAAGGCCAGCGGAGGCAGCACCGGTACGCCGGTCAGCGCGGACACGCCCAGGGCGACCGCCTCGCAGATCCGGGTGTCCACGGCCAACGGCAGATGGGGGCCGTGCTGTTCGGTGGCGCCCACCGGGATGATCACGGCGTCACCGCCGGCGACCGTGGTCCCGGCCTCCGGCCAGGTCAGCTCCTCCCACGGCAACGACGTTCCGCTGCCGCCGAGTTGCGCGGCGAGTGCTGGCACGTCGAGCCCGGTGGGCACGCTCAGGCCGCCTGGACCTGTGATGACGGACGGCATGTCTCTCCTGTCCTCGGGGGTACGGGGGTCTCGTTCGCCGGTCACCAGCGGCGCCGGCTCTTCTCCGGCAGCAGGTCCAGCGCGCGTGCCGGGACGGGACGGTCGCCGTCGACCGTGGTGAGCCACACGACGGCGTCCGGGCAGTAGTCACTGATGAGTTCACGGCACACCCCGCACGGCGCGATGATCCGGAACTGCCCGGCGGGCTTGATCTGCACCGACACCACCGAGGTCACCGCCAGCGGCGTACCGGGCGCGAGTGCGCCGCGCGCGGTGCCCAGGGCGACGCCCTCGGCGCAGATCGAACTGCGCCGGCAGGAGCCCTCGACATGGACGCCGGTGTGGATCCGGCCGTCCGCGGTCCGCAGGGCGGTGGCCACCTCGTGCCGGTCCCGCTGCCACACCCGCTCCAGCAACGCCTGGGCCACGGAGAGGAGTTCGGCGTCCTGCTCGGTCATCTCCGGCGGGACCGCCACGGGCGCGGCGGTCATGCGCCGAGCCCCAGCAGGCGGGCCATGTTGCCGCCCTCGACCAGCGCCCGGTCCTTCTCGTCCTCGACCGCCTTGGCGATCTTCATGCGCTCCAGGTCGAAGTCCGAGCCGGGCCACTCGCTGCCCATCAGGATCTGCCGGGGGCCGAGCCGGGCGTAGGCCCGCTTCACGTCGCTCATCAGCGTCGCGGACGTCTCCAGGTAGACGTGCGGCTGCCGTTCGGCCACGATGATCGCCTCCGGCACGTTCCACACCGCGCCCATGTGCGCGATGATCGTCGGCACCTCGGGGTGGTCCCGGGCGGTCTCCTCGATGGCGAGCGGCGCACAGAAGGCGTCGTCCAAGGCGTTGATCAGCACCATCAGCCCGCGCCTGGCGCACGCCTCGAAGACCGGGTCGAGGAGCCCGTGGTCGGCGACGTGGTAGCCGTGCAGGCTCGGATGCAGCTTCAGGCCCACCAGACCGGCGTCGGCGATCCGGTCGATCTCCTCGATCGCGTCGTCCGCCTGCGGCAGTACCTGGCCGAAGCCGAAGAACCGGTCCGGGTGGGCGGCCACCAGCGAGGCGATGAAGTCGTTCTCGATGCGCTGCGCGAGCGAGCACACCATCGCCATGTCCACCCCGGCGGCGTCCATCCGGTCGAGGATGCGGCGCGGCTCGAAGGGCTTGTAGGGCGGCGGCGCCTCGCCCTTGCGGGCGCCCGTCAGGTAGTCGGAACGGCCGCGCACGTCCTGGGTGGTGTTGTAGGCGTCGATGATCAAAGCTGGTCCTCACTCACGGGCACGGGCACGGGGCCGAGGGGCAGGTGGCAGCGGACGCGGCGGCCGGGTGCGATCTCGCGCAGTTCCGGGTGCCGGGTGCGGCAGAGGTCGGTGGCGAACGGACAGCGGGTCCGGAAGAGACAGCCCTCCGGAGGGTCCGCGGGGTCCGGCAGTTCGCCCTCCAGGGGCTGCCGTTCGGCCGGTGGGCCGGGCCGCAGCTCCGGCACGCTGGCCAGCAGCGCGGCGCTGTACGGATGGGCCGGGCCGGAGAAGAAGTCGTCCCTGGAGGCGGTCTCGATGATCTCGCCCAGGTACATCACGGCGACCCGGTCGGCGATGTGCCGCACCACACCGAGGTCGTGGGAGATGAACAGCATCGTCAGCCCCCGGTCGCGCACCAGTTCCGACAGCAGGTTCAGCACCTGGGCCTGGATGGACACGTCCAGCGCGGAGACCGCCTCGTCGGCCACCACGAACCGCGGCGAGGACGCCAGGGCCCGGGCGATGCCGATGCGCTGGCGCTGCCCGCCGGAGAACTCGTGCGGCTTGCGCCCACCGGCCTCGGCCCCCAGCCCGACGAGTTCGAGGAGCTCGGCGACGGCACGGTCCGCCTCGACGCGGCTCGCGCCCCGGGAGCGCAGCAGCGGCTCGGCGACGATCTCGGCGACGGTACGACGCGGGTTCAGCGAGCCGAAGGGGTCCTGGAACACCATCTGGAGCTCGGCCCGGGTCCGCTTCAGAGCCCGGCCGCGCAGCCGGGTCAGATCGGCGCCGAGGAAGTCGATGCGGCCCGCCGACGGTTCCACCACCCGCAGCAGGGCCCGCCCGAGCGTGGACTTGCCGCACCCCGACTCACCGACCAGGCCCAGCGTCTCGCCCTCGGCGATGTCCAGGTCGACGTCGCGCAGCGCCCGCACCCGGCCGCCGGCCCGGCCGGCGTACTCGACCCGCAGTCCGCGGGCGCTCATCAGGACCTCGCTCATACGGCGGCTCCCGTCGCCTGGGCCGCCCGAGCCCGCACCCGGGCCGCCGCGGTGAGCACACAGGCGTCCAGATGGGCCGGGCCGCCGTGGCGCCGCCGCAGCTCCGGGCGGCTGTCGCAGCCGTCGTGGGCGAACGCGCAGCGCGGCCGGAAGCCGCAGCCGGGCGGCCGTCCGACACCGGCGGGCGGCGATCCGGGGATGGCCGGCAGCCGCTCGGGAACCGGCCCGCGCAGTGGGGGCACCGAACCGAGCAGGCCCATCGTGTACGGGTGCTGCGGGTCGAACAGCACCTCGTCACGGGTGCCCTGCTCCACGATCCGGCCCGCGTACATCACCGCCACCCGGTCCGCGACCTCCGCGACCACCCCCAGGTCGTGCGTGATCAGCAGCACGGACGTGCCGTGCTCGCGCTGCACCCGCTTCAGCAGCGCCAGCACCTGGGCCTGGATGGTCACGTCCAGCGCGGTGGTCGGCTCGTCCGCGATCAGCACCGCCGGGTCGTTGGCCAGCCCCATCGCGATCATCACGCGCTGGCGCATGCCCCCGGAGAGCTGGTGCGGATAGGCGCGGGCGGCCCGCGCCGGTCCCGCGATGCCGACCTCGCCGAGCAGTTCGACGGCGCGGCTCGCGGCGGTGGCGCGCGGGACGTCACCATGGGCGCGGATCGTCTCCGCGACCTGCGCGCCCGCCCGGTGCAGCGGGTTGAGCGCGGCCAGCGCGTCCTGGAAGACCACCGCCACGTCCTTGCCGCGCACCCGGCGCAGCTCCCGCTCGGACGCCCCCACCAGCTCCCGGCCCCGGAAGGACACGGAGCCGTCGATGTGGGTGCGCGGACCGCGGTTGAGGCCGACCAGACTCATCGACAGCGCCGACTTGCCCGACCCGGACTCGCCGACCAGCGCGAGGATCTCGCCCCTGCGCAGCGTCAGGTCCACGCCGTCCACGGCGGGCAGCCGACCCGCCGGCACGTCGAACCCCACCCGCAGCCCACGGACTTCGAGCACCGCCTCCGGCAGGGCCACGTCGTGCACGCCTTCCGACCCGGTCGCGTCGTGCACGCCCTCCGGAGCGTTCATACGGCACCGCCCACGGCCAGTGCCGCCCGGTGGATCAGCTCGGCGACCCGCTCGGGCCACACCAGGGTGGTGTAGTGGCTGCCCGGCACATGCTCGACGGTCGCCTTCATCCGCTCGGCCATGAAGTTCTGGATCTCGGGGCGCAGGGTGCGGTCGTCGTCGGCGACCAGGTACCAGCTGGGCAGCGACCGCCAGGCCGGAACCCCGGTCGCCTGGGTGAAGATCAGGTTCTCGGCCTTCCGCCCCTCCGCCTCGACGACCGCCCGCTGCTCGGCCGACAGATCCGGGCCGATCTCCGCCCAGAACTCCGCGCTCGGCTCCGACTTCCACTCGCCGTTCGGGCCGCGCCGCATGTACTTGGAGATCTCCGCGGGTTCGTAGCGCTCGACGATCCCGTTGACGGTCTCGCCCTCGTCCGGCCCGAACGCGGCGATGTAGACCAGCCCCGCGACCCGCGGGTCGCGTCCCACGTTCGTGATCACCGCGCCGCCGTAGGAGTGCCCGGCCAGCAGCACCGGGCCTTCGGCGCCCGCGAGCGCGGCCGTGGTCTCGGCGATGTCGTCGGCGAGCGAGGTCATCGGGTTGGTGACCGTGACCAGCCGGTGGCCGTGGGCGGCGAGCAGCGGCTGGACCGCCGACCAGGTGGTGGGCCGTCCGCCGGCACCGTGGACCAGCACGATGTCCATCGGGATCATCCTTTGCGTAGACGCGGGTCGAGGACTGTGTAGAGCAGGTCGACCGCGTGGTTGACGAGGGTGAACAGCAGGGCGATCGCGAGGGCCGCGCCCTGCACGACCGGGTAGTCGCGCTGCAGCACGCCCTGCACGAGCAACCGTCCGACGCCCGGGTAGGAGAAGACGGTCTCGGTGACCACCGAACCGCCCAGCAGGGACCCGAACTGGAGCCCCAGGACGGTGACGATGGGCAGCCAGGCGTTGCGCAGCACGTGCCGGCGCACCACCGCGCCCTCGCCGAGGCCCTTCATCCGGGCGGTGCGCACGAAGTCGTCGCCGAGCACCTCCAGGACGGAGGCGTGCACGATCCGGGTGATGAACCCTGCCATCGACAGCGCGAGCGTCACCGCGGGCAGGACCAGGTGCTGGAACCACGGCCCCACCAGTTCGGGCCGGTCCTGGAGGATCGCGTCGAGCAGGACGAAGCCGGTGGTGGGTTGGTAGTCGAGGGTGCTGGGCAGCCGGCCGAGGACCGGCAGCCAGCGCAGCCACACGCCGAACACCACGATGGCGAGCACGCCCAGCGCGAACCAGGGCAGCGAGAAGCTGACCGTCGCCACGGCCCGGGTCGAGGTGTCGATCCAGCTGCCTCGGCGCAGCGCCGCGACGACTCCGGTGACGACGCCGAGCAGCACCGCGACCGTCATGGCGGCGAGGGTGAGTTCCACGGTCGCGGGCAACGCGTCGCCGAGCAGGCCGAGGACGCTGTTGGAGCCGTAGAACGAGGTACCGAGCCGCAGATGGACCAGGTCGTCGAGGAAGTGGCCGTACTGGGTGAGCAGCGGCTGGTCCAGGCCGAGGGCCTTGGTGACCCGTTCCTCGTTGGCGTCGAACTGCCCGGCGGAGGTGGTGCCGCCGCCCGCCGCCAGCGAGGTGGCCGGGGAGCCCGGCAGCAGCCGTATCGCCACGAACACCAGGGAGGCCAGCGCGAACAGCACGACCGGGATCACGGCCAGCCTGCGCAGGAGCACCCAGGCCGCTCCCGTCGGCCGGGGCAGGCGCACCCGGGTCAGCACCCCGGTGCCCGCGCTCATGCCGTCCCCCGCGGGTCGAGGGCGTCCCGCAGGTCGTCACCGGCGAAGTTGCACGCCACGACGAACAGCAGGGTGAGGGCCGCGGGCAGCACCACCAGCCGGGGCGCGGTGTACACGAACTCCTGCCCGGCCTGCACCATGTAGCCCCAGTCCGGCGTCGGCGGCTGGATGCCGAGACCGAGGTAGGAGAGCCCGGCCGCGAACCCCGCCGCCACCGACAGCGTCATGACGACCTGGGCGAGCAGCGGACCGCCGATGTTGGGAAGCACCTCGCGCAGCAGGATGCGGGGCGCACCCGTGCCCCCCAGCCGGCAGGCCACCACGTAGTCCTTGGCCGCCTCGCGCGCGGTCAGGGTGCGGGCCAGCCGGGCCAGCCCCGGCGCCAGTGAGACACCGATGCCGAGGGTCAGACTGACCGTGCCCGGTCCGGCCGCCGCCACCAACAGGATCACCAGCAGGATCGACGGGAAGGCCAGCGTCAGGTCCACCAGTCGCATCAGCGCCTGCTCGACCGCACCGCCCGCGTAACCGGCGACCAGCCCGACCACCGTGCCGGCCCCGGCCGCGAGCGCGGTCGCCGCGAAGGACACCAGCAGCAGCGGGCGGGCCCCGTGCACCAGCCGGGCCAACTCGTCCCGGCCCAGGTCGTCGGTGCCCAGCGGATGCCCCGGCGCCCCGGGCGCCAGCAGCGCCGAGGAGGTCTGGCGCAGCGGGTCGGCCGTCACGAGCAGCGGTCCGAGCAGGGCGACCAGCACCATGGCGGCCAGCAGCAGCCAGGCGAGCAGCGCGGGCCAGGAGCGGGCCACCCGGCGCCGGCGCAGCGCGCCCAGCAGCCGCCGTACCGCCCCGGACCGGACCGGGACGGCCGCCGCACCGGTGACCGCCTCCACCACCACGGCGTCGACCGCGGCGCCGGCCTCAGACACTGGCCTTCTCCATGTAACAGCGGTGGTTGGCCAGCGCGTCGGTGTTCATGCCCTTGACGTCCGCACCGCTGACGACCAGGTTGCTGAAGCAGGCGAGCATCGACAGGACCATGTACTCCTCGGCCCACCGGCGCTGGATCTTCGTGTAGGCGGCGGTGCGCTTCTTCGTGTCGGTGAGGTTCTTGGCCGTGTAGAGGTCGTCGGCCAGGGAGGCGGCACCCTTCAGGGTGTCCATCCCGGAGAGCTTGGAGCCGTAGATGCTGGTGGGGCTCGCCATCGCGCCGACCATGTCGTCGGGGTCCGGCACGTAGGTGTTGCGCTCCCAGATCATCAGGTCGTGGTAGTCGTCCTCGCCGTCCAGAAGCCGGCTGAAGTAGGTCGCCGGGTCCACCGAGGTGGTGGCCACCTTGAAGCCGACGTCGGTGAGGTTCTGAGCGATGATCTGGGCCGCCTTGGGGTGCCAGGAGTCGCTGGCGGCCATCAGCCGGATGGTTCGCCCCTTCGCCCCGGCCTCCTCGACCAGCCGCTTGGCCTGCGCGGTGTCCTGGGTGCTGAGGTCGGCGAGCGCGGTGTCGTAACCGCTCTGGGCCGGCGGGATGGCGTAGCCCCGGGGTTCGGCGCCGACGCCGTAGAACGCCTGCGCGAGGATGGCCTTGCGGTTGATGGCCAGGTTGATGGCCTTGCGCACCTTGAGCTCGGGGACCCGGCGGGCGTCGATCATCATGATGGCGTCGGCGTTGTGCGGGGTGTCGTACACCTTCACCGCGCTGTCCTTGCGCAGCTGCGAGACGGCGGAGTACGGGGCGAACTGGGTCGCCGACACGTCGCCGCTGAGCAGCGAGCTGACGATGGTGGAGGGATCCTGGACCTGGCGCAGCACCAGCCGGTCTATGGGGGGCTTGCCGAGCCGGAAGCCGTCGAAGGCCTTGAGCGTGATGGACTGCCCGGAGGTGGCGGTGGAGAAGGCGAACGGCCCGGTGCCCACGAGGTGCTTGCCGATGTCGGCGCCGTACTTGTCCAGTGCGGCCTTGGAGATGATCCGGCCGCCGATGTCGGAGAGCTTGCCGAGCACGGTCCGGTCGGGCTTCTTGAGGACCATCTTCACGGTCATGTCGTCGGGCGCGGTGAGCGAGGCGACGTTGGCGCCCATGCTCGACAGCGGCCGGGTCGCGCCCTTGGGCAGCGTCTTGTCGTCCGGGTCGAACTGGCGGCCGAGGCTGGCGAGTACGTCGGCGGAGCTGAGGGTGGTCCCGTCGTGGAACTTCACCCCCTTGCGCAGGGTGAAGGTGTAGGTGAGCTTGTCATCGGACACGGTCCACTTCTCGGCGAGGTCCGGTGTGGGCTCGTTGGTCTCGAAGGAGATGAACGTCAGACCGCGGCAGATGCAGTCGACGGCCATCCAGTCGCCCAGGGAGGTGTAGAAGGCAGGGTCGTTGACGGCGCTGGTGGCGTCGATGGCCAGCGTGAGTGTGCCGCCCTTGCCGCTGCCGCCCCCGTCCTGGGCGGCCGCACCGCACGCGGTGAGCAGGGCGGGCAGCCCGAACCCCACACCCACGCCGAGCAGTCCGGCCCCCCGGAGCATCGTCCGGCGCGAGACGTCCCGCGACGCGATCGCCGACACCGACGACAGGGTGGCGGCGGTCGAGGGCGATCCAGATGTTTGGTCCGGCATGGGGCCTCCTTGGGCACCGATCCTGAGAATGGATTAAATCTGCGCTGGATTGGATCCAAAAACATGCTCAGTGGCTCCCGATTCCCTGTCGTGTCCCTGGCGTTAAAGGCGTGTGAAGCGGATCCCGAAGGCGGATCCCGAAGAACCGGTCGCCGTCCACGCCGTGAACCGGAACCGAGCCAACAGGCCTGCGACGAGACGGCCAACGGAGCCGTGGACGAAAGGCCACGACCCGCTTGTCGCGCGTCACGCGGGATGAGGCCGACGGGAACTGCTCCCCATGATCAACACCCGCGACTGCTCACTACACTCCCATGATGAACAACATACGGTGCACCCAATGCGGTGCGGTGGGGCTGGAGCCGGGCTTCGTCGAGGACTCCGGACAAGGCGCTCGCGGGTTCGCGCGGTGGATCGCGGGCCCCCTTCAGCGAGGCCCGCTCGGCAATGCCAGGAGGATGGGCCGGCCGCACTGGCAGATCGATGCCTACCGTTGCCCCGCCTGCGCACACCTGGAACTGTTCGCCGCCCAGCCGGACTAGCGGCGTGGTGTGCGAGAGACAGGAACGGCCGGGCCAGGACGTGACCAGAGCCGTACCGGTTGGGGAGAACGTTACGTCCTCCATGCCCCGTACTGCTCTCGCGCATCCGCGCCCCTGATCGGCCCGGCGGGGGGGCTTGAGTGGGTGTCAGGTCCATTGTGCCTGTTCGGGGGTGGTGTGCGGTAGGACGGAGGGCACGTTCGTTGGGGCTTGTCGGGGGTGGT
>NZ_JBEYVI010000067.1:0-37490 GCF_040643955.1 Streptomyces sp. NPDC047061
GGACCCTAGACAAGTCCCATCGTTGCAGGTCAGGAGCACTCTCCGCTTATTTGATCAAGGCATGGACGAGCACGCTCATGAAAGCGCGAGGCTAGGGGCCGGGTGTTGGCCCGTGTATGGTCCGGATCTTGGTCTTGACCGAGTTGGTGGGCGCGCTCCGTAGAGAGGTTCTGCACCCCGGGGGGCTCAGGAGTGAGCGAGGTCCGCGCCCGGCTGGCCGGCGGCGTCATGAGCGGTCTCCGTGGGCAGCTGTCAGACGAGCGGGCACGCGCGTACGTTCCGCGGGAGTCCGGGTACGTCAGAGAGCAATGGTGCGGCGTCGTCCCCGGGCAAGGGCGAGTACAGGGGACGGTGCTCCTCGTCTTCGGGGACGTGACCGTCCCTTCCGCCCGCTCGGCTCGGCCTCGCTACGCCCTTCCCTCACCCGGCCCGTTCTCCGCTCACCCGAGCCAGCACCTCCCTGATCATCTCCGCGCTGATCATGAAGTGCTCCCGGGCGATCTCCTCCGCCCGCTCCGGCTCTCCTGCCGCGATCGCCTCGTAGAGGGCGGCGTGCCCTTCGCCCGCCCGGTGGAAGTGGCTGCGCTCGCCCTTTCCCCACGGCTCGATCGGGAAGCCGAGGCTGATCCGGGTCAGCAGTTCGCGACTGAGCCGGGTGATCTGGGGGTTGTGGGTGGCCTCGCAGATGGCGCGGTGGAAGGCGCTGTCGGCGGCCTGCTCCTCGCGGGGCGTGCTCGCGGAGAGATGCGCGGACAGGGCCTCCCGCATCGGCGCCAGGTCCTCGGGCCGCCGGCGCCGGGCGGCCGTCGCGGCCACCATGCCCTCCACCAACCCGCGCAGGTCGAAGAGCTGCTCGAACTCCTCCCAGCGGGGCAGCAGGGTCCGTCGGACCGCGGCCCCGGAGGACTCGCTCCAGCTGTCCCGCACGAACGCCCCGCCGTTGCGGCCCCGGCGGATCTCGATGATCCCGAGGGCCTGGAGTCGCCCGACGGCCTCGCGCACGGTGGGGCGGCTGACGTGCAGCAGCCCGGTGAGCTCGCGCTCGGCCGGGAGCCGTTCACCGGGCAGGAAGTCGCCCACGGCGATCGCAGTGAGGAGCCGGTCGGTGACCTCGTCGACGGCCGAGGTCACCCGCACCGGGCGAAGCGCGGACGAGGGACTGTCGCCGAGGAGGACGCGGTCGATCAGGCGCGCGTACTCATCACGGTCTCCCGAAGGCCCGAGCGAGTCAGGTGACTCTGCTGACTCTGATGCGGATGTCAGGTGTCCTCCCGAAAATCGTCGCTTCTGTAAACGCAGGCGACCCACGTAAACCCGCCGTTACGTCTTGCCCTGGCCCGACCAAAAGGTCTTGTGGGCTGACCTTTTTCCCCATCACTATCTCACTCATCCGTCACCCCCCGACTTTTTCAGACAGCGGTCGGCTGATTCCGGCCGGTCTGGGAGGCTTCCCCGTGGCGATCCCCGAACCGAACCACACCGGAACCGCCGACTTCAACGGCTATTCCACCTGGTACCGGATCACCGGCGAACCGGGCAGGACACCCCTGGTGGTCCTGCACGGCGGCCCCGGCGCCGGACACAACTACACCCTCAGCATCGCGGGCATCTCCGGACAGGGCCGCTCCGTGATCCACTACGACCAGCTCGGCACCGGACACTCCACCCATCTGCCCGCCAAGGGCGCCGATTTCTGGACCGTCCAGCTCTTCCTCGACGAACTCGACAACCTGCTCGGGGAGCTGGGCATCGCCGACGCGTACCACGTCCTCGGCCAGTCCTGGGGCGGCATGCTCGCCGCCGAGCACGCGGTGCGCCGCCCACCCGGGCTGCGAGGTCTGGTCATCGCCAACTCCCCAGCGTCCATGGAGCTGTGGCTCAAGGCGGCGGCCGAACTCCGCGCCGAACTGCCGGAGGAGGTCCAGCGGACCCTGCTCGCCCACGAAGCGGCCGGGACCACGGACCACCCCGACTACCGGGCGGCCGAACAGGTCTTCAACAACCGCCATGTCTGCCGCCTCACCCCCAATCCGCGAGAGGTCCAGGCGACTTGGGACAACATCGAGGCCGACCCGACCGTGTACCACACGATGAACGGCCCGAACGAGTTCCACGTCGTCGGCACCCTCAAGGACTGGTCCGTCATCGACCGGCTGCACCTGATCGAGGCGCCGACCCTGCTGGTGTCGGGACGGTTCGACGAGGCCACTCCCGAGACCCTCCGCCCCTTCGCCGACCGCATCCCCGATGTGCGCTGGCACATGTTCGAGCATTCGAGCCACATGCCGCACGTCGAGGAGGAGGAGCTCTACCTCCGGGTCGTCGGCGAGTTCCTCGACTCCACCGACTGATCCCCGACCGAGACCGGGAGAGTTCCCCGCCATGCCTCGCAGCGCCCTTCCGCACCGCGCCAGACGGAGCGCGTTCGCCGCCGCCACCGTCGCGCTCGCCCTGACCGCCGCCGCCTGTTCGTCCTCCGACGACGGCTCCTCCTCCGACCCGAGCAGCTCCGCCTCCGGCTCGGGTTCCACCGCCTTCCAGTCGCGGCACCAGGGCGGCACCCTGAAGCTGGTCGCCCACGCGGCGGCGGGCAGCTTCGACCCGCAGGTCAACTACACGCTCCAGTACTGGCAGCTGTACCAGTCGATGTACGACGGACTGCTGGCCTTCAAGAAGGTGAACGGGCAGGAGTCCTTCACTGTCGTCCCGGACCTGGCCACCGCCATGCCGAAGGTCAGCAACGGCGGCAAGACCTACACCTTCACGCTCCGCAAGGGCGTCACCTTCTCCAACGGCAAGGCCCTGACCACCGACGACGTGGTGGCGTCCTTCGAACGGATCTTCAAGGTCTCCAGCCCCACCGCGGGCACCTTCTACAACGGCATCGTCGGCGCCGACGCCTGTCTGAAGACGCCGGCCTCCTGCACCCTGCCCAAGGGCGTGATCGGCGACGCGAAAACGGGCACGGTCACCATCAACCTGACCGCCGCCGACTCGGAGTTCGAGTACAAGCTGGCCGTCCCGCACGCCAGCATCGTCCCGAAGGACTCGCCGACGAAGGACGCGGGCACCAAGCCGCTCCCGACGACGGGCCCGTACATGGCGGCGTCGTACGACCCCAACCGGGCGCTGAAGCTGGTGCGTAACCCGCACTTCAAGGAATGGTCGCGCGAGGCGCAGCCGCAGGGCTACCCGGACAACATCGACTACACCTTCGGCCAGACGGTCGAGTCTGAGGTGACCGCCGTGGAGAACGGCCAGGCGGACTGGATGTACGACCCGCCGCCCGCCGACCGCCTCAACGAGATCGGCACCAAGTACGCCTCCCAGGCGCACGTGAACCCGCTGACCGCGTTCTGGTACGCCACGCTCAACGTCAACATGGCGCCGTTCAACAACAAACTGGCCCGCCAGGCGATCAACTACGCCGTCGACCGGTCCGCCGTCGTCCGGCTGTACGGCGGCACGAACCTCGCCTCCCCCGCCTGCACGATCCTCCCGCCGGGCTTCCCCGGACACGTCGACACGTGCGACTACACCAAGGGCGGCGGCACCACCTGGAAGGCCGCGGACCTCGCCAAGGCCAAGGAGCTGGTGAAGAAGTCCGGTACGGCCGGTCAGGAGGTCGGGATCGTCGTCCAGGACGACGACGTCAACAAGTCGATCGGGCAGTACCTCCAGAGCCTGCTCACCGAACTCGGCTACAAGGCGACGCTCAAGCCGCTGTCGGCGAACATCCAGTTCACCTACATCCAGAACACCAAGAACAAGGTGCAGCTGGCCCTCACGTCCTGGTACCAGGACTATCCGGCGGCCTCCGACTTCCTCAACGTCCTGCTCTCGTGCGCCAGTTACCACCCCGGCAGCGACTCCAGCATCAACATCTCCGGGTTCTGCGACAAGGGCGTCGACGCCAGGATGCAGACGGCGATCAAGACCGCGCAGACCGACCAGGCGAGCGCGAACAAGCAGTGGGGCGCCATCGACCAGGAGATCATGGGCGAGTCGCCGGTGGTCCCGCTGATCAACCCGAAGCTGATCGACTTCACCTCGCCCCGGGTGGGCAACTACCGGTTCAGCAAGCAGTTCTACATGCTGCTCGGGCAACTGTGGGTGAAATGACCCCCGCAGCCGCTCCTGCGGTGAACCCTGCCCCGTCGACCGGGGCCCGACGCTCGCCGGGCCCCTGGCGGACGGCCGCCGCCGACCTGCTCCGCAACAGGTCGGCGCTGGCCGCCGCCGCGGTCCTGCTGCTCGTCGTGCTGGCGACTCTGTGCGCACCGCTGTACGCGGACCACATCGCCCACACCGACCCGTTCCAGTCCCATGTCTCCGGCACCACGGTCATCGACGGGAAGACCGTGCCGGTGCTCACCCCGAGCAGCACCGGCCTCGGCCTCGGCGTCACGCCCATCGGCCCGACCTGGGACCCCGCCCACTACTTCCTCGGCGCCGACAACCAAGGCCGCGACGTCATGGCCCGCCTGCTGTACGGCGGCCGCACTAGCCTGTTCATCGGGGTGACGGCGGCCCTGCTGTCCTGCGCCGTCGGGACGGCCGTCGGTGTGGTCGCCGGGTACGCGGGCGGGGTCGTGGATTCGGTCATCTCCCGGATCCTGGACGTCATCTGGGCGTTCCCGGTGTACCTGCTGGCGATCTGTCTGTCGGTGGTCCTGCTCACGAACGGCCTCGAGCTGGGCCCGGTCACCGTGGAGGCCGGCAGCCTCTGGCTGCCGATCACGATCATCGCGGCGATCTACGTGCCGTACATCGCGAGGCCGTTGCGCGGTCAGGTGCTGGTGCTGCGGAACAAGGAGTACATCCAGGCGGCCATCGGCTCCGGCGCCCCGACCCCGCGCATCCTGCGCCGCGAGGTGCTGCCGAACGTCGTCCCCACGGCCGTCGTCTTCGTGCCGCTGATGACCGCGCTGGCCATGCTGACCGAGTCGGCGCTGTCTTTCCTGTCGGTGGGTGTCCAGCCGCCCGACGCCAGCTGGGGCACGATCATCCAGGACGGTCTGGGACTGCTCTACACCCGTCCCACCGTGACCATCGCCCCCGGTCTGCTGATCGCGCTGACGACGGCCGCGCTCAACGTCCTCGGCGACGGGGTGCGCGACGCCCTCGACCCGGGCGCCCGGCTGCGCGGAGGGGTGTGACCATGCTCGTCTTCGCCCTCAAACGCTTCGGCTCGGCCCTGCTCGTGATGTTCGCGATCAGTGTGATGGTGTTCCTGATCTTCTTCGCCACCCCGGGCGTCGACCCGGCGGCCCGGATCGCGGGCCGCAACGCGGACGCGGCCACCCTCGCCCAGGTGCGGCACTCCTTCGGCCTCGACCGACCGCTTCCCGTCCGCTATCTGCTGATGATGCGGCACCTGCTGATCGACCGGGACCTGGAGTCGTTCGTCAACCGCGGTTCCAAGGTCATCCCGCAGATCGTGCAGGCCACTCCGGTCACCCTCTCCCTGGTGGTCGGCGCGGCCCTGATCTGGATGACGGCCGGGATCGTCATGGGCACGGCGGCGGCGACCCTGCGCGGCAGGGCCGCCGACCCGCTGATCATGCTGGTCGGTGTCGTCGGCGTCTCCCTCCCCGCCTACTGGCTCGGCGAGGTCGTCAACCTCCTCACCCAGAAGCAGTTCCACGACTCCCTCTTCTCCTGGGTGCCGCCGCCCGGCTACGTCGGCCTGGGCCAGGACCCCGGCCAGTGGGCGCTGCACATGCTCTTCCCCTGGCTGACCCTGGCCCTGCTCTACGCCGGGATCTACGCCCGGCTGCTGCGCGGCGAGGTCGTCACCGCGCTCGGCGAGGACTACGTCCGCACCGCCCGTGCCAAGGGCCTCTCGGAACGGCGGATCCTGCTCAGGCACGCGCTGCGCTGCTCCCTGATCCCGATCGTCTCGCTGTTCGGCCTGGACTTCGGCGCGCTCGTCGGCGGGGCTGCGCTGCTGACCGAGGTGGTCTTCGGACTGCCCGGCATCGGCAAGCTCACCTACGACGCCCTCCAGAACCTCGACCTGCCGGTGATCATGGGGACCGTCCTGTACGCGGCGTTCTTCGTGGTCCTCGCCAACGCCCTGGTGGACATCCTGTACGCGCGACTCGACCCGAGGGCCCGCCATGCCTGAACCCCTGCTGGACGTACGAGACCTGCGGGTGCGGTTCCGCACCCGCCAAGGCCTGGTCACCGCCGTCGACGGACTCTCCTTCGCCGTCGCGCCCGGCGAGGTCCTGGGCGTGGTGGGCGAGTCGGGCTCGGGCAAGAGCGTGTCGATGCTGGCCGTACTGCGGCTGCTCACCCACCCGAACGTCACCGTGTCGGGCGAAGTCCGCTTCCGGGGACGGGACTTGATGACCCTGCCCGACAAGGAGATGCGGGCGGTGCGCGGCCGGGAGATCGCCATGGTCTTCCAGGACCCGATGACCGCCCTGACCCCCGTCTACACCGTGGGCTGGCAGATCGCCGAACAGATCCGGGCGCACGAGAAGGTCTCCCGCAAGGAGGCCGGGGCCCGCGCGGTACGGCTGCTCTCCGACGTCGGCATCCCCGACGCGGCCTCCCGGGCGCATGCCTACCCGCACGAGTTCTCCGGCGGCATGCGCCAGCGCGCGGTCATCGCGATGGCCCTCTCCTGCGACCCCGCGCTGCTGATCGCCGACGAGCCGACCACGGCGCTGGACGTCACCGTCCAGGCGCAGATCCTCGATCTGATGCGGGAGTTGAACGCCCGCGGCTCGGCGATGGTGCTCATCACCCACGACATGGGCGTGGTCTCGCAGATCGCCGACCGGGTCCTCGTCATGTACGGCGGCCGGGCGGCCGAGGAGGGCCCGCGGCGGGCGGTGTTCCACGGCCCGCGGCACCCGTATACCTGGGGCCTGCTGGACTCGGTGCCCCGCGTGGGCGGCCCCCGGCTGCGGCGGCTGCCCACCATCGCGGGCGTACCGGTCTCGCCCGGTGCCCTGCCGGAGGGCTGCGCGTTCGCCCCGCGCTGCCGACTCCGCCACGACCGGTGCGCGGAGCGGCCCGTGCTGACCCCCGGCGGCGAGGACGCCTCGCACCTGGACGCGTGCTGGCTCCCGCCGGACGACCGCGCGGGACTGCGGCTGACCGCACGAGCGGCCGACGGGAAGCAAGGCAGGGACCAGGACACGGAGGTGGCGTCGTGACGACAGCACAGGACCGTACGACCGTCCCCGCGCACGACGTACTGCTGCGCGCCACGGACATCACCAAGCACTACCCCCTCCGGGGCGCGCGCCGGGTCCTGCGCGCCGTCGACGGGGTCTCCCTGGAGGTGCGCGGAGGCGAGACTCTCGGTGTCGTCGGCGAGTCGGGCTGCGGCAAGTCCACGCTGGCCCGCTGTCTGGTCCGGCTCACCGAACTCACCGGCGGGCGGGTCGAGTTCGACGGGCAGGACATCTCCACCCTCTCCACGCGTCGGCTGCGCCCGGTGCGGCCGGGCATGCAACTGGTCTTCCAGGACCCGCAGGCCTCCCTCAACCCCCGCCGCCGCGCCGGGGACATCGTCGCCGAGCCGCTGCTCGTACACCGGTACGGCGACGCGGGCGCGGTACGCCGGCGGGTCGCCGAGCTCTTCGACGTCGTAGGACTGACGACGGCCCATCTGGACCGGTATCCGCACGAGTTCTCCGGCGGCCAGCGCCAGCGCATCGGCATCGCGCGGGCCCTGGCCACCAGCCCGAAGCTGATCGTCGCCGACGAACCGGTGTCCGCGCTCGACGTGTCCATCCAGGCCCAGGTGCTGAACCTGTTCGCCGACCTCCAGGAGGAGTTCGCCCTCACGTACGTCTTCATCGCGCACGACCTCGGAGTCGTACGACACGTGTCGGACCGGATCGCCGTCATGTACCTCGGCGAGATCGTCGAACTCGCCGAGACGGAGGCGCTGTACACGGCCCCCGCGCACCCGTACACCCGGGCCCTGCTGTCGGCGGTCCCGGACATCGACGACGGCACGCTCGCGGACGACGGGCCGCCCCGACAACGGATCGTCCTGACCGGAGAGGTGCCCAACCCGGTGGACAAACCAACAGGTTGCCCGTTTCGCACCCGTTGCCCCTCTGCCCAGGAGCGGTGCGCGGCGGAACGCCCACGGCTCGCGCCGGGCGCCGCCGGCCGCCAGGTGGCCTGCCACTTCCCGCTGGCCGGCTGAACGGAGCGATGGTCGCGATCAGGTTCACCAGGGCGATGAATTGCTCATCGTCGTGGTGCCTGGCGGCCATCGCGCGGACCTCGTCCGGGGCTTCGGTCCCGACGGCGATGCGGATACCTCCCGAGTGGCCCTTGAGCCGCCGTCGGTGACCACTGCCTTCACCTGGGTCCCGTCCTCCAGATAGTCGGGGCCCGTGGAGCGGCCGAAGCCGCTGTGCTCGTAGCCGCCGGAGGGGGCGCCGATGGGCCCCGCCCGGTCCGCCGTCGCCGGGGTGTTGACGACGATCCGACCGGCCTGGATCCGCCGGGCCGGCCGTACCGCGCGGCCGGTGTCTCGCGTCCACTCGGCGGCGGTCAGTCCGCACCGGGTGCCGTTGGCGATCGCGAGCGCTTTCTCCTCGTCCTCGTAGGCGAGCACGGAGAGCACCGGGCCGAAGATCTCCTCCTGGGCGATGCGCACCCCAGGGGTGACCCGTTCGAAGAGGGCGGGCCCGATGAAGTATCCGCTGTCATACATTTCGCCGGTGAGACTGTCGCTCCCGACGACCACTTCGGCGCCTTCTTCCCGGCCGATCAACGAGGTAGTCCAGCACCCTCTTCTCCTGCCAGGCGTTGATCAGGGGGCCCATGCCGACCGGCTGGTTCCACAACTCCGCACGCACCGCGAGGAAGGCGTCCGCGACCTCGGCGACGAGCGCTGCTGGCGATCGTCCATGCGCGCGCCCGTGCGGCTGCCTCCGGCGCGCAGTGGATCGACACCGCCCCCAACTACGCCACCGGCCGCGCCCAGACCCTGCTGGCCCCGGCGCGGCATCGTCGTCATGTCCTCCGGCATACGCCCTGGCCAGCGCCAGGTCCTGGACTCCGTGGGCACGCTGGACCTGCTGCGCCACGAGGGCCGGGAGTACGCCACCACTCCCGAGGCCATCCGGGCCGCCCGCGATCACCTGGAAACGGCCGGAGTCCTGCCGGCCCTTCCCGCCCAGAAGCCTCGAACCTCCAGCGAGGAAGCCCTGCGATGAGCTCTCCCCTCACCTCCCTTCGTCTGGTCGAGGTCTCCGGCGCGGAGGCTCTGTGGCTGCTGGAAGGCAGCACATTGGGCCGGCTGGTGTACGCGCAGCGAGAGCTGACCGTGATCCGTCCTGCCCATCACGTGTGGGAGTACGGTCGGCTCATCGTCCGCACGCCCGTGCCGGCAGCGGCGGTGCCTACGACGGCGACGTACCACGTCGACGACATCCGGGCCGTTTCCGGCACCGGCTGGACGGTCACCGTGTCCGGTCCCGCAGAGGTGATCACCGGCCCCGACGAGGCCGGCCACTACCGGCGCACCCTCGCGGGCTGGAGCCACGGCCCGCACGACACCCTGCTGCGCCTGCACCCCAAGACCGTCACCGGTTTCCGCCTCGCTCGTGCGGAGGCATGATGTCCGCTCAACTTGAAGCGCTGCCCCACCGGCACGTGCTCACGCTGCCCAGCGAGCCCTCCGCCGTACGGTCAGCCCGTGAGACCGCCGAGCAGACCCTGGTCGAGTGGGGCATCGGGCTGCGTCACCCGGCAGTGGAACCGGCGCTGCTGATCCTCGCCGAGCTGGTCACCAACAGCGTCCGGCACGCCGCCGTCCTCTCCCCGACGGTGACCGTGATCTACGCGGCCGGGCGGGACTGCCTGGCCTTCGCCGTCCACGACCGTCACCCCTACCAGCCGCCGCTGTATGGCGCGGTCACCGGCACCGGGACGAGCAGCCTGGCCACGGTCATGGAACTCACGCTTGCCCTGGGCGGGACCGCGGTGGTCCGCGCAGATGCCGACGGCGGCGGCAAGAGCATCTGGATCACCCTTCCCCTGTGAACCGGACGCGGACTCCGGCTGGCCGCCTGCGCAAGGATGCGCATCACCACGACCATCGAGTGGCGCTACTCCGTCGAGGACGATCTGGGCATCCTCTCGGTTGTCGGCTACCTGGGCCGGGACGCCGCGCGTCGCTTCACCGCCGCCTTCGGATGGGCGCTGGCTCGCGGCACCGGCATGGTCGTCGTCGACCTGACCGGACTGCGCGGCTGGTCGGAAGAGGGACAGCCGGCGATCACCGAAGCGGCACGCCTGCTCGCGCGGGCGGGCAGCAGCCTGGAGCTGGCCGCGATCCCCGCCGACGGCTCCCGCGTCCCCACCGGTGACGGCCCGCTGATCCCGGTCCACGCCGACCTGTCTGCCGCGCTCGCCGCGCACGGCGTGCACTCGGGGGAACCGGACGCGGCGCGCCAGTCGTGGCAGACCACCGGCTGGCCTGCCAACGCCCCGAGCGTCGGGTGACCGCCCGGCTCACCCGGGTACGCGCCGTCACCGTCCCGGACGGGCACGAGCGTGGAGGTGTCCTCCTCGGTGGCGATTGCCACGTCCTCGGCGAACCCCATCACGGTCAGCTTGCGGCCGGAGGCGCCAGCGCTGATCGCGTGGGTGATGTCGGCGGTGCCTTCGTAGCCTGCCTTTGCGGCCGCGGCCTCCGTGGACAGCGGACCGGGGCCTTGGGAGCAGAGCTCGGAGATGAGGGCGCCGGCGCCCAGCAGGTCTTCCAGGGCTGGACGCAGGCTCCCGTCGGGCCACCGCTCGCCGGCGGCGATCACCGCGACCGGGTGTTCGGGACTGCCGTAACCGCCGGAGACGAGCCAGCTGCTGACCGCGGTGACGTTGCGCAGACAGGCGGCGATCACCCCTATCCCGGGTCGTGCGGCGGCGGCGATGGACGCACCGCCCGGTGACGGCAGTACCAGGCGGGACACGGAGGGCGCGGCGCGCAGGTGCGCGGGTGACAGGGACCACGGGGTCGAGGGGGTGGCGGAGAGACGGTGGGCGGCCAGCCGCGCCCCCCGCTGGCGTGCCTACACAGCAGCGGCCTTCTCGGTACCCGCCGCGGAGCCGTCCGGCCACCAGAACGGCAGGACGCGGATGCCCTTCTCGACGGCGACGCTCACCGACGTGCTGAAGGACAACACGTCGACGATGAACAGACAGGCCGCCTCCCGCGTCCGGCGTCGCGCGCAGGTGGGGCCCCACTCGAAGCAGACTCCACTGCCGGGCTGGAGATCCCAGTCACCCATCGCATCCCTCCCCGGCTCCGCTTGCCGTGCACTGTTCATCCCTGGCGGGGATACGGGGTCGGCCGATCGCCACGGCCTCCGAAGGCCAGCTGCAGCAGGCGGGACTTGCCGCAGCGCGGACAGCTGCCGTCCGGAGCAAGGGCGGTGGGCCGGCACTTCAGACGGCAGCCGGGGCACTTGGACCTGGCGACGCCACTGCCGCGCAGCGAGGTGATCCTCACGCAACCCTCCTCGCAAGACCTCAGGAATTGCTAATGTTAGCAATTCCTGAGGTCATCACTGACGGATTGGGCGGTCCTCTCCTCCGGTGCGGTTTCGGCCTGGCCGGTGCCGCAGGCGAGGATGGGCCGCATGTTCTTGACGAGTGGGTGGATGCGATGCGCCGAGGCCCGGCCGGTGGTGCCGTGCTGCTGTACGGGGGAGGAGACGGCCAGGTGAGTACGCCGCTGTACCAGCTGAAGGCCGAGTTCTTCAAAACCCTCGGCCACCCGGCCCGCATCCGTGTCCTGGAGCTGCTGAGCGAGCGCGAGCACGCGGTCGCGGAGATGCTGCCCGAGGTGGGCATCGAGGCCGCGCACCTGTCCCAGCAACTCGCGGTGCTGCGGCGCGCGAACCTCGTGCGGACCCGGAAGGAGGGTTCCAACGTGTACTACTCGCTGGCCAGCCCGGACCTCGCGGAGCTGCTGCGGGTGGCACGGGGCATCCTGTCCGGCGTGCTGGCCGGGCAGGCCGAACTGCTTGCCGACCTGCAGGCCGCGCAGGGAGAGGCGAAGCCGCCGTCGTAGCGGCGGCCCCAAGGCGGCGGCCGTCTCCCCGGAGAGTCGACAGCGCTCCGTGGTGCCGGGAGACGGCCGCCTTCACAAAGATCCCCCAACGGGGCAAAGCGTCGGAAAAGTGCCGTAACTCCGCTCGTGGGATCGCCGGTTGGTCCCCTGCGGAGAAGTCCTCACCGTCTCAGGGAGGGTTCATGGGCCTGCTGCGCAAGATCCGCGCCACCGGGAAGGTGGCCGAACCCGCGCTGCCGCGCCCGCAGGGCGACGTGCCCGAGAAGGCGCGCGAGCTGGGCGGCTCGGTGCAGGTGCGGTGTGTGGACGCCGGGTCCTGCAATGGCTGCGAGATCGAGATCGCGGCGGCTTTCAACCCGGTGTATGACGCGGAACGTTACGGGGCACGGCTGGTGGCCTCGCCGCGGCATGCGGACGTGGCGCTGGTGACCGGGCCGGTGACGCGGAACATGGCCGAGCCGCTGCGGCGTACCGTCGCGGCGATGGGCGAGCCGCGGCTCGTGGTGGCGGTCGGGGACTGTGCGATCAACTGCGGGGAGTTCGCGGGCGGACACGGCGTCGAGGGCGCCGTGTCCGACGTCGTACCGGTGGATCTCCAGGTCCCCGGGTGTCCGCCGGAGCCTGCGGAGATCATCGCCGCGCTCAGGAGAGTGACGGGGCGGTGAGCATGATCCCGGCCGCCCTCGCGACGGCCACCGCACTGGCCGGCGCGGGAGCGCTTGCCGGATGCGCGCTGCCCTACCGGCTGCGCGTTCCGGTCACCGGCGTACTGATGACGGGTGTGGGGGTTGCCGGCGGTACGGCGGGTGTGGCCGCGCTGGGAGGCAGCCGCTGGAGCGCCGCCTTCCCCGGGCTGCTTCCGCTGGCCGGGACGCATGTCGCGGTGGACGCGCTGGCGGGCCTCTTCATGGCTGTGGCGGGAGCGGTCGTGGCCGCGGTCGCGGTGTACGGAATGGGGTATGCGGCCGAGCACGGCGCGCACGGGCTCGGCTCACGTACGGCGCAGGCGGTGCTGCCGCTGTTCGCGCTGACCCTCTTGCTGGTGCCCGTCGCGGCATCCGTGTCCACGTTCCTGGCCCTGTGGGAGGTGATGGCGCTCGCGTCGCTGCTGCTGGTGCTGGCCGAGCACCGGGAGCGGGCCTCGGTACGGCAAGCCGGCAGCTGGTACGCGGTGATGACCCACCTCGGCCTGGTGCTGCTGCTGGCGGGGTTCGCCCTGTTCGCCGTTGAGGCGGGCGGGGAGACCTTCACCGCGCTGCGGGCGGGCGCGCACACCGTGTCGCCCACGGTCCGCGGTCTGGTGTTCGTCGTGGTCGCGCTCGCGTTCACATCGAAGGCGGGTGCCGTGCCGCTGCACGCCTGGCTGCCGCGAGCGCATCCCGAAGCACCCAGCCCCGTCTCGGCGTTGATGAGCACCGCCATGGTCAACCTCGGGATCTACGGTCTCGTCCGCACCGGCCTCGATCTGCTCGGCGGCGGTCCGGCCTGGTGGTGGCTGGGGCTGATCGCGGTGGGCGGAGCCAGCGCGGTGTACGGCATCCTGCAGGCAGCGATGGCCTCCGACCTCAAGCGCCTGCTGGCGTACTCGACCTCGGAGAACATGGGCCTGGTCCTCATCGGCGTGGGTGCCTCCGGCCTGTTCGCCGCCTACGGCAACCCGCCGCTGGCCGCTCTGGCGCTGGCCGCGGCGCTGCTGCACGTGGTCAACCACGCCATGTTCAAGGCCTTGTTGTTCTGCGCGGCCGGGGCGGTCGTGCGGGCCACCGGCTTGCGGGACCTGGACCGGCTGGGCGGGCTGCGCTCGTCCATGCCGTTCACTGCCGGGTTGTTCGCGCTGGGCGCGCTGGGCGCGGTGGCGCTGCCGCCGGGCAACGGGTTCATCAGTGAGTGGCTGCTGCTGCAGTCCCTGATCCATGGACTGGTGGTGCCGGGCGTCGCGGTGGCGGTCGTCCTGCCGCTGTCGGTGGCACTGATCGCGCTGTCGGCCGGGATCGCCGCGGCTGCGTTCGTCAAGGCGCTCGGGGTGGGCTTCTTCGCCCGCCCGCGCAGCCCGCAGGCGGCGGCCGCGAAGGAGGCACCACGGCTGATGCTCGCCGCGATGGCCTTGCTCGGGGCAGGGTGTGCGGCCCTGGCACTGGTGCCAGGACTGCTGGGCGACGGCCTCGACCGGGCTGTTGGCGCGGTCGGGCTTCCCGGCAGCGGTGCGGTGTCGGGCGATGGTCTCAGGGTGCGGCTCGCCGACGTCTCCGCGACGCTGTCGCCGCTGTGGGTCGTGGCCGCCCTGACCGTAGCGATTCTGCTGGCCGCGGGGTTGCCCCGGCTGTACGGGCGGCGTCGGCGCCGGGTGAACGCACGGCTGTGGGACTGCGGGGGCGGGGCGCCGACCCCGCGGATGGCCTACACCGCGACCTCGTTCGCCGAGCCGCTGCAGCGGGTCTTCGACGACGTCCTCGCACCCGAGCAGGACGTGGACGTCACCCCGGTGCGCGAGTCCGCCTACCTGGTGGAGCGGGTGCGCTTCCAGCATCGGGTGCCCGACCGGATCGAGCACCGGTTGTACGAGCCGGTGCTGCGGTCCCTGGCCGGCGTGGGGCAGGCTGCCCGGCGGCTGGCGGGTGGCAGCGTTCACCTCTATCTCGGTTACGGTTTCGCCGGCCTGGTCGTCCTGCTGTTGATCCTGGCGGTGGGCTGGTGAGAGCGAACAGATGAGTGCTGTCGGATACACGGCCGTCGCCGGCCAGATTGTGGTGGTCGCAGCAGGAGCGCCGCTGCTGACCGGGTGGATGCGCCAGGTGCGGGCCCGTCTGGAGGGAAGGGCCGGAGCCGGAGTGCTCCAGCCCTGGCGGGACGCCCGCAAACTGCTGCGCAAGGAACCGATCACCCCGGGCGGCACCGGACCCGCCTTCCGGGCCGCCCCCGCGCTGCTGGTCGCCACCACCGTGGTCACTGCCGCACTCGTGCCGCTGCTGTCCACCGACACCCAGGTGAGCGGGCATGCGGATCTCATCGTGGTGGTGTCGCTGATCGCGCTCGGCACGCTGGCCCTGGCCCTGGCCGGTCTGGACACCGGCACCGCGTTCGGCGGCATGGGGGCCTCCCGCGAGATGACGGTCGCGGCCCTGGTGGAGCCGACCATCCTGCTGTCGGTGTTCGCCCTGTCGATACCGGCCGGCACCACCAACATCCCCGCCATCGTCACCGGCGCCGCCCACGAACCGGCCCGTCTCGCCTCCCCGGCCGGGCTCCTGGCCGTGGCCGCGCTCGCCGTGGCGGTACTCGCGGAGACCGGGCGGATCCCGGTGGACAACCCCTCCACCCACCTCGAACTGACCATGATCCACGAGGCGATGGTGCTGGAGTACGCGGGCCCCGACCTGGCCTTGGTCGAACTCGGCGCCCAGATGCGCCTCACCGTGCTCCTCGGCCTGCTCTCCTCCCTGTTCGTGCCCTGGGGCATCGCCACCACCGCCTCCTGGGCCGCCCTGGCCATGGCCCTGGTGCTGCTCGCGGCGAAACTCGTCCTGCTGGGCGCGGTACTGGCGGCAGCCGAGGTCTTCTGGGCCAAGGTCCGGCTGTTCCGTGTGCCCGAACTCCTCGCCGGATCCTTCCTGTTGGCGCTCCTTGCGGTGACCGCCTCGTACTTCCTGACCGGAGCCTCATGAACGGCGGCCTTTACACTCAGCTCCTCGACCTGGCCTGCGGTCTCTTCCTGCTGGCGGCCGTGCTCGTGCTGTGGGTGCGCGAACTGGCCGTCATCGTCCGGATCTTCGCCCTCCAGGGCATCGCGCTCGCCGCCCTCGCCATACTCCTCGGCGCCCACGAACAACGCTGGGACCTCATCGGCGTGGGCATCGGCATCGGCCTGCTCAGAGCGGGTGTCCTGCCCTATCTGATGCGCCGTGCCCTGGCCACGCTCACGGCCGACCGGCAGCGGTACGGCACCGCGGCAGCGGAAACCCGGGAAACGCAGCCCCTGGTCAACGTCGCCGCCTCCCTGCTGACGACAGCCCTGCTCACCCTGCTGGCCTACACGGTGGCCCGCCCGCTGACGGAGCTGAACCCGACGCCCGCCACGCGTGCCCTGCCCGTTGGTCTCGCCGTCGTTCTGATCGGCTTCTTCGTGCTGGTGACCCGCAGGAGGGCGCTCGCCCAGGTGGTCGGCTTCCTGCTGCTGGACAACGGCATCACCGCCACCGCGTTCCTCGCCACCTCCGGCGTGCCGCTGATCGTCGAACTCGGCGTCTCCTTCGACGTACTGCTCGCCGTCCTGGTACTGCAGATCCTCACCACTCGCATGCGCGAGGCGTTCGGAACCACCGACATCGACGACCTGCGGGAGCTGCACGACTGATGAGCCCCACCGCATCCGCCTTGCTGCTCACCGCACCCGCCGCCGCACCACTGCTGGTCGCCGGGGCATACACGGTGAGCAGAGCCCGCGCCCACCCGCCTGCCGCAGCACTCGCCGTAACGCTCACCCAGGCCCGCAAGCGGGCATCCGCTCAGGGCTCTGTCCTGGTCGCGGAGTCACCCGAGCCTTTCCGGGTGCACGAGCGCCATGTGTGGGACTGGGCCCCTCTCGTCTCACCTGCCGTGATCCTCGCGTGCGGCAGCCTGCTCGCGGTCGATGTCATGGCTGATGGCCCGCGCAGCGCGTACTCCGGGCTGCTGCGCGCGGACGCGCTCACCGCCTGGATGCTCCTGGTCATCGGCGCCGTCGCGCTCATCGCCTGCGGCAGCGCGCCCGCTTATCTGCGGGGCGAACGCGACGCCGGGCGGGCGAGCAAGCGGACCGTACATCGCTACCACGCCCTGGTCCAGGCGTTCCTGGCAGCCATGTGCCTGGCCGTGGTGACCGCGAACCTCGGCGTGCTGTGGGTCGCGATCGAGGCCACCACCATCGTCACCGCCTTCCTCGTAGGCCACCGCCGCACCCGCACCTCCGTGGAGGCCGCCTGGAAGTACGTGGTGATCTGCTCGGCCGGTATCGCGCTGGCCTTCCTCGGCACCGTGCTGATCTACTACGCGGCCCGGCAGGCCGGGATCACGGAGGCGTGGGCACTTGACTGGCCCACCCTCGTCGCCCGCGCCGACCGGCTCGACCCGGCGGTCACCCGCCTCGGTATCACCCTCATCGTCCTCGGCTTCGGCACCAAGTCCGGCCTCGTCCCTCTGCACGCCTGGCTGCCCGACGCCCACAGCCAGGCCCCCGCGCCGGTCTCGGCGCTCATGTCAGGTGTCCTGCTCTCGGTCGCTTTCACCGCGATCCTGCGCTACCGGGTCATCGCCGATGCCGCCCTCGGCACCGACTTCACCCGCATGCTGCTCGCCGCCATCGCGCTGCTCACCCTCGCCCTCGCGGCCGGCCTGCTGCTCGCCCAGCGCGACTACAAGCGGATGCTGGCCTACTCCAGCATGGAACACATGAGCCTGATCGCCCTGGCCACGGCGGTCGGCAGCCCCCTCGCCCTGTCCGCCGCACTGCTGCACATCGCTGGCCACGGACTGGCCAAGTCCGTCGCCTTCTGCGCCTCCGGCCAGATCCTCCAGCTGACCGGAACCACACGGATCGGACGCGTCCGCGGCCTGATCGCCCAGGCGCCGTCACTGGGAGGGGCGTTCGGACTCGCGGCCGTAGCCCTGATGGCCTTCCCGCCCTTCAGCCTCTTCGCCTCCGAACTCGGCATCGCCCGGGCCGGGTTCGCAGCCGGCACAGGCCTGAGCTGGGTCACCGCAGCGGCTCTGCTGCTCGTGCTCCTGGCCTTCGCCGCGCTCGCCGCCCGCACCGCCCGGATGCTGCTCGGACCAGGAACACCTTCACACGAAAGCCCCTCGGCCGTGTGGTCCCTGGCAGCGGGGCTGGCCGCCTGCGCCGCCCTGGGCGTGGCCACCGACCCGCTCACCGACCTGCTGCACGCCGCCGCCCACGCGATCGGAGGCCAGTGACGCGATGCGCAAGAGCTACCAGAGCAGCTCCGCCACCCTGCCCCGGCATGCCGAGAACCTGCTCGCCCAGGGCCACCGGCTCGCCCTGGTCGCCGCGCACATCGACGAGGACGGGCCGCGCGTGGTGTACCTGTTCGCCTCCGGCCCGCCCGATACGCGCGTGGAGTTGCATGTCCGTCTCGACCCCGACCGGCCGGAAGTGCCGTCGCTGGCTCATCTCTCCTTTGCGGCGGGCCGGTTCGAACGCGAGATGCGCGACCTGTTCGGCATCGTCCCCCAGGGCCACCCTTTGCCCCGCCGCCTCGTCCGCCACTTCCACTGGCCCCGCGGCTGGTACCCCATGCACCCCGACGCCGGTCCCCCGCCGACCTTCGGCGAACAGGAAGGCCCCTACCCCTTCCTGGAGGTCGAGGGCGACGGCGTGTACGAGATCCCGGTCGGCCCGGTACACGCCGGGCTGATCGAACCCGGCCACTTCCGCTTCTCGGTCGTCGGCGAGACGATCCTCAAACTCAAGGCCCGCCTCTGGTTCGTCCACAAAGGCATCGAGGAACTGTTCCAGGGCCGCAGCGTTGCCGCCGGCCTGCCGCTGGCCGAGCGCATCAGCGGAGACACCGCCGTCGGCCATGCGCTCGCCTACTGCCTGGCCGTGGAGGAGGCCACCGGCACCGAGGTCCCGGAAGGGGCACAGTGCGCCCGTGCCCTGCTGCT
This sequence comes from Streptomyces sp. NPDC047061, assembly GCF_040643955.1. NCBI lineage: Bacteria > Bacillati > Actinomycetota > Actinomycetes > Kitasatosporales > Streptomycetaceae > Streptomyces > Streptomyces sp. NPDC047061. Next base: position 18,719 of record NZ_JBEYVI010000067.1, read on the forward strand.
GGAACTCGAGCGCATCCACAACCACGTCGCCGATCTCGGCATGCTCTGTAACGACGTCGGCCACGGCATCCTCAACGCCCACGCCCAGCGCGTCCGCGAGCAACTCCTGCGTCTGAACAAAGAGATCACCGGGCACCGGCTGCTACGGGGCGGCATCGTCCCCGGCGGCGCAGTCCTGCGCGCCCTGCCCGATCCGGCCCGGCTGAAGGCGATCCGCGAGGACATCGGGGAGATTGCCGACCTCGCCCTCGGCCACTCCACGGTCCGTGACCGCTTCACGGGAACGGCCGTCCTACGGACCACCGCGGCCCGGGAGATCGGCTGCCTCGGCTACGTCGCGCGCGCGAGCGGCATCGCCGACGACGCCCGCGTGGCGCACCCCTTCACCGCATACGGTCCACAACTCGACGTACCCGTCCACGCCACCGGCGACGTCCTGGCCCGTTTCCTCGTCCGTGCCCAGGAGATCGAGGTCTCACTCGCCCTGATCGAGCACTTCGCCGAAGGACTCGACGCCCCGGCCGCCGTGCTGGCGCCCCGCCCGCTGGCCGACGCGGGCCCTGGCACCGGCGTGGGACTGGTCGAGGGCTGGCGCGGCACCATCGCCACCCGCGTCGAACTCACTGCCGACGGCACTCTTACCCGGGTCAAGCCCGTCGACCCGTCCTTCTTCAACTGGCCCGCCCTGCCGGTTGCCCTGAACGACACGATCGTCCCGGACTTCCCGCTGACCAACAAGAGCTTCAACCTGTCCTACGCGGGCAACGACCTGTGATGGGTCAGGAACCCGGCTCGCCGCCCACCAGCCGGTATCCCGTCACGATGTCGGCCCTGATCCGCACCACGTGCTCCATCTCCGTATCGGTCCAGGGCGTGAGCTCGGTCAGGTAGCGGGCGAGCTCGGCGGGGTCCGGCACCGGGCTTGCGGCACCCGTGACGACCACGCTCCAGCCGGTTCCGGTGGCCGGGTCGAGGGCGTCGGCCTCGTAGGCCACCACCTCCGACCGCGCCACCCGGCCCAGCAACGCGGCCCCGGTGTGGGTGCGGATGACGATGTCCCCGTTCGCCTCCACGAGATGGTTGACCGGACGGATCGCCGGCAGCGCCTGGTGGGAGAACACCACCCGTCCCAGCCGCGCCTCGGCCAGTAGTCCCAGCGCCTCGTCCCGGCCCAGCTCGACCATGCGGACCCTCGGTGGCGTACCGGCCGTCATGGCAACTCCCCTCCCACCTGGTCCGGTACCCGCTCGGCGCCGTCCGGCCACAGCACCTCGACGTCGATGCCGTGGCTGCGCGCGTACGCCACCAGGTGGGCGGTGGTGTCACGGCCGTTCGACGCGGTGCCGTCCCAGATCGCCAGCACCCGGGCGCAGGCCCGCAACAGCCGCTCGTCGACGCGCACACACGCGTCCCGGTCCGCCGGGTCGTACTCCAGCAGCCGCACCTGTTCGGACAGCAGCAGCAACTCCCCGGCTGCCCGCCGGTCCCGCTCCCGCAGCAGCGCGGGCACCCGGTTCAGCGTGGGCACCACGGTCACCAGCGCCAGCCCGGCCTGCTTCGCGGCTCGTCCGAACGCCACCGGCAGCCCCTGCCCGACCCGGACCAGGCCCGTCCGCCCGGCCTCGGCACACCGGGCCAGCCGCGCGTACAGCTCTTCCTCCAGCAGAGCCAGGGTCCAGGGCGCGAGATCCTGATGTCCCACAACAGCGATCAACCTCGGGAATCCTTTCTCCCCATCCATGCCGGTCACGGCAACCAGTTGCTCGAAGAAGTCCTCAAGCCATGTCCAGGGTGGTCCGCCGAGAAGGAGGCACACGGGCAGCCGCCCGTGGGAGAGGAACGGCCGTCCACCGGCTGGGCCGACACTCAGTTTCACCGGCGCCTCAGCAGTTGCACAGGGCCGTTCGGCCCCAGGCCTGGGGCGACGCGTTTCGCGGGGCGCCCGGAACCCCGGTGACGTGGTTACTTGGGTGCGTGCTCGCCGAGGTAGAAGAGCAGCCACACGAACCCGGCGAACAGATGGGTGCCGAAGATGTAGAAGCCCGCCCGGATCACGACCCCGCGCTCGATCTGCCACTCGCGGTCCTTGTCCTTCCTTTTGCGCGTCGGGTTCGCCCGCTGCTCGGCCGCCTCGGCTCCCTCACTCACGATGTCGTCTCCCTGTGCTGAGTGATCTTCACGTTCACCTGGCCTGTGACGGCACGCGGAACCTCACGAGAACCACCTTGCCGTCGTGGTCGATGGCCGGTTCCGCGCTGATGTCGCCGTCGTACTCGCCGGCCAGCTCGGCCACCAACTGCAGTCCCGCCCCCGTCGCACCGGGTTCGAATTCGGGCAGACATGGCTCGGCGTCGGCGACGCTGACGACCAGATGCCTCGCCCCGACCGTTATCCCCACGTCCGCGACGGGAGACCGGGGCGCGTGCCGCAGCACGTTCACGACCAGCTCGCTGACCACCAGCAGTACCGCGTCGGCGAACGCGGAATCCGGTGCGACGCCCACCTCACTGAATCGTCCGGCCACCGCCTCACGGGCCATCCGCACCGCCTCCGGTCCCACCGGAACTGAGACGATGTGGCGCCGCACGGGCGACGCCGCATGCTCTGTCGCGGCCGCGGGCAGGTGTCTGCGCCACGGCCGGAAGGGACGCCCGCCCCTCACCGGGCGGCGTCCGTGGAACGCAGCTCGTGCAGCAGCTCCTGCTGGCCCGCCAGCAGCACGGACAGGATCCGGCGTGCCGCGGCCAGCAGGTCGGCCACGTCCCCGCCCGCCAGCTCGTACACGACGGTCGAGCCGGTCCGGGTGGCGGTGACGATCCCGGAGCGGCGCAACACCGCCAGCTGCTGCGACAGGCTCGACGGTTCGACCTCTATGGCGGACAGCAGGTCGCGTACCGGTTTCGGCCCGTCCTGCAGCAGCTCGAGCACCCTGATCCGCACCGGGTGCCCGAGCATCCGGAAGAACTCCGCCTTCGCCTCGTACAGCGGAACCGGCATCCCGATCACCCCTCGTCCGGCTCGGTCGCCTCGACGTCGAGCCCGTGCCTGCGGGCGAACCTCACCGCGTCGTCCAGCTCGTCCTGGGCCACCGCGACGGCGTAGGGGTCCTCGGCCTCCCGGGCGGCCGCCAGAGCGGCCCGGGCCGCCCGCACCCGCGCCAGCAGCGCCTCGACAACTGCTCCCACCCCGACCTCCACACCGTCGATCATCTGTCAATCGATGCAACTAGCCAATTGAAGAACTCTTCAATTATAGGTCGCGCCCACCGCGACCGCCCCGTCTCGGGGCAGAACTCGCGCAGTTCGGCCTGGACCTCGGTGGCGGCCCCTACATCGCCGTCACGTTCAGTGATGGCGCGCGTCGTCGCATCGGTCATGGCCGGCGCACCGGTGTGGCCGGCACGGACTCGATCGGCGATCTCGCAGGCGGTCGGCCCGCCGGGCCGTCGTGATGTGGTCAGCCACGAGCGGGCTCGTGCGGGGTGACCAGGCGGCGCACGGCGTCGGTGATGATGGTGCGCCGTTGCGCGTCGGTCACCAGGTGGCTGACGTCCTCGGTGTGGTGCTCCCACATGTTGGCCAGCGTCAGCACCAGCGCGAGGATCTCGCCGGCCGGCGTGTCGGATGTGACGGTCCCGCGCTGCTGTGCCGCCTCGATGGCAGCGATCTTCTCGTCCATGGAGCGGGCGACGATCTCGGGTGCCGGCCGTTCGGCGCGCTCGAGTGCGTACCACGCGAGGAACCGCATGACCTGCGGGTGCTGCGCCGCTGCGTCGTGCAGGCGGCCGGCGTAGCCGGGCAGGTCGTCGGCGTCGATCGGCACGGCATCCACCGTCTGCTCGACGATTGCTTCGTAGACGGCCTCGAACAGGCCCTCCTTGCCGGCGAAGAACGAGTACCAATCCCGCCACGGCCCAGCCCGCTGACGAGGCGGGCGTCAGGATACGTGGCATGCGGAGGGTGCGTTGTGTCCCCTTACGGGGGATGACCTGCCACCCGAACCTGCATCAGACCCAACAGACGGGCGGATGCGCGCGGTTGGCGTGAGCCTCCCGCTCGCTCAGCCGGTGCGCCTGGTCGTGGCGCCGCTCCTGCACGTGGCCGGCGAGGAGATGCGTGAGCTGCCGGGCACGGTGGGTGGACTGCCCGGCGCGGGTTCAGTGCTGTTCTGGCCCGTCAAGCCGGAGGTCGTCGTGGAGATCGAGGTTGACCAGCCGTGCCTTGAGTTCGGCCGGTACCGGCACCGTCCCCGTGTGCGACGGGTGCGCGGCGATCTCACGCCTGAGCTGATCGGCAACGGACAGTGACCGGGAAGAGGCCGCCGTTCCGGGACAGGTATTCGTGAAGGTATCCGTGAGTGTATACTCGGGGTATGGCTGACACCACCGTGAAGGTCGACTCCGAGACCAGGGACCGGTTCGCTAAGGTGGCCGCTGCCCGCGGACAGAGCGTACGCGCCTACCTGGCCGAGCTGGCCATAGAGGAAGAGAACCAGATCAAGCTGACCAGGGCGACGGCCGTGTTCCGCGATATCATCGCCCGTCCCGGACTGGCCGAGGCGTTCGACGAGGCCTTCCCTGACGACGCCCCGGCCCGGCGCAGCGCCGCAGGGCGGGCGGCCTGAGACTTGGAACTGCACATCGACATCCGATGGCTCCTTGACCGGCAGGAAGAGCTCCTCGGCAAGGAACTCGGGGTCCGGGACTACTCGGGTCTGGTGGCCGCCGTCGCCCGGCACCGGGTGAACACGCCGCAGCTGGACGTGGGCGAACCCGACGCGTACTGGCGGGCGGCCGCCCTGCTGGAACAGTTGGTCCTGCTCCGCCCGCTGCCGGCCCGCAACGCGTACTTCGGGTACGGGGTGGCGGTGGCATACATTCGGGCCTCGGGCGAGGACGTCGATGACTCCTTCGAGCTGTGGCGGGACCTGATCACCGACATCCGTGCGCTTCGGCTCACCGTCTACGACATCGCCGACCGGCTGCGTTCCTGGCGCAGCACCGGGTGAACCGAACGGAGGGCGAGCGAGAACCGCTGGCGTCCACTCTGGGAGGCTCCGGCGAGATAGCGCTACCGAGTCATCCCGACAGCGAATAACGCGAGGCCCGGCCTGTGCAGCGCAGACCGGGCCTCGCGCTGTCCCGCACGGTACGGACCCGAGTGCGGCAGCGTGCGGCAAGCTCGAGACGATGGACGACCTCGTGCGCCGCTACGGTCGCACCCATCAGATCGGGGTCGAAGAAGTCCCTGACGTCATCCCACAGCAGATCCGGCACCTTGCCCGCCTGCCCGCCAGCCCGCCAGCCCGCCAGCCCGAGCGCAGCCCGATTTCCACGGTAGCCACGCGCTGCCGCCCGCTCACACTATGGCCCCCGTCCGCGACACCTCGGCAAGGTCCGGGCCGGCAAGGCGCACCACTCGGCAGGCAACCCGGCGTGGCTACGCCAGCACAACATCACTCCACGCACCGCCCGATGGGATCCGCGGCGGAACTCCTGGTTGCCGCCGAGTCTGTTCATGCGCAGGAGGCATTTCCCGTTGGAGTCTCATCGTGCGGTCGTGTTGGTGGTCTTTCCGGCGGGCGGTGACCGGCCGGAGTTCCTGCTCATCCCGGCAGAGACGTGGCGTGCCGCTCGACCGCCCTTCGCCGACCGCGATTACGCGGGGAGGAAGAGCGACCCCGAGTACGGCATCTGCGTGCGTCGCAGCCGCTGGCGCGAGGATCTGGCCGGATGGTCCCTGCGCGAGCAGATGAAGGAGATCACGGGCCCGCTCGTCCAGGATCCGGCCGACTCGGGCGGCGCCGGCGAAGGACTTCACAGTGGGCCCTTCCGACCTCGTCAGGAGCGCTGACGAGGTGGGCCCCTGGTGGAGCCGGACGGAGACGCTGGGGCAGGATGGCGTCGTGCCCGCCATAGTTGTCGAGATCCATGTGCCGTTGCTGCCGATACCCGACCTGCCTGACGGCGCCTACCCGTTTCCCTGGATCGAGGACGTCGAGGACTTCCTCTTCGCTCTTGAAGACCAAGGCGATGTCGAGGTTTTCGACGATGGAGAGGACGACGGGGGCGCCTACGTCTTCTTCGTCACCGGAGCAGGTGAGCGGGAGCTCCTGGCGGTGGCGTCCCGGGTGGCCACTCTCCCCGGGGTCCCCGCGGGGGCGTTTGCCGTGGGCGGTAACGACGCGGCGGGGGAGTTCGGCCTGGGACGGCGGGTAGCGCTTCCACTGCCTGCGCCGGGTGCAGCGTAGTCGGCTGCCGTACCTCACGGTCGGGGCCGTCCGTCCAGCGGCGTGGCACACCTGTTCGACGTCAGGCCTCTCCGCCCTCCGCTGGACCATGAGACGCGCTGTCCTGGTGGTGCTGGAACGCGGACGGCTTTTCGCTGCACGCTGGATGCTTGGCGTCCCGGCGTCGTAAGGAGAACCAGCGATCGCGGTGAGCGCGTCTCGTGATCGTGACGACTTCTCAGACGCTCTTGAGAACTGCGAACCCGGACGACGTGGACAGGACCACCGACCTGCACACTCTCGCCCGCACGGCGTACTACCGGGCAGGTGGCCTGTCAGATGTGGGGCTCGCTTCCCCCGACGCGTGGTCCAGCCGGCGGGAGAGCTGGCTGCGTGCCGCCTTCTGCGATGAGCGGATCGTTCTGTGCGCGGAACGAGAGGGCGATCTGGTGGGTGTCTTGGCGATGGGCCCTCCTCACGAACCTGATGTCGATCTCGTATCTGTGGGTCAGCTGTATCAGGTTCACGTCCGCCCCGGAGTGTGGGGATGCGGCATCGGCAGCCGTCTGCACGCGGCGTTCGTGGAGTTTCTTCGTGACGTGTCACTGGCCACGGGCGTTCTGGAAGTGTGGGAGCGCAACTCCCGGGCTCGGGCGTTTTACGCCCGGCGCGGGTGGAGGCCGGGCGGGCACCATCGGCCCGGCCCGCAGGAGGCACGCTACATGCGCATGCGCCTCGATCTGGATCCCGGAACACAGCCCGGTCTCTCTGGTCAGTTCGTTCCAGGGCCCGGGTCTGGAAAGGGGCGGCTGATGCGTCGGTGCCCTGCGGGCAGCTGTCCGGCCGGAATCCCCGCCGAGGGGTGTCCCCTTCCGGTGTCGGGTGGCTGGCATGGGGGAGGGGTGGTGTGGGGTTTGAGCTGGTCGGATGGGTTCCTGATGTGTGGACAGGCACGTGAGGTTCCGGGCGGTCAGTTGATCTTGGTCGGCGACCCGTCTGCCAGGCACTTCACCTGTTCCCGGACGCCGCCGCTGTGCCGACTCGCCGCCCGTTCGCCCGGGTTGGAACCGCTCGGTTGGGTGTTTCGTATGGTGATCCGGAGGCGGTTCCCGCGGAGATGCGGCAGGTCAGTCGAAGATGGCGCAGTTGACCGTGTCCATCAGGGCTGCGCCGGTCTGGTGCGCCTGTTTGGTGAGGGTGGAGGTGGCGAGGAAGAAGGCGGCGGTGCGGCGGCCGGTGGGGTCGGTGACGTTGTAGGTCGCGTAGCCGGGGACGATGCCGACGTGGTCCCAGACGGTGCCGCAGTCGGTTTTTGCCGTCTCGATGCCGAGCCCGTAGCCGAGTTGGTCCGGGTCCCCTGGCCCGTTCTCGGGCACGGTGGTGCGCATCTGGGCCAGTTGGGCGGCGGGCAGCAGGCGGCCTGACATCAGCGCGCTGTAGAAACGGGACCAGTCGCCGGCGGTGGACACGATCGCGGCATCGGCTCCGTCGGCGGTGACGTAGTCGCGGGTGACGTCGACGTGGTCGTCGTGCTGCGGTCCGGCGTAGTTCCTGAACTCGTCGGGGACGTCGGGTGGCATGTGGGCGGCGTCGGGTTCGTAGCCGTGGGCGTGCGGGTCGTGCCAGGCGGAGCCGGTGGCGTAGAAGGTGTGCCGGAGTCCCAGGGGTTTGGCGATCCGGTCCCGCACCAGTGCCGCAAGGCTCTTGCCGGTGGCTTTCTCCAGGACGGCGCCGATCGCGATGTAGTTGGTGTTGCTGTACGACCACTGGGTGCCGGGCTCGAACAGTGCCGGGTGTCTGCTCACCAGGTTCAGGATTTCCGTCGACGTCCATACGTGGGAGTCCTGGCCGGTGAGGGCCGGTGCGAGGGCGGGGTCCTCGGTGTAGTCGAACAGCCCGCTGGTGTGGTTGAGCAGCATGCGCAGGGTGATCGCTCTGCCGTTGCGCACCTGGCCGGGCAGCCACTTGTCGACCGGGTCGGTGAGGGCGAGTCTGTGCTCGGCGACCAGTTGCAGGACGAGGGTGGCCATCACCGTCTTGGTGTTGGACGCTTCTCGCACCTCGTCGTCCGCCCTGAGCCGGTGGTCCTTCTTCGTCCAGGCGGCCTGCTCGGAGATCTCGATGGGCCTGCCGTGACCGTCGTCCACCCGCACGATCACCCCAGGCACTCCTTCTTCCACCAACTTCCGCGCCAACTCCCGCAGGCGAGCGCGCGTCTTTGCGGTGCCGTCCTGCCGGACCGCCGAGAGCGCCCGAGGGTCGGCGGCCGCACTCTCGCGGACCGCCGCACTCTTGTGGATCGTGTTCGCGCTCGACGGGGTCGCAGCGAGGGGCACGACGAGGGCCGCGGACATCGCAACTGTTGCTGCTGCGCGTAACCCCGTCAGTTGCGGGCGCCGTCGGACACGCACATTCACACGCAATTCATGCTCCTTCGGGAATCCGGGAAGGCCGTCGGGCACGATCGAGGTACGGGGAGGGGAACACGGGGTTCCGCCCGGCGAGTTGTCGCCCGGCTTTGGGGTGGAGCCGGCTCCGGTGGGCCCTGCACAGCCCTGGGGAATCCTTCGGAGGATAGCCGAAGGCGGGGTGAAAGAAATGAGTATCGGTTACTCAATCGTGTTCCCTGAGTGGAGTCCGCGGAACGGGCGGTTTCAGTGAGTTGTTGAGCTCGGCCTCGATGTCCCGTGACGACCGGCCGGCTTCACCTGCGGACCACGAATCCCATTGAGTCACCGTTGTCCACGGTCCGGCTCCGCACCAAGGTCACGCGAGGCACGGGCGGCCCGGCTGCGGTCTCTCGTGTGTGTGGCAGCGGTTGCGAGAGACAGCGAGCGGCGGTTTTGGCTTGGGTGATGGGGCGGCGAGTTGGCGCGGGGGTGGTGTCCGGGAGCAGGTGAGGCTCCTGGTAGACGGGTTGCCGACCAAGATCGACCTGTCCGGCCGGAATTTCAGGTGCTTGTCTGCCGGTCGGGGATCGACCTGTGGATCCCGCCCCCGATGGGAGTCAGCCGCACAAGGCCGGCCGGCGGAGGTGACAGGGCATCGGCGCACGGGGTGCCCGCCTGGGGTGTGTCGGGGTGGGTGGTGTTGTGAGGTCGGGTGGTCTGTTTGCCGGGGCCGGTGTTCCGGGCCGTTCCGGGCCGTGCTGGTGCGGTGTCGTCTGCGGCCGGTGCGCGCAGGGGTGGTGGGGGTGTGGACGTGCGGGAGGTCGCAGCGTGCTGGGGGTGGGTGTTGGTGTGTGCAGGCAGTCCGGGTGGCAGGGCGTCGCGGGCTGGGTGGATCCGTTTCGCGGTGTGTGTGCGGGCTTCGGGCCGAGTTCGTCGGTCTGTCTGTCCTCAGTCTGTCCGTTCTTGGTCCGGGCGGTGGTCTGTTGGTTGTGGGTCTGTGTATGCCGGGTCGGTGGCCGGTTTTATGGCAGGGGGATTCCGAGTTCGTGGAGTACCTGGGTGGTGTCGGCGCCGCTCGCCGAGGCGGTGTCGGCCGGTCGGCGCGGACGCGGGGCGGCCACCCGGTGGGATGTGCTGCCGTCGTCCACGAGCCAGCCGCCCCTCTGTCCGACGACACGGGTGTCGTGGTGGTCGGGTGTGGTGAGGGAGGCGGTGACGACGTCTGCCATGGCGATGTCGAGCACTGTGCCGTGGGGGTGTTGGGACAGGGCGAGTGCGGCGGCGAGGAGGCCGGTGAGGGGGTCGGCGATGGCGTCGCCTGCGAACACGGGCAGTCCGTCCGTGTCGGTGGCGAGGAGGCCGCGGGTGGCGGCGACGTCGTCGCCGAAGCCGACCCGGTGCGAGGTCCGTCCGTATGCGGTGATGGAGATCCAGGTGCAGCCTCGGGCGGCTTCTGCGTCGGCGTCGAGGCCGAACCCGGCGAGGGCGCGGGGGCGGGAGGCTTCGATGACGATGTCCGCCCGGCCGACCAACGCGTGGAGTGCGGTGCGTTCGTGTGTGTCGGTGGGGTCGAGGACGATGGAGGTGTGGCCGGCGTGGAGCAGGTCGTAGAAGGCGGGGTGGCCGAAGCGGGCTCCGTCCGGGCGGGACGGCGTCTCGACCTTGACCACTCTCGCTCCTGCGGTGCCGAGGAGATGGGCGCAGAGCGGTCCTGCCCACAGGGCGCTGAAGTCGACGACCAGGAGTCCGGCTGCGCTGCGTGGCTGTGCGGGTATCGGGCAGGTGCGGTCCGGTCGGGGCCGGATGGCGCCGCCTGCGAGGGACAGGAGTTCGGCGCGTTCGTCGAGTTCGGTGCCGTTGTGGGCGGCGAGCCAGTGGGCCAGCCTGCCGGGCAGTGTGCCTGGTTCGAGTTCCCGGCCGATCAGTGCGCTCCACAGGAGGGGATCGTCGGGGCGTGCGTCGGAGACGGCTGCCCAGCCGTCCCGGGTGGGCAGGAGGCGGCAGCTGCCGCCGACCGAGAGGCGGCCCTGTCGTCCGCGTCCGGTGAGCGCGGCACGTTCGGTGAGGAGCTGTGCTCCGTCGAGGCGTGCGCCGCCGGCTGCGGCGACGTGTTCGGCCAGCCGGGTGGCGAGGGTGGCTGCTCCGCCGGGCGGGAGCAGCGGGGGTCCGTCGTGGTGGCCGGTCAGCAGGGGGATGCCGCTGCGTGCCCAGTCCTCGGCGAGGCGTGCGGGGTCGTTCTCGGGCCAGGCCCGGGCCGGCGGTGTCGCGTCGGGGTGGGGCCGGGCCGGGGAGGGTGACGGCGGAGCGCCGGGTGTTCGGCGCCGGGCGGAGGGTGCCGTGGTGCCGGATTCCGGGTCGTCGGCCATGCGGGGATGGTAGGTCAGGGAGGTGCCGGCGGCCACAGTCGTCTGTGGGACCGGTCTCGCGGCCGGTGCGGCGGACGCCGGCTTGCTGGACGGCCGCGCAAGACCGCCCGGGCCGTTGACGGTCGTCGGTCTGGACTGTGTGACGGCACCCGCGGCCGGCGGCCTGGAGCGGGCTGTCCGCCGTGCCCGGGACTGCGGAGGGCTGTTGGTCGGGCGCACCGGGCGGCCGGTTTTCGGCTGTCTTCGCGACCTTGTCGGTGCTCTGATGGCGCTCTTTGAATCTGGCTCTGACCGCGATTCCGTGAACCATCTTGGTGCTGCGGTGCGGCATGCTGCCGCCGAATCGATCTCACCTCGCGACCGCGCCAGCCAAGGGGCACGTCATCTGCCCGGGTCGGACCCGTGACTCACCCGTAGCGGTCTGTGGTGCAGGCGGCTTGATGCTTTGCCTGCTGGAGCGGCAGCACGGGCCGGCGCCGATTCCCCATGAGGCCGTTGCCTTCGGCAGGATGAGCGCCATGACCGAGATCCGTACTCCCCGCCTCCTCCTCCGTCGCTGGCATGACGACGACCTCGTACCTATGGCGGACATCAACGCGGACCCGCGGGTCATGCGCTGGATCGACGACGGCACGGTGCGCGACCTGGACCACACGGCAGAAGCCATCGAGCAGTGGGAGGAGGAGTGGGACGAGGAAGGCTTCGGGCTCTTTGCCGTCGAGCTGCTGGCTTCGGGTGAGCTCGCCGGCTTCACGGGTCTGTCCGTGCCCGAGTTCCTGCCGGAGGTACTGCCCGCAGTGGCGATCAGCTGGCGGCTCGGCTCACAGTTCTGGGGTCAGGGATACGCATCCGAAGCCGCCCATGCCACGCTGGAATTCGCGCTCCAGGACCGCGGCCTCAACCAAGTCATCAGCATCAACCGTGTGGGCGACGACGCCTCCGAGAACATCATCCGCAAGCTCGGCATGGTGCCGGAGCGAGAGACGGCGCACCCGGTGTACGGCTATCCGCTGCGCGTTCACACCATCGATCTCACCGAATTCCAGGCGTGAACCGGCCGAGCCGTCGATCATCACAAGACAGCCGACCACTGCCCGTACGTCCCCGATCGCATTGATTGCCACGGGGTGGACGCCCAGACGAAAGATGTTGCTTCAATGCCGCTGACCTGTGCCTTCACGAAATTCCGCCCAGACCCAGATTCAAAGATCCCCATCAGCGCGGGGCGGGAGCGTTTGCGGGAGGGGCGTCCTAGCGCGATCTTTCTAAGTGGGCGGTTCGTAAGGTGATGTCCGTTTCCGGCCGAGGTGGGAGCGGGGCCGTTGGTGGAGGTTGCGTCGGCTATTGTTTCCTGGCGAAGTTGCCGGCATCGGCCTCGGTGAGGATCCCGAGTTTGACCAGGTGTTTCAGCTTGGCGCGGGTGCCTCCGACGTTCTTCGGCAGCAGTTCGTAGCTGAGGGCTTCGCAGACCTCCTTGGCCCGTAGCGGCTCGTTCGCGTCGTTGAAGACAGCGAGGACGCGTGGGTAGTCCGGGTGCTCGGGCAGCTCCGGCGGCGATGCGGGGATCCGGTCGGCGAGGCCGGTGACGGTCTTGCGGGTGATCGCGAGGTGCTCAGGTGGGTCTCGGCCTCCCGCAGCCGGGTCTGCAGGTCGTCGATCTGTGCGCGGAGGTCATCGGCCAGGGCCCGGGCGGCGTCTTCCTGGAGGGTCAGGGCCTCGAGCAGAGACCGGATGTTCACGCTGCCACCGCCTGCGTCGCGCGCCAGGTGGGGGCGTTCGCGCCGGTGAGGCGTCGGGTCATGACGTGGGTCATCGCCCAGTAGACGCGGGAGGCGGAGGAGGAGGGGCGGTGCTCGTAGTCACGGACCAGGCGCCGGTGCAGTATGCAGGATCCCGTAGGTCTGCTCGACCCTCCACTGCTTCGGCTGCGGCACGAAACCCTTGTCCTGCGGGTTGCGTCCGACGATCTCGACGTCAATCCCCAGGCAGGCGCCGTGCATGACGACCTGGTTCTTGAAGCCCTGGTCGACCAGAGCTTTGCGGACGGTGCCGCCGGTGTGCTCGGCGACCTGGTCCAGCAGGATGCTGCCCGCGGCATTGTCGTGGGTGTTCGCGGCGAGGACGACGACTGCGATGACCAGGCCGAGGACGTCCACGGCCGGTCCGCGTTTGCGGCCCGGCACCCGCTTGGCCGGATCGTGGCCGGTCGTTGAGGCGGGCACCCCGGCGGCCGCATGGACACTCTGGGTGTCCAGGACCACCAAGGTCGGGTCCTCTAATCGTCGGGCGCGTTCGCGGACCTGGCAGCGCAGGAGCTCGTGGATGACCTGGTCGGTTCCGTCGTCCCGCCAGGCGGCGAAGTAGTAGTAGTAGTAGTTTGCGCTCTTCTGCGGCAGGTCATGCGGGAGATAGGCCCACTGGCAGCCGGTCCGCCCCTGGTAGAGGATCGCGTTCACGATCTCCCGCATGTCGTAGGCGCCCTGGTGGCCGCTGACCGAGCGATGCCGGTCCTTCCACGCGGTGATCACCGGCTCGATCAACGACCACTGCTCGTCCGATAAGTCACTCGGATACGGCTTCCGTTCACTCACCCGCCAACCCCAGCAGACCCCGCACCGCGGACCCGGGGATTCCGCCCGCACCCCACACCATCAGGCGACCACAGAACGACCCAAAGACTCACGAACCGCCCACTCGGGAACTCCTGATCCAGGACTGGATGTGATCGAGCACTGTGTCCAGTGCCGCTTCGAGGGGCTTGACCCGGCGTTGGATCTGCGTGAGCAGCAGGCCGCCCTGCAGGGCCGCCAGCAGGGCCAGGGCGAGGTCCTCGGGGTCCGCGTCGAGTTCGCCGCGGTCGTGCATGGCCTGCAGGCCGTCCCGTATGGCTGCTTCCCAGCGCACGAGTCCCGCGGCGACAGCGAGACGGGCCTCGGGGTTGGTCTCTGCGACCTCGCCGCCGAGCGAGCCGATCGGACAGCCGCCGCGGCACTGCAGCCGGCGGTGGTACTCCACGTGCATGTCCCGCCACTGCCGCAGCCCCGCCATCGTGTCCAGTCGGCAGAACTGCGGCTGGTGCATGGCCAGGACCGCTTCGGTCTGGAAGTCGATCACCGCCAGGAGCAGCGCCTGCTTGTCGGCGAAGTAGTGGTAGATCTGCGAGCCGCTCACGCCGGCGGCGGCGCGGACCTCCTCCATTGTCGCTTCGGCGATGCCGCGCTCGTACATCAGCTCGGCGGCCGCCGCCACGATCCGCTGCCGGGTCTCCCGGCCCTTGCGCGTCAGCTTCCGGCCGGTCGGCCGCGCATCGGTGTCCATGGCCCGAATGTACCTGATTTTGGATTGGACAACCCATTTTTGTGCCAGCAATGTGGGTCACACAATCCACTCTGGTCGCCGGCGGCGGTCGGACCCTTCGGAAGGCGCGATATGGAACTCACCGGCAGGACTGCTCTCATCACCGGTTCGACCGCCGGCATCGGCGCCGAGACGGCCAAGCTGATGGCCGAGGCCGGCACCGAGGTCCTCGTCTCCGGCCGCGACGCGGAACGCGGTACCGCCGTCGTGAACGCGATCGCGGAAAACGGCGGCCTCGCCCGCTTCTTCGCGGCCGACCTCAGCGACCTGGAGTCGCTGCGAATCCTGGCGGATCGGGTTGGCGCCGTCGACATCCTGGTCAACAACGCGGCCGTCATCCTTCCGGCCCCGACAGCATCCCAGGACGTGGCGAGCTTCGAGGCAGTGCTCGCCGCCAACGTCCGGGCCCCCTACTTCCTCACCGCGGCGCTCGCTCCCGCGATGCTCGCCCAGGGTGCGGGCAGCATCGTCAACGTCAGCTCCACCCTGGCACGGGTCGGAACGCCGGGCACGTCGGTCTACAGCGCGACCAAGGCGGCCCTGGAGTCGCTCACCCGGACCTGGGCCGCGGAGTTCAGCCCGGCCGGCGTCCGCGTGAACGCCGTCGCCCCCGGCCCCACACGCACCGACGCGCTGCTGGGCGCGCTGGGCGAGGAGGGCGCCGAGCAGGTCGGCAAGTCCACCCTGCTCGGCCGAATCGCATCACCCCGCGAGATCGCCGAGGTGATCCTCTTCCTCGCCAGCGACCGCTCCGCGTACCTCACCGGCGCGACCGTCGCAGCCGACGCCGGAGCGACCGCCGTCTAGGCCGGCCCTGCCAGCCCGGGTCCGTCGGCAAGCACGCAACTGCCGGCTGCGACCCGGTCCCCCACCCAAAACCGGACAGCTCCGCAACGCCCTGCGCACGCCGCGGGTCGCTTCGAGCTGGCCTTCCTCGAAAACCCACACGGACGCAGGAGAAACGTTCATGTCCGAAACACGATCCGAGACGGCCCGGGAGACCGGGCCCGGCGGTACAGGTGCGGACCGCCCACGCGGTTCCGGCCTCGCCCTGGCGGTCATCGCCACCGCGCAGCTGATGGTGGTGCTCGATGCAACCATCGTCAACGTCGCACTGCCGCACATGCAGAAGGCGCTCGGCTTCTCCGGGGCCAACCTGGAATGGGTGGTCAACGCCTACGCGCTGACCTTCGGTGGGCTGCTGCTCCTCGGGGGCCGGGCCGGTGACCTGCTGGGCCGCCGCAAGATGTTCATAACCGGGCTGCTGCTGTTCTCCGCCGCCTCCCTGGCCGGCGGGTTCGCCGACTCCCAGGGGTTCCTTCTGGCGGCCCGCGCAATCCAGGGCGTCGGCGCGGCCATCACGGCCCCTGCCGCACTGTCACTGATCACCACCACGTTCCCCGAGGGCCCAGCGCGGAACAAGGCGATGGGTGTCTACGCCTCGATGAGCGTCGCCGGCGGCGCGATCGGGCTGCTGGCCGGCGGCCTGCTCACCACCTACGCCTCCTGGCGGTGGGTGCTGTTCGTGAACGCGCCGATCGGCTTGGCGGTCGCGCTCGCGGCCTCTCGGGTACTGACCGAGACCCCGCGCCTGCGCGGCCGCTTCGACCTGCCCGGCGCGATCACCGGCACCGTCGGGATCGCCGCCCTGGTCTACGGCCTGTCCAGCGCGGCGACCAGCCCTAACGGGGTCTCGCACTGGGGCGATGCCAAGGTCGTCGTGTCGTTCGTCGTCTCCGCTGTCCTGCTGGTCGCGTTCGTGATCACCGAGACCCGAAGCCTGCACGCCCTGCTGCCTCTGCCGCTGCTACGCAACCGCAACCGTTCAGGCGCCTACCTGATCTTCGCCGGGGCAGGCACCGCCATCTTCGGGATGTTCTTCTTCCTCACGCTGTTCCTGCAGACGGTGTGGGGTTACTCCGCGATGAAGACCGGCTTCGCCTACATGCCGTTCACCGTCGCAGTCCTGATGGCGTCGGGGACCGCCGCCCAGCTGGTGCCCAAGGTCGGACCCCGCCTGCTGCTGCTGGTCGGCTCGGTGGTCAGCACCGGTGGGCTGTTCTGGATGTCCCGGCTCACCGAGCACTCCTCGTACGCCGGCGGGGTCCTCGGTCCGACGATGCTCGCGGGCGTCGGGATCGGCCTGCTGTTCGTCCCGTCGTCCCTGACGGCGCTGTCCGGCGTCGCCGAATCCGACTCCGGGGTGGCCTCCAGCCTGCTCAACACCGGACAGCAGGTAGGCGGCTCCATGGGCCTGGCCGTGCTCGGCACCGTCGCCTGGACCCTCGTCGCCAACCAGTTCCATGCGCATGCCGATCCCATCCACGCCTACGCCACGGGGTTCGCCCGCGGGCTGCTGGCCGACTCCGGGATCGCACTGCTCACTCTGGTCGTGGCCATCGTCGCGATCCGAGTCAAGCGCTCCGACCTTGCCGGGGCCCCGCAAGCGGAGCCCGCCAGGCACGCCGAACTGGCATAACTGCGCGGGACGCGCTCCCGAGGGGCGACGTCGACGCCTTTCGCGCCGACCCGCGCTTGGCCGTCTGAGGGCCCGCTCCCCGATCGCAAGGTCGGGAAGCGGGCCCTCAGACGGCCAAGCCGGGCGCTGTCGCGGGGCCGGTCCGGCTGCCGCTCGTGCATGTGACACCGGTGACTGCGCTGCTGCCCTAGCGGGCGGCGGCCTTCCCCGTTGTGATGGCCACATCACCGGTCGAAGCGGCGACGAACGACAGTATTTCCCGTAGCTGCTCGGTCGCCCATTCCTGCCCGGACGCGTCGAGGCTCTCCAGCAGAGCCTCGACGCACCTGTCACACGCCTTCCTGCCGCAGACGTTCGGCACCGATGCCATTTGCGCTGCTCAGGGCCTCGGCAGCGCGGTCCAGGTGCCCGAACTCAGCATCCACCCGCACGGCGTCGCCCCGCGCAAAAGGCAGCGGCCCAAACCGGGCAGCTGCGACACGCGCCAAAGATCATGATTGTGTAGTGGGCGGTTCGTGAATTGATGTCCGTTGCGGACTTGGTTACTGCTTCTTGCTGAACTGAAGGTGCCGGGCTCGGCCTCGGTGAGGATTCCTATTGTGACCAGGCGTTTCATCTTGGCGCGGGTGCGTTCGACGTGTTTCGGCAGGAGCTCGAAGTCGAGGGCCTGACAGATGTCTCGGGCCCTCAGTGGACCGGTGGTGTGAACCTTCCCCTTGATCGTGGACACCTGGAGACTGGGACCTGAGGTTCCAGAGGAAGTAGCACCAGGTGGGAAGCAAGTACACGAAGCGGTACACCGAAGAGTTCAAGCGGGACGCGATCGCGCTCGTCGACTCCTCGGGCAAGACGGTCACGGCGGTCGCCCGGGAACTCGGCATCAGCTCCGAGTCCCTGCGCGGCTGGTACCGCAAGGCGAAGGCGGACCGGGGCGAGGGCACTCCCGGCGAATTGAGCAGTGCCGAGCGCGAGGAGCTCAAGCGGCTGCGGCGGGAGGACCGCGAGCAGCAGCAGACGATCGAGATCCTGAAAAAAGCGACCGCCTTCTTCGTGAAGGAGAACGACCGGTGAGCGAGTTGTGCCGGTTCATCCATGCGGAGAAGGCGAACTACCCGATCGTTCTGCTGTGCCGGGTGCTGCGCGTCGCCCGCTCCTCCTGCTACGCGTGGCGCGAGGGCGAGGCAGCCCGCCATGCCCGGCAGGCCGCCGACGACGCGCTCGCGCACGAGATCACGGTGCTGCACGTCGCCTCCCGCCGCACCTACGGCGTCCCGCGCATCCACGCCGAACTGCGGCGTCTGGGGCGGCGGGTGAACCGCAAGCGCATCGCCCGCGTCATGCGCGAGCGCGACATCCGAGGCGTCACCCGGCGCAAGCGCCGCTCGTTGACCCGGCCCGACAAGAAGGCGAAGCCGGCCCCTGACCTGATCGGCCGCGACTTCCACGCCGAGCGGCCCGGGATCAAGCTGGTCGGCGACATCACCTACCTCCCCACCGCCGAGGGCCGGCTCTACCTCGCCTGCTGGCTGGACCTGGCCACCCGCGAGGTCGTCGGTTATGCCATGGCCGATCACCACCGCGCAGAACTCGTCGTGGACGCCCTCGACATGGCCTACGGCCGAGGGAACCTGGAACCCGGCTGCGTGATCCACAATGACCGCGGCAGCGAATACACCTCGACCCGATTCGGCGACCGAATACGCGAGTTGGGACTGCGGAACAGCTGCGGACGCACCGGATCATGCTTCGACAACGCGGCCGCAGAAAGTTTCTGGGCCCTGCTCAAGGAAGAGATCGGCACCCGCATCTGGCCCGACCGGGCCACCGCCCGCGCCGAGGTCTTCACCTTCATCGAGAGACCCTGTTGCCCAATTCGAGGGAATTTGCGTCGATCACTCGGTCGGAGGCAGGCGGCGAGACGGATCCTGCTGGTCAGGGGCGCGTGAATGGGG
>NZ_JBEYVI010000068.1:0-37008 GCF_040643955.1 Streptomyces sp. NPDC047061
CGTACAGCACAAGAGTGACAGCAGTGAGTCAACGGCGGCCGGGTACGGGATGGCCACAGATTGAATGGAGTTTCCCAAGCCCGCTCACTGTTGCCCCCGCCCCCGCTCCCTCCGACGTCCCGCCGCCGCTGCCCACCGCGCCGCGCTGGTTCATCGCGGTCGGCGGACAGCAGCAGGGCCCGTACGACGAGAGCGCGCTGGCCGGGCAGGTGGCGGCCGGCAACCTCACCCGGACCACGCTGGTCTGGCGCAGCGGGCAGGCCGCCTGGCAGCCCGCGGACCAGGTCCCCGAGCTCACTTCGCTGCTCGCCGACGTCCCGCCGCCGCTGCCCCCGCAGGGCTGAGATCGGAGAAGTGAGTTGACGGATCAGGACGTCGTGCCGGCGCCCGACCGGGCGTTCCGGTGCGAGGCGTGCGGCGGGGTCAGCGAGTACGCGCCAGGGACGTACGCGCTGCGCTGCCCGTACTGCAGGCACGAGCAGGACATCACGCCGGTACCGCGGCAGGTGACCGAACACCCGGTCGAGGAGCTGGCCGCGCTGCCCCGCCGGGCATCCGCACCGGACCGGGTGAAGGTGTACACCTGCCCCGGCTGCCACGCGGTGACCGAGAGCGACACGCTCAGCGACAAGTGCCAGTTCTGTGCCACCCCGCTGGTCTCGGACGCCTCCGGTACCGAGCGGGTGGTGCCCGAGGCGGTACTGCCCTTCGGCGTGGGCCGTGAGCAGGCCCGCGAGGCGCTCGCGAAGTGGACGACCTCCCGCTGGTTCGCGCCCGACGAGCTGAAGAAGGTCACCGAGGCGGAGACCTTCCGGGGCAGCTACCTGCCGCACTGGACGTACGACGCGCAGACCACCACCGGGTACACGGGCGAACGCGGCGAGCACTACTGGGTCGAGGAGGAGGACTCCCAGGGCCACAAGCGGCAGGTGCGGAAGACCCGCTGGCATCACACGTCCGGGACGGTCGGCCGGTTCTTCGACGACGTGCTGGTGCCCGGCAGCGGCCAGGTGCCCGTGCAGGAACTGGACAAGCTGACCCCCTGGCCGCTGGAGGAGACGGTCCCCTACCAGGAGGAGTACCTGGCGGGCTTCCGCACCGTCCGTTACGACGTCGAGCCGGAGGCCGGCCTGGAGGCGGCGAAGGCGCGGATGGCACCGGTGATCCGCGCCGACTGCCTGCGGGACATCGGCGGCGACGAGCAGCGGGTGCACTCGATGTCCACGTCCTACAGCGGCCTCACCTACAAGCTGGTACTGCTGCCCGTCTGGTTCCTGACCTACCTCCACGCCGGCAAGGCATGGCCGGTGATGGTCAACGCCCGCACCGGCGAGGTCATCGGCGAACGGCCGTACAGCGCACTGAAGATCACCCTGGCGTCGGCGGCCGCCGCGCTCCTGATCGCCCTGGTGGTGCTGCTCGTGATGATGGTGCGCAACTGAGGACTGGATGATCTGGTCCTTCGGCGTGTCGTCGGTCGGCGCATAGAGTGCGTTCTCGTCTCCGCAGGCGCCCCTTGGACCACAGCACCAGGAGGAACCGGTGTCATACCCGCAAGCGCTCACCCCCGAGGAGAAGCTCGCCGCCGCGAAGAAGCTGTTGAGCCTCCCGCGTATCGTCGTGATCTGCGGCTCCACCCGCTTCATGACCGAGATGAACGAGGCCGATCTGCGGGAGACCAAAGCCGGAAGGATTGTCGTCAAGCCGGGCTGTGACATGAAGTCACCGCACGAACTCCGGTCCGATCCTGTCGAGGCCGAGGCGCTGAAGGTTCGACTCGACGATCTGCACCGGGCGAAGATCCGGCTCGCTGACGAGGTGCTCGTAGTCGGCGACTACATCGGAGACAGCACCCGAGCCGAAATCGCCTACGCCCGGTCGCTGGGCAAGCCCGTGCGGTTCACGCACCCCGAAGTCGACCCTGGTGCGGTACGACCTTGAGGGCTTCGACGAAGGGCGCGAAGGCCGCGGGCGGGAAGGTGAGGGTGCCGGCGGTGGGGTCCTTGGAGTCGCGGACGGCTATGCGGGTGGGGGAGTTCGCTATTTCTACGCAGGAGTCGCCGTCGCCGGGTCCCGAGTAGGACGACTTCCGCCAGGTGTCCATGGGGGTGCCTCACAGCTCTTTCGCCAGCTTGTGGATGAAGTCGCGTGAGCGCTCCGGGTCGAGCGACGCGGCTTCCACCTTATGAAAAAGCGTTCGAAAGGCGCCCAGCTGGGCCTTGGAGTCGATGAAGACGGCGCCGTGCGGGCCGTCGCGCACGACCGTGTCCAGCTTGGGTACGGAGCCGCCCGCGTACGTCATGGCGCTCGCGGCGCCGGTGAACCCCTCCAGACGGAAGGGGATGACACGGACGGTGACGTGTTCCGCTTCCGATGACGCGATGACATGCGCGAGTTGAGTCCGTGAGGTGCTGCGGTCGCTGACCATGATGCGCAGCGCGGCCTCGTGGATGACTGCCTCGTACGGGGTGTGCGCCAGGGTCGCCGCCCGGCGCATCCGGTGACGAACGCGCAACTCCACTTCCTCGGCGGGGAGTTCCGGAACCCGATCGGAGAAGACGGCGCGTGCGTACTCCGCCGTCTGAAGCGGGCCAGGGATGAACAGGAACTGGACCTCCCACAGGAACGTGGCGTTGTGTTCGAGCTCGGCGAGGTTGAGGAACGGCGTCGGCAGCAGTTCCCGGTACTCCTCCCACCAGCCCTTGGTGCGGTCGGTGGCCATGGACACCAATGCGTCGATCAACTCGGCGTCCGCGCAGGAGTAGTTCGCGGCGAGACGCCGTAGCCGCTTCTCGCTCACGCCCGCGATGCCGGACTCGATCTGGCTGATCACCGGAGCGGTGACCCCGAGCAGAGCTGCTGCCTCCCGTGCCGTGAGGCCTGCCGCGTCCCGGAGCCTGCGCAGCTCGACCGCCAGTCGCAACTGGCGCCCCGTCGGCTCGCTCCTCAGTGCCATCGACTGCCCTCTCCAAAGCGCTTGAGCGCGTGGCTCGTTCGGGGTCACTTTACGGGAGGGGCTTGCAAGGCATAAACAATTAGCCCTACCGTCAGTGATGTAACGGACACGCTGCGGAAGTGCACCGCACCGTTCTCGTGCGGCGATGCCACCTGCGTGAAATCCCCTTCACCTGACCGGAGTTGATGACGTATGCCCGAGACCTGGGACTACACGCTCTACGTTCCCAACGACCTGAGAGCGGTGACGATCTCCCGCCGCACCCTGCGCCTGATCCTGACCATGCACGGTCTCATCGGTCTGGTGGACACGGCGGAACTCCTCGCCGCCGAGCTGGTCTCCAATGCCGTGCGGCACACGAAGGGGCCGGCCGCGCTGAGGGTGCGGCGCTCCCCGGAGGGCGTCGTGTGGATCGGGGCGTGGGACGCGGATCCCGTGCCTCCGGAGCCGCCGGGGGTGGTGGCGGGGCTCGAAGAGGCGGGGCGGGGGTTGGGGCTGGTGGTGGCGTGTGCGGACGGCTGGGGCTGGCAGCCGTCGGCTCGGTTCGGGGAGCGGGGCAAGTTCGTGTGGTGCGAGTTGGGGGTGGCGTGACCGGGAGTGATCGCAGGGAGGGGGGCCGGGCCCGGTCGGTAATTCGGGTGCGTCGGGTGGTGGGGCTGGGAGGATCCGGGTATGCCGATCGTCGACGTATCGCCCGGAGTGTCCATCGCCCACGACAGCTTCGGCGACCCCTCCGACCCTCCCGTGCTGCTCGTGATGGGGTTCGGTGCCCAGATGATCGCCTGGCACGAGGACTTCTGCCGGGCGCTGGCGGGGCGTGGTCGTCATGTGATCCGTTACGACAACCGTGACTGTGGGCTCTCCAGCAAGTTCGACGACCGTCCCGTCGACGTCGGCCGGTTCATCGCCGCCGTGAGTTCGGGGGACATTCCCGCCGCCGTCGCGATGGTGCCGTACGGGCTGCGGGACATGGCCGACGACGGGCTGGGCCTGCTCGCCGCGCTCGGGATCGAGCGGGCGCACGTGGTCGGGGCGTCGATGGGCGGGATGATCGCCCAGATGATGGCCGTCACCCGGCCGGAGCGGGTGCTGACGCTGACGTCGATGATGTCCTCGACCGGGGAGAGCGAGTACGGCCGGCCCACCCCCGAGGCCCAGTCGGTGCTGTTCGGCCCCAAGCCGGCGGACCGCGAGGGGTATGTCGCGGCGGCGGAGCGGGAGCTGGTCTGGGCGTCCAGGCGCTACGGCGACCCCGCGGTGCTGCGGGAGCTGGCCGCCCGCAGCTACGACCGGGCCTACTACCCCGCCGGGACCGGGCGTCAGCTCGGCGCGATGATCCTCGGCGGCTCCCGCGCGGAGGCGCTCCGCGAGCTCCGGGTGCCGACCCTGGTGATCCACGGCCTGGACGACACCCTGATCGGCGTCGACGGCGGCCGACGCACCGCCGACCTGGTGCCCGGCGCCGACCTCCTCCTCGTCCCCGACATGGGACACGACCGCCCGCGCGAGCTCTGGCCCGAGATCATCGACGCCCTGGTGGCCCACACCGGCTGAACGGGGTCGCAGGTGGCCCCTGGGCGGCCCCCGGGTCCGTACGTTCAGCCCGGCTTGCGGGCCAGGACGAACGCCCGGGGCCACTTCTCCGACTCCACCGGCTCCCGGATCAGGGTCGCCGCCACCTCCAGGCCCGCCTTGGCGAGCATGTCGCCGACCGCGTACGCGGGGCGCCAGTAGTAGCGCAGGTCGATCTCGTGGCCGAAGCGCTCGGTGAGGTGGAGCCCGGGTGACTCACCCTTCTGGAAGGACAGCAGGACGTGGCCGCCGGGGACCAGGGCGCGGTGGAAGCCGGCGAAGGTCGCCGGGAGGTGGTCGTCCGGGACGTGGATGATCGAGTAGAGGGCGAGGATGCCGCCGAGGGTCTCGTCGGGCAGCTCCAGGGACGTCATGGAGCCCCGGTGGAAGCGCACGGCGGGGTGGGCCTCGCGGGCCAGGCCGACCATGGCGGGGGAGAGGTCGATGCCGAAGGCGGGGACTCCCAGGTCGTTGAGGTGGGCCGTGATGTCGCCGGGGCCGCTGCCCAGGTCGGCCACCGGAGCGGTGCTGTTCGCCTTCACCAGCGTGGCGAAGGCGGCGATCATCGACATGTCCACCGGCCGTTCGGGGAGGCCGGGGTAGGCGGCGGAGTAGTCCTTGGCGATCGTGTCGTAGGACGTACGGGTGGTCTGTATGAAGTCGGGTGTCTCCGGGTCCGTCACGGTCGCGCACGCTACCGGGCGGGCGTGGCCCGCGTGGACAAGTCCCGGTTGCGGCTCGGTCCCGTTTCGGTGGGTGGACAGGAGCGGCGTGATCGTCGCCGCGCGTGGTATGCGTGGAAGAGGAAACATAGGTGTTACCCAGCCACGTCCGAGGTCATGCGTCCGCGGTCAGATTTTCTTCCCCTAACGGGCTGAACTTTTGTTGATCTCGGGTCAGTTGACCCTTCGGGCGTCCTACCCTTCAGAGGGTGAACCAATTGATGTCCACAGAGACCGAGGCCGACCTTCCCGGGGATGTGCTCCCCGGCGTGCTCAGCGAGGAACTGCACGCCGAACTCGTCGCCTTCCGCCGCGACCTGCACATGCATCCCGAGCTAGGAAACCAGGAGTTCCGCACCACAGCCGCCATCAAGGAACGGCTGGAGAAGGCCGGTCTCCGGCCGCGCGTCCTCCCGGCGGGGACCGGGCTCATCTGTGACATCGGACCGGTCGGGGACGGGCTTCCGGTGCTCGCCCTGCGCGCCGACATCGACGCCCTGCCCATCCCGGACATGAAGGCCGAGTGCGCGTACCGGTCCACCGTGCCGGACCGGGCGCACGCCTGTGGGCATGACGTGCATACGACAGTGGTGCTGGGCGCCGGACTGGTTCTCGCCGACCTGCACGCGAAGGGGCAGCTGCCGCGACCCGTACGGCTGCTCTTCCAGCCCGCCGAGGAGGTGCTGCCCGGCGGTGCCGCCGACGCCATCGAGGCCGGGGTGCTGGACGGGGTGGGGCGGATCATCGCCGTGCACTGCGACCCCCGGGTGGACGTGGGGCGGATCGGGCTGAGGACCGGTGCCATCACCAGCGCCTGCGACCGGATCGAGGTGTCCCTGGACGGGCCCGGCGGGCACACCGCACGCCCGCACCTGACGACCGACCTGGTCACCGCCGCCGCCCGGGTCGCCGTCGACGTGCCGGCGATCATCGGCCGCCGGGTGGACAGCCGGAGCGGGCTCGCCGTGACCTGGGGCCGGATCGAGTGCGGGCACGCGCCCAACGTGATCCCCCAGCACGCCGAGCTGTCCGGGACCGTGCGCTGCCTGGACCTGGAGGCCTGGCGGACGGCGCCCGACGTCGTGCACGCGGCGATCGACGAGGTCGCGACCCTGCACCGGGCCAAGTCCGAGATCAACTACGTGCGCGGGGTGCCGCCGGTCGTCAACGACCCGGTGATCACCGAGCTGCTGCGGGACGCGATGACCGCCCGGCGCGGCACCGAGTCCATCGAGACCACCGAGCAGAGCCTCGGCGGCGAGGACTTCTCCTGGTACCTGGAGCACGTGCCGGGCGCGCTGGCGCGGCTCGGGGTGCGCACGCCGGGCGAGCGGACCGTGCGCGATCTGCACCAGGGCCACTTCGACGCCGACGAGCGGGCCATCACCGTCGGGGTGGAGCTGTTCACGGCCGCCGCCCTGATCGACGCGACCATGTAGTCACAGCGGCGGTAGTCGTATCAGACGGCGGGAGAAACGGTCAGCTTCCCCGCAAGTCGCGCAAGTCCCCCAGGGGACGAAGAGGTGCCCGGTCGGTACCTCTTCGCCCTCTTGTGTCACCCCGCCGTAACCGTTGGCCCCCGCTTGTAACCCGGAGTCGGCACGGTTCGATAACGGCCCGGAGAAACCCCGTTCCCCTCCGCTTCTACGCGCGTTACTGTGCGCCGAAATCGCCACCGAGGGTGGACGGTTGGGGAAGCGGGCCGGTGACGGTGCCGTGGGGACGAAGGGGTACGTGCTGTGCGTCATATCTCGGGTCGGAGGACACGGTTCTCCACGGCAGCGGTGACCGTCGCGGTCCTTGCCCTCGCCGCCGCCGGATGCGGTAAGTCCAGCTCGGACAGTGGTGCGACCAGCACCAACTCGTCCGGCAAGTACAACGGCAAGGGCATCGGCCTCGCCTACGACATCGGCGGCAAGGGCGACCAGTCCTTCAACGACGCCGCCTACGCCGGCTTCCAGAAGGCCGAGAAGGAGTTCGGCATCAGCGGCCGGGACATCGAGCCGCAGGACGGCGAGTCCGACGCCGACAAGGTGCAGCGCCTCGACACGCTCGCCAAGGCCGGCTACAACCCGATCATCGGGGTCGGCTACTCCTACGCGCCCGCCGTCAAGGAGGTCGCGGCCAAGTACCCGAAGATCACCTTCGGCATCATCGACGACAACGAGGTGACGGCCTCCAACGTCGTCGACATGGTCTTCGCGGCGGAGCAGTCCTCGTACCTCGCGGGCGTGGCCGCGGCGTCCGCCACCAAGAAGGACCACATCGGCTTCATCGGCGGCGTCGACATCCCGCTCATCCACACCTTCGAGGCGGGCTTCGACCAGGGCGCCAAGTCGGTCAACCCGAAGATCAAGATCGAGTCGCAGTACCTGACCCAGACGGCCCAGGAGGGCGGCTTCTCCAGCCCCGACAAGGGCAAGGCCGCCGCGCAGGGCCAGATCGACGCCGGTGCCGACGTCATCTACCACGCGGCCGGTCTCTCGGGCCAGGGCGTGATCGAGGCCGCCTCCACCGCCAAGGTGTGGGCGATCGGCGTCGACTCCGACCAGTACAGCCAGAGCGCGCTCGCCAAGTACAAGGACTACATCCTCGGCTCCGCCCTGAAGAACGTCGGCGGCGCGGTCTACGACCTCGTGAAGTCCGTCCACGAGGGCAAGCCGGAGAGCGGTGTCGTCAACGGCACCCTCAAGACCGGCGGCGTCGGCTTCGCGGACACCAACCCGAAGTACAAGGCGATGACCGAGGTCGTCGCGGCCGTCGACAAGGCCAAGCAGGACATCATCGACGGCAAGGTCACCGTCAACACGAAGTAATGCGACATATATAAGTCGCCGGGTGAGCGGCCGTACCCACGAGTACGGCTGCCCGACCGTCGTTGCAGTTCCCGCGCCCCTTGCCTCCCGCAAGGGGCGCGCTGCTGTCCGTAGCCTTGGCAGTGACTGTGGCCACAGCTAGATAACGGACCGGACATTGGGGGTTTTCCGTCTGGTCTACGCGCGTTACGCTGCCGCGGAACCAGCGCCTGGTTTGGGCGCTTGCACGAAGGAGTCTCGTTCCATGCGCCGGGTGTCCCGAATCGCCGTTGCGGGCGTTGCAACCGCAGCCCTTGCCGTCACCGTTTCCGCGTGCGGCAGCTCGTCCAGCTCGTCCACCGGCAAGACCGGCGCGTCCAAGGGTGTCGGTCTCGCGTACGACGTCGGCGGCAAGGGCGACCAGTCCTTCAACGACGCCGCCTACGCCGGCTTCCAGAAGGCCGACAAGGAGTTCGGCGTCACCGGCCGGGACATCGAGCCCCAGGACGGCGAGTCGGACGCGGACAAGGTCCAGCGGCTGGAGACCCTGGCCAAGGCCGGCTACAACCCGGTGATCGGTGTCGGCTTCGCCTACGCGCCCGCCGTCAAGGAGGCCGCCGCGAAGTTCCCGAAGGTCACCTTCGGCATCATCGACGACAACCAGGACCAGTCGAGCAACGTCGCGGACATGGTCTTCCACGAGGAGCAGTCCTCGTACCTGGCCGGCGTCACCGCCGCGCTGACCACCAAGTCGAACACCGTCGGCTTCATCGGCGGCGTGGACGTCCCGCTGATCCACAAGTTCGAGGCGGGCTTCGAGCAGGGCGTCAAGGACACCAAGAAGAACGTCAAGGTCAAGGCCCAGTACCTGACCCAGACCGCCCAGGAGGGCGGCTTCTCCAGCCCCGACAAGGGCGAGGCCGCCGCCGAGGGTCAGATCGGCGCTGGCGCCGACGTGGTCTACGCCGCCGCCGGCCTCTCCGGCCAGGGCGTCATCAAGGCCGCCGCCGCGCACAAGGTGTGGGCGATCGGCGTCGACTCCGACCAGTACAGCCAGGCCGCGCTGTCGAAGTACAAGGACTACATCCTGACCTCGGCCCTCAAGAACGTCGAGGGCGCGGTGTACGACCTCGCCAAGTCCGTCATCAAGGACAAGAAGCCGCTGTCCGGCGACATCCGCGGCTCCCTGACCAACGGTGGCGTCGGCCTGGCCGACTCCAACCCGGTCTTCAAGAACAACGCCACCCTGCAGGCCGCGCTCAAGAAGGCCGAGGCCGGCATCAAGGACGGCTCCATCACGGTCAAGACCTCCTGACCCAGGGGTTGCATGACCTTGTCCTAGGCATGGTCAAAGAGACGCTGTAATGGCAGCGTTACGGCCACGGAACGGGGTGCGGGAAGGATGTTCTTCCCGCGCCCCCTGCCATGATCCGGGGACCCGGTCGGGGCCCTGGCGCGGATCCGAGCGTTCGGTCAGGAAGCTCGGGTACGGGTCCGGTGGATCAGCGGCAGGGGCAACCCCCGTTCGCGCGGCAGAATGCTCGGAACGGATCGAGAGTCGAAAAAGCTCGGTCAGGTCCGGGCACTATTTAAAGCAGGGGCGCTACGCGCGTAGAGCGACCCCTTTCTCTAGGAGAGTGCGCCATCGACGCGTCCAGCAGCCCTCCGCTCACCGCAGAGACGACAGCCGCGGTCGAGCTGGCGGGGATCACCAAGCGATTCCCGGGTGTCGTAGCCAACCACGACATCCACCTGTCCGTCCGCAAGGGCACCGTGCATGCCCTGGTCGGCGAGAACGGTGCCGGCAAGTCGACCCTGATGAAGATCCTCTACGGCATGCAGAAGCCGGACGAGGGCACCATCGCGGTCGACGGCGAGCAGGTCTCCTTCTCGTCCCCGGCCGACGCCATCGCGCGCGGCATCGGCATGGTCCACCAGCACTTCATGCTGGCGGACAACCTGACGGTCCTCGAGAACGTCGTGCTCGGCAGCGAGAAGCTGTACGGCATCGGCGGCAACGCCCGGAAGAAGATCAAGGAGATCTCCGACCGCTACGGCCTCGGCATCCGCCCGGACGTCCTGGTCGAGGACCTCGGCGTCGCCGACCGGCAGCGCGTGGAGATCCTCAAGGTCCTCTTCCGCGGCGCCAAGACCCTGATCCTGGACGAGCCCACCGCCGTCCTCGTCCCGCAGGAGGTCGACGCGCTCTTCGACAACCTGCGCGAGCTGAAGTCCGAGGGCCTCTCGGTCATCTTCATCTCCCACAAGCTCGGCGAGGTGCTGTCCGTCGCCGACGACATCACCGTCATCCGCCGCGGTACGACCGTCGGGACCGCGATCCCCTCCGAGACCACCCCGCGCCAGCTCGCCGAGCTGATGGTCGGCAGCGAGCTGCCCACCCCGGAGACCGCCGAGTCCACGGTCACCGACAAGCCCGTGGTCACCGTCAAGAACCTCACCGTCTACGCCGGCGGCGGCATCGCCTCCCTCGGCGAGGTCGGCGCGCAGCCCGAGACCGCGACGGTCGGCTCGTCCGGTGCCGCGCCGGGCGCCGACGTGCTCACCGAGGCCACCACCCCCGGCGCCGCCAAGCGCGTCCTCGACGACGTCTCCTTCACCATCCACGCCGGTGAGGTCATGGGCATCGCCGGGGTCGAGGGCAACGGCCAGACCGAGCTGATCGACGCGCTGATCGGCACCAAGCACGCCGACTCCGGCGCGATCGAGTTCCTCGGCGAGGACATCACCGGCTGGCAGACCCGCAGGCGCCGCGAGTCCGGCGTCGGCTACATCCCCGAGGACCGGCACCGCCAGGGCCTGCTCCTGGAGTCCCCGCTCTGGGAGAACCGCATCCTCGGCCACGTCACCGAGAAGCCCAACGCGAAGGGCTTCTGGCTGGACATCAAGGGGGCCCAGGCGGACACCCGCCGGATCGTCGAGGAGTTCGACGTCCGCACCCCCGGCATCGACGTCACCGCCGCCTCCCTCTCCGGCGGCAACCAGCAGAAGCTGATCGTCGGCCGCGAGATGAGCCACAGCCCCAAGTTCCTGATCGCCGCCCACCCCACCCGCGGTGTGGACGTCGGCGCCCAGGCGCAGATCTGGGACCGCATCCGGGACGCCCGCCGCGAGGGCCTCGCCGTGCTGCTGATCTCCGCCGACCTGGACGAGCTGATCGGCCTGTCGGACACCCTGCGCGTGATCTACGACGGAAAGCTGGTCGCGGACGCCGACCCGGCCACCATCACCCCGGAGGAGCTGGGCTCCGCCATGACGGGTGCCGCGTCCGGCCACCTGGAACACGTGGAAACCACCACCGACGACGACGCCGGTCCGGAGGACGAGGCCCGATGAAGAAGTTCGACAAGGAGCGGGTGCTCCTCGCGGTGGCCGGTCCGGTCATCGCGCTCGTCCTGGCGATCGCCCTGACCTCGATCGTCCTGCTGGCCTCGAACCGCAACCCGTTCGAGCCGTACGTGCTGATGCTCCAGCAGCTGCCGTACTCGGACATCCAGGTCCTGATCATCAACCAGGCGGCGATGTACTACATCGCGGCCATCGCGGTCGCCCTCGGCTTCCGGATGAACCTGTTCAACATCGGCGTCGACGGGCAGTACCGCCTCGCCGCCGTGATGACGGCCGTGGTCGGCGCCAACGTGGGCCTGCCCGCCTTCCTGCAGATCCCGATGCTGCTCCTGGTCGCCATGCTCACCGGCGCCTTCTGGGCCGGCATCGCGGGCGTCCTCAAGGTCACCCGGGGCGTCAGCGAGGTCGTCGCCACGATCATGCTGAACGCCATCGCCACCAGCGTCATCGGATACATCACCCTCTCCAACGTGTGGGGCGTCCAGGTCGGCAACAACATGACGACCGGCGTGATGAAGAAGTCCGGCTGGTTCCCCGGCATCAACCTCGGCTCCGACGTCGGCGAGATCTACGGCATGGTCTTCGTCGCCATCGCCCTCGGCATCGGCTACTGGGTCGTCCTCAACCGCACCCGGTTCGGCTTCGACCTGCGCGCCACCGGAGCCTCCGAGTCCGCCGCGGCCGCCTCCGGCGTCGACGCCAAGCGCATGGTCCTGGTCTCCATGCTGATCTCCGGCGCCGTCTCCGGCCTCGCGGGCCTCCCGCTGCTGCTCGGCGACTCCCACACCTACAGCCTCGACTTCCCGGCCGGCCTCGGCTTCACCGCCATCGGCATCGCGCTGCTCGGCCGCAACAACCCCGGCGGCATCGCCTTCGCCGCCCTGCTGTGGGCCTTCCTCGACAAGGCCTCGCCCGCCCTCGACTACGCGACCCCGGTGGCGTACGAGAAGGAGATCGCCACGATCATGCAGGGCCTGATCGTCTTCTCCGTCGTCATCTCCTACGAAGCCGTACGGCAGTGGGGTCTGCGCCGCCAGCAGCGCCAGGTCGGCGCGGAGCTCGCCGCGGCCGCCGCCAAGAACACCAAGAAGGAGGTGGCGGCCTGATGTCCACCGCGACCATCGCCAAGCCGCAGGCGAAGCAGCCCGGCAAGGGCGGCCGCCGAATGTCGCTCCCGGTACTCCTGCTGGTCATCGCCGGCGTACTGGTCCTCACCTCGGCCGTGCGCCTGATCACCGGCGCCGACGGCATCACCTCGACCGGCCAGATGTCCACCGCGCTGCGCCTCGCCGTGCCGATCGGCCTCGCCGGTCTCGGCGGTCTGTGGGCCGAGCGCGCGGGCGTCGTCAACATCGGCCTCGAAGGCATGATGATCCTCGGCACCTGGTTCGGCGCCTGGGCCGGCTACCAGTGGGGCCCCTGGGTCGGCGTCGTCTTCGGCATCCTCGGCGGTGCGCTCGGCGCCCTGCTGCACGCCGTCGCCACCGTCACCTTCAACGTCAACCACATCGTCTCCGGTGTGGCCCTGAACATCCTCGCCCTGGGCGCCACCCGCTACCTCTCCAAGTTCACCTTCGAGAACGCCGAGGGCGGCTCCTCCAAGCAGTCCCCGCCGATCGACTCACTCGGCACGTTCAGCGTCCCCGGCCTGTCCGACTGGCTGGACACGCTCAACCAGAAGCACTGGTTCTTCGTCTCCGACATCGCGGGCCTGGTCGGCGGTCTGCTGACCGACCTGTCCCCGCTGACGGTGATCGCCGTCGCCCTCGTCCCGATCACGTGGTGGGTCCTGTGGCGCACCGCCTTCGGCCTGCGCCTGCGCTCCTGCGGCGAGAACCCGGTGGCGGCCGAGTCCCTCGGCGTCAACGTCTACAAGTACAAGTACATCGCGGTGATCATCAGCGGTGGCTTCGCGGGCCTGGGCGGCGCCTTCCTCTCCATCGTCGCCTCCAACGTGTACCTCGACGGCCAGACCGCCGGCCGCGGTTACATCGGTCTCGCCGCGATGATCTTCGGTAACTGGATGCCGGGCGGCCTCGCCCTCGGCGCCGGCCTGTTCGGCTACACCGACAGCCTCAACCTGCGCGGCGGCACGGTGAACGTCCACGCGCTGATCCTGCTGCTCGCGATCCTGCTGGTGTTCGGCGCCGCCTACCTGGCCTGGCGCAAGAAGTACGTCCCGGCCGTCATCACGATCGTCATCTCGGTCCTGATGTTCATCTGGTACGCCACCACCAACGAGGTCCCGCGCCAGCTCGTGACCGCGACCCCGTACCTCGTCACCCTCCTCGTCCTCTCGCTGTCCGCGCAGTCCCTGCGGATGCCGAAGGCGGACGGCCTGCCGTACCGGAAGGGACAGGGCAAGTGACCACCGCGGCCGGCTTCGACTGGGAGGCCCTGCGCGCGGAGGCCCGCGAGGCCATGTCCCACGCGTACGCCCCCTACTCCGGCTTCCCGGTCGGGGTCGCGGCCCTGGTGGACGACGGCCGCACGGTCTCCGGCTGCAACGTGGAGAACGCGTCGTACGGCCTCGGCCTGTGCGCCGAGTGCGGACTGGTCTCCGAGCTCCAGCGCACGGGCGGCGGCCGCCTCACGCACTTCACCTGCGTGGACGGTACGGGCGGGCTCCTGGTCCCCTGCGGCCGCTGCCGCCAGCTGCTCTACGAGTTCGGCGGCCCGGACCTCCTCCTGGACACCCCGGAGGGCGTCCTGCCCCTCTCCGAGATGCTGCCCCAGGCCTTCGGCCCGGCCCATCTCACCAAGTAACTCCCGTACGGCCCCTTCCGGTTGGGAGGGGCCGTACGCATCGCACATCTTTCGAAGGGAACGCCATGGCCACCATGGACGCCATCTCCGTCATCCGCACCAAGCGGGACCGCGGTGAACTCAGCGACCAGCAGATCGACTGGGTCATCGACGCGTACACGCGAGGCGAGGTCGCCGACGAACAGATGTCGTCGCTCGCGATGGCCATCCTCCTCAACGGCATGAACCGCCGCGAGATCGCCCGCTGGACCGCCGCGATGATCGCGTCCGGCGAGCGCATGGACTTCTCCTCCCTGTCCCGCCCGACCGCCGACAAGCACTCCACGGGTGGCGTCGGCGACAAGATCACCCTGCCGCTGGCCCCCCTCGTCGCCGCCTGCGGCGCGGCCGTCCCCCAGCTCTCCGGCCGCGGCCTCGGCCACACCGGCGGCACCCTGGACAAGCTGGAGTCGATCCCCGGCTGGCGTGCCCTGCTCTCCAACGAGGAGATGCTGTCGGTGCTCGACACCACCGGCGCGGTGATCTGCGCGGCGGGCGACGGCCTGGCTCCCGCCGACAAGAAGCTGTACGCGCTCCGCGACGTCACCGGCACGGTCGAGGCGATCCCGTTGATCGCCTCCTCGATCATGTCGAAGAAGATCGCCGAGGGCACCGGCTCCCTGGTCCTGGACGTGAAGGTGGGCACGGGCGCCTTCATGAAGACGCTGGCCGATGCCCGCGAACTGGCCTCGACCATGGTGGGCCTCGGCACCGACCACGGCGTGAAGACGGTCGCCCTCCTCACGGACATGTCCACCCCCCTCGGCCTCACGGCGGGCAACGCCCTGGAGGTCCGCGAGTCGGTGGAGGTCCTCGCGGGCGGCGGCCCCGCGGACGTCGTCGAGCTGACCATCGCCCTGGCCCGCGAGATGCTCGACGCGGCCGGCGTCCGCGACGCCGACCCGGCGAAGGCCCTGGCGGACGGCTCGGCGATGGACGTCTGGCGCCGGATGATCGCGGCCCAGGGCGGCGACCCGGACGCGGTGCTCCCGGTGGCGAAGGAACAGCACGTGATCAAGGCGCCCTCGTCCGGCGTCCTGACCCGCCTCGACGCCTACGGCATCGGCGTCGCCGCCTGGCGCCTGGGCGCCGGCCGCGCCCGCAAGGAGGACCCGGTACAGGCGGGCGCGGGCGTCGAACTGCACGCCAAGCCCGGCGACCCGGTCACCGCCGGCCAGCCCCTCCTCACCCTCCACACGGACACCCCGGAGCGCTTCGAGTACGCGCTCCAAGCGGTCGAGGGCTCGTACGACATCGGGGCGGCGGGCACCGAGTTCACGGCATCGCCCGTTGTGCTGGAACGTATCGCCTGACCAGGGCCCGCGGCCGGAGGTCGCTGGTGACACGGCTCGATCGGGTGAACGGGATCGGTGGACCTGCGCCGGTCCCGTTCGGCATGCTGGGATCGGTGACGCACCGAAGGAGACCGCCGTGAGCGCACTCACCGTCCGCCAGGACCCCGACCAGAACTGGGACGACCTCGTCCGGTACTGGGAGGAGATGGAATGGCCCGAGGGCAGCAAGGTGGAGATCATCGAGGGGATCATCACCGTGTCACCTGCTCCCGCCTCCCGCCACAACGTGATCGCGGCCCGCGTCCAGCGCCGCCTCTACAGCGTGGTTCCCGACGACTTGGAGATCTTCCAGACACTGGCCATCGCGGTGCCGTCGCGTCTGGGCATGCTCATTCCGGACCTGGTGGTGGCACCCGTCCAGGACTGTGTGGAGGCGGAATCCCACATCCCGGCCGCACTCGCCGAACTCGTCGTCGAGGTCACCTCCAAGTCCAACGCCCGGCACGACCGCGTCAGCAAGCCCGCCGCCTACGCCACCGCAGGCATCCCGCTGTACCTTCTGATCGACCGTTGGGCCCCCGGCGGCCCCACCGCGACGCTCTACGGCGAGCCGAAGGGTGAGGTCTACCGGATGCTCAGCGCCGTCAAGTTCGGCGACCCCATCAAGCTGCCGGAGCCGTTCGACCTCACGATCGACACCGCTGAGTTCCCCGCCGACTGACCGGCGCGTCACCCCAGCAGCGCCGCCACGACCACCAGCACCGGTACCGCCAGCACCGTCGACAGCAGGATCGAGTCGCGGGCCAGTTCCTCGCCGACGCGGTAGGTGCTGGCGTAGGTGTAGAGGTTCTGGGCGGCCGGGAGCGCCGAGGTCACCGTCACGTCGAGCAGGGGTGCCCCGTGCAGGTCGAAGACGGCCGAGGCCAGGGCCCAGGCGGCGAGCGGCTGGCCCACCGACTTCAGGGCGACGGACAGGAACACCGGGTGCCGGTCGCGGCCCCGGCCCGGCGGGGTGCTGCCGCGCAGGGAGATGCCGAAGGCCAGGAGCACGGCCGGGACGGACATGTTGCCGATCAGGGTCAGGGGGTCCATGACCGGGCCGGGGACATGGATGCCGAGCCCCGAGACCGCGACGCCGGTGAGGGAGCCGACGGCTATCGGGTTGCGGAGCGGTGTGAGCAGGCGGCGCCACCAGGGGCCCTTCTCGCCCATGCCCGCCAGGTCGAGGATCGTCAGGGCGACCGGGGTGAGGACCACCACCTGGAAGAGCAGCACCGGGGCCACCAGGGACGCGTCGCCCAGCACGTACACCGCGATCGGGATGCCGAGGTTGCCCGAGTTGACGTAGCTGGAGCACAGCGCGCCGATGGTGGTGCGGCCGACACCCCAGTGCCGTACGACGCCCACCGCCACGAACGTGCCCGCCGCCGCTGCCGTGCTCAGCGCCGTCACCAGGAGGCGGCCGGAGAAGATCACCGCCAGGTCGGCCTTGGCGAGCAGGGTGAAGAGGAGCGCGGGGGAGGCGACGTGGAAGGCGAGCTTGGTGAGGACCTCGCGGCCGTTCGCCCCCAGGTGGCCGCCGCGGCCCAGGCCGTAGCCGACGGCGATGACGATCGCGATGACCGCGAAACCGCTCAGCACCCCCTGCACGGGACCCCCTCGGCGGGTGCCGGGTGGCCGACGGGCGACGGGGGCGATGGCGGTGCGTGGCGCATACACCAACCCTCCGGGTCGGTCAGGTGCAGGTCAACGTTGCGATCCTTGTGATCGACGTGATCTGCGCGACCCTCTGCCGATGAGCCGCGGCCCCCAGCGATGAGTCGGGGTGCCGCCGGGGGTCTACCGCCTCGTGGATGCCGTGCCCCCCGCCGTGCTTGTGCTGTCGGGCCCCGTCACCAGGGACGAGGTGCCGGGGCTCTGTGACGACGTGCGCGACCTGCTGGCGGTCACCGGCGCCGGGGTGGTCGTCTGCGACGTGGGCGGTCTCGGCCCCGGACCGCCGGACCTGGCGGCCGTCGACCTGCTGGCCCGGCTGGAGCTGGCGGCCCGCAGGGCAGGCGGACGGATACGGCTCCGCGACCCCGGCCCCGCCCTACGCTCCCTCCTCCGTCTCGTCGGCCTCGGCCTCCAGGTGGAGGGGGAGATCGAAGAGCGGGAACCAGCGCTTGGTGTCGAGGAAGAAGTGGAACCCGGTCAGCCGGCCGTCTGAGATCTCCAGGACCTGCACGGACCAGGGGCTCCAGCCCCCGGTGTCCGGGTCGGGCTTGTACTGGGCGAACCCGGGCAGGCCGTTGACCTGGACCGGGAACAGCCGCGAGCCCTCGCAGGCGGAGCCGATGGTGGTCATGAAGCCGGTGATGTCGTCGTGGCCGGTGAGCCACAGGTCGAACGGCGGCATCGTCATGATGGCGTCCTCGTGGAGGAGTGCCGTCAGCGCCGTCATGTCGTAGCCCTCGAAGGCGGCGACATAGCGCTCCAGGAGCTTCTGCTGCTCCTCGTCGAGCGGGTCGGAGACCTCGGCGGCGGCGCCCGACTGCCGCTGCTCGGCCAGAGTGGCCCGGGCCCGCTGCAACGCGCTGTTGACCGACGCGACCGTGGTGCCGAGCAGCTCGGCCACCTCGGTCGCCTTCCAGGCCAGCACCTCGCGCAGGATCAGCACCACCCGCTGCTTGGGCGGCAGCTGCTGGAGCGCGGCCATGAAGGCGAGCCGGATCGACTCCTTGGCCACGGCCGCCTCCGCCGGGTCGTCCACCGTCGGCAGCACACGCGCGTCCGGCACCGGCTCCAGCCAGGTGTTGTCGGCCCGCGGGGAGAGCGCCGCCTGGGCGAGCGGCGTCGACTCGCTCAGGTCCATCGGCCGGGCCCGCTTGTTGCCCGCGCTGAGCATGTCCAGGCACACGTTCGTCGCGATCCGGTACAGCCACGACCGGAGACTGGAGCGGCCCTCGAACTTCTCGTAGCTCCGCCAGGCCCGCACCAGGGTGTCCTGCACCGCGTCCTCGGCCTCGAAGGACGAGCCGAGCATCCGGTAGCAGTACCCGGTCAGCTCGGTCCGGTACTTGTCCAGTGCGAGGTCCAGCTCCGCCGTCGCCGTGCCGTCGGTCATCTTCCGTCCACCCACCCCTGTGGCCGTTCCTGTTCGCGCGCCGTTGCGCTCCAGCACTTCGGAAGCTACCGCAGCCCACTGACAACGGCGCCCGGAGTGCGGAAACGTGCAGGTGAGACGGGGTTCGCCCAAGGGGGTGGGGTGCGCGGTGGGGTGGCGGGTGCGGCGGTGTCGTGGCTTGTCGCGCAGTTCCCCGCGCCCCTAAAAGAATTCAGTGAGCGTTGGCCAATACCTGGCGGCGCGCCGCCACCGAGCCCAGGACCGTGATCGTCACCACGCCCGCGATCGCCAGCAGGCCCACGCTCACCGTGCCCGCCCAGCCCCCCGCGTGGAACGCCATCGCGCCCACCGTGCTGCCCGCGCTGGAGCCGATGTAGTAGGCGGACTGGTAGAGGGCGGAGGCCTGGGCCCTGCCGTGGGTGGCTGTCTTGCTGACCGCGGAGGAGGCCACCGCGTGGCCCGCGAAGAAGCCCGCGGTGATCAGGACGAGGCCCAGCAGGACCAGGGGGAGCGAGTCGGCCAGGGAGAGGAGGAGGCCGGCGGCCGTCGTGCCGCCGCCCAGGTACAGGGCCCCTCGGCGGCCCAAGCGGCCGACCAGGCGGCCCGCCGTGGACGCGGACACCGTACCCACCAGGTACACCAGGAAGATCGAGCCGATGATGCCCTGGGGGAGCGAGAAGGGCTCCTCGGTCAGGCGGTAGCCGATCACCGTGTAGACGCCGCCGAAGACGGTCATGAACAGCGCGCCGATCGCGTACAGGCGGCGCAGCAGCGGGTCGGCCAGGTGGTCGCGGACCGTGCCGAGCAGCCGGCGCGGGTGCAGCGAGCCCGCCTTGAAGTGCCGAGGGGCGGGGAGGAGGAGCCGGAAGGCGATCGCGCAGCCGACGGCGATCAACCCGATCACGCCCACGGCGACCCGCCAGCCCCACTCCTGTGCGACCCAGCCGGTGATGACCCGGCCGCTCATCCCGCCGACGCTGTTGCCCGCGACGAACAGGCCGATGGCCGTGACCAGCGCCTTCGGGCGGACCTCCTCGGCCAGGTACGCCGTCGCGGAGGCCGGCAGACCGGCCAGCGCCGCGCCCTGGACGCCACGGAGCACCACCAGCACGCCCAGGGAGGGCGCGAAGGGCACCAGCAGTCCGACGGTCACCGCCACCGCCAGCGAGGCCGTCATGACCGTACGACGCCCGAAGCGCTCGGAGAGGGCGCTCATCGGGAGGACGAACAGTGCCAGGCCGCCGGTCGCCGCCGCCACCGTCCAGCTCGCGTCGCTCGCGGACACGCCGTAGCCGTCCGAGATCAGCGGGAGCAGGGCCTGCGTGGAGTAGAGGAGGGCGAAGGTCGCGACACCCGCGAGGAAGAGCGCGAAGCTCATCCGGCGGTAGCCGGGACCGCCCGGGGTCAGGCGGGAGTCGGAGGCGGGGAGGGACGGGACGGCGTCCACGGTGATGGACGCCCCGGTACTGGCGGGAGACATGCTTCGAACGTACGGACCGCCACGCTGATCCGTCCAATGCATGGAAACGCCATAATCGTTCCCATGGAGCATCAGCAGAGGTCAGCGGAGCGCCTGTCACCGTACAGTGACAGAGAAGACATGACGATGTTGCTCGCGCCCCGCCTCGCGTACTTCGCCGGAGTGGCCCGCACCGAGCATGTGACCAGGGCCGCCCAGGAGCTCGACGTCCCCCAGTCCACCCTCTCCCGCGCCATGGTCCGCCTGGAACAGGACCTGGGCGTCGACCTCTTCACCCGGCACGGCCGCACCCTCTCCCTCACCCCCGCCGGCCGTACCTTCCTCACCTCGGTCGAGCGCGCCCTCGCCGAGGT
The DNA here is from genome assembly GCF_040643955.1 of Streptomyces sp. NPDC047061. Taxonomy (NCBI): domain Bacteria; kingdom Bacillati; phylum Actinomycetota; class Actinomycetes; order Kitasatosporales; family Streptomycetaceae; genus Streptomyces; species Streptomyces sp. NPDC047061. The sequence continues at coordinate 20,451 of NZ_JBEYVI010000068.1, forward strand.
ACGGCGCGCCGCCGACGAGGTACGCGCCGACGCCGACCCCACGACGGGCAAGGTCGCCTTCGGTTTCCTGCACACCATGGGCGCGGAGACCGTACCCGGCCTCCTCCAGGCATTCCGCGTCGACCATCCCCGCATCCGCTTCAGCCTCGTCCAGAACTACGGCGAGGCGATGATCGAGAAGCTGCGGGCGGGCGAGCTCGACCTGTGCCTGACCTCCCCGATGCCGGACGCCCCGGACCTGGCCGCCCGCCGCCTCGACGAACAGAAGCTGCGGCTGGTGGTGCCCGCGGACCACGCGCTGGCGTCCCGTAAGCGCATCCGCCTCGCCGAGGCGGCCGACGAGACCTTCGTGACCCTGGAGCCGGGCTACGGCCTGCGCCGCATCACGGACGACCTGTGCAAGGAGGCGGGTTTCCGGCCGCGAATCGCCTTCGAGGGAGAGGAGGCGGAGACGTTGAGGGGCCTGGTCGCGGCCGGACTGGGGGTCGCGCTGCTCCCGCCACCCGCCTTCCCCCGCCCGGGAGTCGTCGAACTCACGGTCACGGCCCCGAGAGCGGCGAGAGAAATCGGCGTGGCCTGGCTGGAGGGCCACCCGGACACACCCCCGGTGGCCGCCTTCAAGCGTTTCCTGCTGTCGAGAAGGGGCAACTTGCTCCCCACCTAGCCACAACGCGCCCCGTCAGGGGCGCGGGGAACTGCGCGAGCAACCACGACGCACCCGCGGCCCGGCTGCAACCGCACCCCCCACCCCCTACCGTCTCAACGACTTGCCGAACCCCGCGGCCAACGGCATCCGCAACCCGATCGGCGGCGGCGCCGCCAACGCGTCCTCCACCGGCCGCGACACCGCCCGCCCGTACAGCGCCCCCATGACGAAGTCCGAGGCGAGAGCGAGGACCTCGTCCCGGTGCTGATGCAGCCCATGCCCGTCCGAGTGCACCTCGAACCGGCACACCTCCCGATTCGCCTTCTTCGCCCGCGCCGCCAGCCGGAACGACAGCTCCGGGTCGGTCCGTTCGTCGTTCGTGCCGTGCACGATCAGCACCCGCCGCCCCACCAGCTGGCGAACCGGTTCCTCGGGCACCGCCACGTCCGCCTCGGGCAGCCAGGGGGCGATGGAGACGACGGAGTTGACCGCCTCGTGGCCGCCCGCGTGCAGCGCGGCCCGGCCGCCCATCCCCACGCCGAGCAGGCACACCGGCACATCGCCGTACCGTCGTACCACCTCGTCCGCCGCCCAGCCGGCGTCCCCCGCGAGATGCGCCTCGTTGCCGTTCCAGCCGCGGTAGCGGTAGTGGACGACGTGCGCGGCCAGCCCCTCGTCCCTGCCGTCCCGGGCGAGTCGGCGGCCGAGCGCGCGGACGAAGGCCGTCGCCCATACGAGGGATGGCTTGCGCGCGGAGACCTCCTCCCCGCCGGGGAGGAGCAGGACCGCCCCGGTCGCCGTCGTCGGTTCCTGACCGACTGGCCTGCTCAGGCTGGCCGTTCTGGCCGGCGTCGCTTGCTGTGCCATGACAGAACAGTGTCAGAAGAGGTGGTGTACGCGACCCGTCCGTGCGGTCACCATTGCGTATCGACGGAAACGGGAATCTCCGAGTACCAGGCGATCTACGCGCGTAGGAGTTACAGTGCGGAAATGACGAGCCAGAGCACCGCGAACACCCCGACGCCGGACCAGATCCGCCGGGCGCCGAAGGTTCTGCTGCACGACCACCTCGACGGCGGCCTGCGTCCGGGCACCGTCGCCGACCTCGCTCGGGAGACCGGGTACGCCGGCCTCCCCGAGACCGACCCGGACAAGCTCGGCATCTGGTTCCGCGAGGCCGCCGACTCCGGTTCGCTGGAGCGGTACCTGGAGACCTTCTCGCACACCGTCGGTGTCATGCAGACCCGGGACGCCCTCGTCCGGGTCGCCCGCGAGTGCGCCGAGGACCTGGCCGAGGACGGCGTCGTCTACGCCGAGGTGCGGTACGCCCCCGAGCAGCACCTGGAGCAGGGCCTCTCCCTCGAAGAGGTCGTCGAGGCCGTCAACGAGGGGTTCCGGCAGGGCGAGGCCGTCGCCCGCGAGAACGGCCGGCGGATCCGGGTCGGCGCCCTGCTCACCGCCATGCGGCACGCGGCCCGCTCCCTGGAGATCGCCGAGCTCGCCAACCGCTACCGGGACCTTGGGGTGGCCGGCTTCGACATCGCGGGGGCCGAGGCGGGCTACCCGCCCACCCGGCACCTCGACGCCTTCGAGTACCTCAAGCGGGAGAACAACCACTTCACCATCCACGCCGGCGAGGCCTTCGGGCTGCCGTCCATCTGGCAGGCGCTCCAGTGGTGCGGCGCCGACCGGCTCGGGCACGGGGTGCGGATCATCGACGACATCCAGGTCCGCGAGGACGGCACGGTCGAGCTCGGCCGGCTGGCGTCGTACGTCCGCGACAAGCGGATCCCGCTGGAGCTGTGCCCCAGCTCCAACCTCCAGACCGGGGCCGCCGACTCCTACGCCGGGCACCCGATCGGGCTGCTGCGCCGGCTGCACTTCCGGGCCACCGTGAACACCGACAACCGGCTGATGTCCGGGACCAGCATGACCCGCGAATTCGAGCACCTCGTCGAGGCGTTCGGTTACACGCTCGACGACCTGCAGTGGTTCTCCGTCAATGCGATGAAATCAGCGTTCATTCCTTTCGATGAACGCCTCGCCATGATCAATGACGTCGTCAAGCCCGGTTATGCGGAGCTGAAATCCGAATGGCTGTTCCGGCAGACCGCCTCCACCAGCGGTTCTGTCGATCCGGAGGGCTGATCGGGTATCCGGGTGGGGAACGGAATGCGGACGGGCCTTCACTATCCGTCCGCATTTCGGTGTTTGCGGCGGGCGGCCCGGCATGTTTACGGTCGTGGACCGCTCAGCGCGTTATCGATCCCCGTCACCGCATTCCAAGGACGCATTAACGATGAAGCAGTCTGCTGCCAAGACCCTCGGTGTCGCCGCCCTCGGTGCCGCCTTCGCCGCCGTCGGCGCGGGCGCGGCCAACGCCGCCCCGGCCGTTCCGGACGCCCCCCAGGCCCTGGACACCGTCACCAAGACGCTGCCGGCCGAGAACGTCGCCAAGGCCCTGCCGGGCGCCGGTGGGGCCCTCGCGCAGGGACAGACCGCCCTGGGTGCCGGCCTGACCGCCGTCCAGCCCGCCGTCCAGCAGGTCCTCGCCGACGGCCCGACCAAGCCCGTCGCCGGCCTCCTCGGCGGACTGCCGCTCCAGGGCCTGCCCACGCACGGCCTGCCGATCAACGGGATTCCGCTCGGCTGACCTCTCCCCAGCCGACCGGCAACGCCGTTGGGGCGCCCCGGTGTCTACCGGGGCGCCCCAACGGCGTTGCCGTACAGGTCGTACAAGGGGATCACCGGATTACCAGGCGGCGGCCTTCTCCTCCGAGGGGAGGAGGATCCACAGCGCGATGTAGAGCAGGAACTGCGGGCCCGGCAGCAGGCAGGACAGCAGGAAGATCACCCGCATCGTCGTCGCGGAGGTGCCGAAGCGCCGGGCCAGCGCGGCGCACACTCCGCCGATCATGCGGCCATGGGTGGGGCGGGCGAGGCGGGACATCTGCGGCTCCTTCGTGAGCGTCCGGTGCGAGGCGGCCCTTCCGGCCCCTCGTCTGCCCTCAACGCTACGGAGACGAACCGGGTCGAAGCGTCGCTCTACGGGGCGATCCCGACCCTGGGAATCGTCGGGGTAAGACCCTGAGCCGCTTCCTCCTGGGGGAGGGCGGCGGGCCGCCGCCGCTCACCCCGCCGACGGAGCCGGGAGCGGGCCGCCGGAACCACCGCCAGATGCGCGACGACGACGCCGGCCGTGTTGAGGAGTATCGAGTCGACATCCACCACACGGCCGGGCACTCCGGTCTGCAGCAGGGCTATGCCCAGCGAGATCATGGCGCCCGCGGCGGCCGAACTGATCAGCGAGGCGAGCGGGGAGACCCGGAGCTTCCCGTGGGTCATCGGCAGCAGCACACCGAGCGGGGCGAGCAGCGCGAGGCCCTCACCGATCCGGTGGGCCGCCTCGCGCCAGCCCAGCGCCAGGTCGGCGCGGATACCGGCGAAAGGGTGCAGGTTGGCGGGCATCACCCAGGGCACGTCCAGCGGCCGCAGCATCAGCCAGGCGACGAACACGAGGTGTGCGACAAGGAGGACACCCCCTGCCACACGGACGCGGATCGCGGCGCTGCCGCCGATGGAGCCTGGACGCTGCACGCCCCCCAAGACGCCCCCGTGCACACGATCGGTTCCGGATACGGGAGTGAGGCCTCAAACACACGCCCCAGGGAGAGCGCCCCGTGGAACGCGCCCCTTTAGGGGCGCGGGGAACTGCGCGACCAGCCCCCACCGGCCCGCGCTCGCCGCACGATCTGTCCCGGCACCCCCTAAGGCGCCCCGGCGCCCCTCACCCGGAAGCCACCTCAGTGGACGGGGGCCGGCTGCCACTCGGAGCATTCCGCACCGCGTCCGTGCACTCGTACCGCCGCAACGGCTCCGTCCCCGGCCCGCCCAGGATCACCGACCCGTCCCCCTCCGCGGCCGCCGAGTCGGACAGCGTGCACACGATCTGGGCGAGCGCGTACGACGTCAGCTGCGGCGGCGACGTACTCAGCCGCAGCGTGTCGTCGGGATCCCCGGCCCGGGGTCCCCAGACGCTCATCCCGCCCCGCACGTACGTCGAGTAACCGGCCTCCTTCTCGGCGGCCGACGGCGTCTCGGCGAGCTGGTCGAGCAGCCCCTGGGCGACTGTCACCCGCCGCTTGGCGTCCGCCGAGCCGTCGGGGACGCGCACCTCACGGTCGACGGTCACCAGCGAGGAACCGCACAGCAGGAACACCTGCACCGGCACCCCGCGCTCGCTCTGCGCCGGCAGATCCGGCTGGGTCATCGAGCACGGCACCCGCGAGGGCGCCCCGCCGAAGTCGGTCGGCACCTCGGTGGCCCGGATCCCGCACCCGGAGAGCACGAGCGCCAGCCCGGCCACGGCCAGGAGTCTTCGTACGTGCATCAGGCGCCCTTCTCCCCGGAATCCCCGGCATCCCCGATGCCCCCGGCATCCCCGATGCCCCCGGCATCGCCGGTGTCCTTGCTCTCCTCCGTCAGCCGCGAGGCGTCCCGGGGCAGCCGGAGCGTGAACACCGCACCGCCCTCCGGGGAGTTCGCCGCGGTGATCGAGCCGCCGTGGATGCGGGCGTTCTCCGTCGCGATCGACAGGCCCAGCCCGCTGCCCTCGGAACGCGGCCGGGAGGCGCTGGCCTTGTAGAACCGGTCGAAGACATGCGGGAGCACGTCCTCCGGGATACCCGGACCGTGGTCCCGTACGGCGACGACCAGATCGTCCCCCTCGATCCGCACCGAAACCCGCACCGGCGACCCGCCGTGCTTGAGCGCGTTGCCGATCAGGTTGGCGAGGATGACGTCGAGACGGCGCGGGTCGAGGCGGGCGTGGATGCCGCGCTCGGCGTCCAGATCCACCGCGTCCAGCCAGGCGCGGGCGTCGATGCAGGCGGTGATCTGGTCGGCGATGTCGACGTCGTCGAGGACCAGCCGGGCCGTACCGGCGTCGAAGCGGGTGACCTCCATCAGGTTCTCGACGAGGTCGTTGAGGCGGCGCGTCTCGCTGACGACCAGCCGGACGGCGGGCTCGATCATCGGGTCCATCGACCCCGACTCCGCCTCCAGCTCCTCCTCCAGGATCTCCGTGACGGCGGTGATCGCGGTGAGCGGGGTGCGCAGCTCGTGGCTCATGTCCGCGACGAACCGGCGGGACGCGTCGTCCCGCGCGGCCATGTCGTCGACCCGTTTCTCCAGCGCCTCGGCCGCGTCGTTGAACGTCCGTGACAGATCGGCGAGTTCGTCCGTACCCGACACCCGCAGCCGGGTGTCCAGCCTGCCCTCGCCGAGCCGCCGCGCGGCGACTCCCAGCCGGTGCACCGGCTTCAGCACGGTCGTGGCGGCGGCCTGCGCCAGCAGCGCCGAACCGATGAGGGCGAGCCCCGTGGCGATCCCCAGCGACCACGCCAGCGAGTTGAGGTCCTTCGCCTCCGGCTCCAGGGACTTCATCATGTAACCGGTCGGGCCGCCCCCGATCAGCCGCGTCCCGGCGACGAGATACGGCGTGCCGTGGTCGACGACCCGCTGCCAGTACAGGTGGTACGCCGACTCGTTGGAGTCGGTCACCTTCTGCTGCTTGTCGACGGCCTTGCGCAGCGAGGTCGGCACGTCGTCGAGCGCGAACGCACTGAGCCCGTCCGAACTGCCGTACACCGCCTTGCCATTGGTGTCCTGGCCGACCAGCAGCACACTGAACCGCTGGCTGCTGTTGGCCATCTGCCCGGCCGTGCGCTGCAGTTCGTCCTGCGTCGGGTGCACGGGCAGCGCACCGGCCCGGTTCTGCATCTCCTGCTGGAAGTCGCGCAGCACCGCGTCCTGGGTACGGGTGAGCACGGCCTCGCGGTTGAGCCAGTACGCGATGCCGGACGCGGACACGGCGGCGGTCAGCGCGACGAGCCCGAAGACGACGACGAGCCGCAGCCGCAGACTGGTGAAGCGCAGCCGGGACATGGCTCCCTTGCGATCCGCGGCCCAGCCGCGGAAACCCCCCTGCACGTCCGTCACTGAGGGGCGTCCAGGCGGTAGCCGACACCACGCACGGTACGGATCAGGGTCGGGGACGAGGGCACGTCCTCCACCTTGGCGCGCAGCCGCTGCACACACGCGTCCACCAGCCGGGAGTCGCCGAGGTAGTCGTGCTCCCAGACCAGCCGCAGCAACTGCTGCCGGGACAGCGCCTGTCCCGGCCGCCGGCTCAGCTCCAGCAGCAGCCGCAGCTCGGTCGGCGTCAGCTGGAGGTCCTCGCCGTTCTTCGTCACGGTCATCGCACTGCGGTCGATGACGACGTTGCCGAAGGTCGCCGAGTCGGTGGACTCCCGCTCCCCGCGCCGCAGCACGGCCCGGATCCGGGCGTCGAGCACCCGCCCCTGGACGGGCTTGACGACATAGTCGTCCGCACCGGACTCCAGGCCCACGACCACGTCGATGTCGTCGCTGCGCGCGGTCAGCAGAATGATCGGCAACTGGTCCGTGCGCCGGATCCGCCGGCACACCTCGAACCCGTCGATGCCGGGCAGCATGACATCGAGGACGATCAGATCGGGCCGCTGCTCACGCAACAGCTTCAGACCGTCCTCACCGGTCGCAGCGGTGGCCACCCGGTGTCCCTGGCGCGTCAGAGAGAGCTCCAGGGCCGTACGGATGGCGTCGTCGTCCTCGATCAGCAACAGGGAAGGCACGGGCTCATTCTGGCCCATGCAGGGCCCGTCGTACGACCTGTGCGGCTCGCAGCTCCCCGCAAACCTCTGTAGCGCCACCACCTGTGTACGTCCTGTGGACTCTCCGTGCCGGACCCCTGTGACAGGTCTGTGACAGTCGGCGGATACGGCCGTGAAGGTGGCCCGGCAGAGTTCTCGGCACAGGCAACCGCCCAGGCGGACCGCCTGGGCAGGCCGAACTACCGGAAGTCCACGACGGGGGGCGCGAGATGAACACGCTGATCAGCCACAGCACCAGCGCAGTGATCACGCGTCTGCACGACGTGCACCGGGGTTCCGAGAAGTCCGGTGCCGTGAGCGGGCGGGGGTGCGCTCGCGGCACCGGGCGTCAGCACACCGGCTACATGACGGTGGTTGACAGCTTCACGGGGGAGGCACACGGGGGATCCGCGTACGGGGAGGACACGGGGGAGCGCCGCTCGCTGACGGAGGCGGAGTTCACCGCCTACGTCCAGGAGCGCCGCGCCTCCCTGTACGCGACCGCCTACCACCTGACCGGTGACCGCTACGAGGCCGAGGACCTGCTGCAGAGCGCGCTGTTCTCGACGTACCGGGCATGGGACCGGATCAGCGACAAGGCGGCGGTCGGCGGATACCTCCGCCGCACCATGACCAACCTGCACATCAGCGCCTGGCGGCGCCGCAAGCTCAACGAGTACCCGACCGAGGAACTGCCGGAGACGCCCGGCGACACGGACGCGATGAGCGGCACCGAGCTGCGCGCGGTCCTGTGGCAGGCGCTCGCCCGGCTCCCCGAACTCCAGCGCACCATGCTGGTCCTGCGCTACTACGAGGGCCGCACGGACCCGGAGATCGCGGAGATCCTCGACATCAGTGTCGGCACGGTGAAGTCCAGCATCTGGCGGTCGCTCCGCCGGCTGCGCGAGGACGAGGTCCTCAGCTTCGGCCGTGACGAGGAGAACGCCTTCGGGGAGCTTGTCGCCTGAGGGTATGGGGATCCGGGGGGATCCTGACGGGGGAAACCGGGGGAACGGGGGACCTGGGGGAGGGTCCGGGGGGACCCACGGGGAACACGGGGGAAAGCGGGTCCGGGGGGGACCTGGGGGGAAGCACGGGGGAGCTCCGCCACGGGGGACACGGGGGTGTTCGGCGGAGCGACGGGGGAAGCGGGACTGGAGGGCCGGGGGGTCCATCCAGTCCCGCTTTTTTTGTTCGATACGACGGTCGGGTTCTGTCCCCTACGGGAGTCAGGCCGCCGGTGTCCGGTCCCGGGTCTGCCGGCCCACCGCGGCCGCCGCCATCCGGCCCAGCGCCTCGTCCCGGTCGCACGGGTGTGCGCCCAGCGACACCTGGCGGGCCACGATCGTGCGCTCCGCCCGCATCAGCCGCCAGCCGCGCCGCAGCAGGAACGGCACCGACTTGCGGCCCTCCCTGAGATCGCGCAGGAAACGGCGCCGGAACGTCTTCACCGGGCCCCGGCTGAGGCAGAGCGCATCGGCCAGGAGGCCCAGTTCGCGGCAGCGGTCCACGATCTCGGCGGCGAAGACGCCCTCGGCGATGAACACGGGGGTGCGGCCGATGTCCAGCGTCTCGGCGCCGGTGCGGGCGCTCAGTGCTATGTCATATACCGGTACGGGCGCCGCCCCCGTGGCGCACAGCCGCCCGATGGCCTCGACCGCGACCTCCGAGTCCCAGGACTCCGGGTGGTCCCAGTCGATGTCCGAACTCCCCGCCACCAACGGCAGAGTCGGATCGTCGCCCTCCTTGTAGAAGTCGTCGAGGCGCAGGACGGGGAGCCCGGAACGGGCGGCGACCAGTGACTTGCCCGAGCCCGAGGGGCCGCACAGCAGCACGACGCGGGCGGGAGACGGGGGATGAATGCTCACGGAACACCAGTTTGACGTATGGGGAGCCTCCTGCCGACCCCGCGGGTCGGCTTTGGAGCGTGAGTCACACCTCAACTACCCTGTGTGCCGACCTGATTACCCTGCGCACCAGAAGGTGGCACCAGCGATGTCCCGACACGCGTCCTCCCCGACCCCGACCGCTCGGCGCGCCCTGGCCGCCCTCGCCACGGCAGGTGTGGCGCTCGGCGCGGGCGCCGCGACGGCCGCCGCGGACACCCAGCCCGTGCTGGACGTGGTCCGCACCCGGCCCACCTCGCTCGGCCAGATCGACCCGCAGGCGGGCATGCAGGCGCTGGGCGGCGTACTGCCGTACGTCACCGGCCCGGTGACGGGCCTGAAGCCCAACCCGCTCGCGGGCACGGGTGTCGACCCGCTGGACAACGGGGTGGGGACGCAGCTGGCCGACTTCAAGCCGCTGACGTCGAAGATGCTGACGGGGCCGCTGGCACAGGCCCCGTCGATCGGCTCGCTTCCGGTGGTGGGGCAGCTGCTGGGGAGTGTGGGGCACTGAGCCCGGTGGGGAACTGCGGGTCCGTGGGGGCTGGTCGCGCAGTTCCCCGCGCCCCCTGCGGGGCGCTCCGGTGCGCCTCAGTACGAAGAGCCGGACGCGCCCAGCGAACCCGTCGGGTGCCAGACCGTCTTCGTCTCCAGGAACGCCGTCAGGCGGTCGAGACCCGGTGTCGCCGTCCAGTCGTCCACAGGCTGTGGACGCAGGACGCGCTTCAGGTTGTCGGCCGCCGAGATCTCCAGCTCCTTCGCCAGCACCTCGTCGGCGCCCGCGAGGTCGATCGCGTTGACGTCCTGGTGGGCGGCGAGGGGGGCGGCGATCTCCGCCGTACGGCCGGACAGCACGTTGACGACTCCACCCGGCACGTCGGACGTCGCGAGCACCTCGGCGAGGGACAGGGCCGGGAGCGGCGCCTTCTCGCTCGCGACGACGACGGCCGTGTTGCCGGTGGCGATCACGGGCGCGACCACCGACACCAGGCCCAGGAACGACGACTCCTGGGGGGCGACGACCGCCACCACGCCCGTCGGCTCCGGCGACGAGAGGTTGAAGAACGGGCCCGCGACCGGGTTGCCGCCGCCGACCACCTGGGCGATCTTGTCGGTCCAGCCCGCGTACCAGACCCAGCGGTCGATCGTCGCGTCCACGACCGCGGCGGCCTTGGACTTGCCCATGCCCTCGGCGTCCGCGACCTCGCGCACGAACTGGTCCCGGCGGCCCTCCAGCATCTCCGCGACGCGGTAGAGGACCTGGCCGCGGTTGTAGGCCGTGGCCCCCGCCCAGCCGCCGAACGCCTTGCGCGCGGCCACGACCGCGTCCCGGGCGTCCTTGCGGCTGGACTGCGGTGCGTTGGCCAGCCAGTTGCCCTTGGAGTCGGTCACCTCGTACACCCGGCCGCTCTCGGAACGCGGGAACTTCCCGCCGACGTACAGCTTGTAGGTCTTGAAGACGCTCAGACGGTCACTGCTGCGATCAGACATCGAGGTACGCCTCCAGGCCGTGGCGACCGCCCTCGCGGCCGAAGCCCGACTCCTTGTAACCGCCGAACGGCGAGGTCGGGTCGAACTTGTTGAACGTGTTGGACCAGACGACGCCGGCGCGCAGCTTGTTCGCGACCGCCAGGATCCTCGACCCCTTCTCGGTCCAGATGCCGGCGGAGAGGCCGTACTGCGTGTTGTTCGCCTTGGCGACGGCTTCGTCCGGGGTGCGGAAGGTCAGGACCGACAGGACCGGGCCGAAGATCTCGTCGCGGGCGATGGTGTGCGCCTGGGTGACGTTCGTGAAAAGCGTCGGGGCGAACCAGTAGCCGGCGGACGGGAGTTCGCAGGCGGGGGACCAGCGCTCGGCGCCCTCGGCCTCGCCCTGGTCGGCGAGGGTGGTGATACGGGTCAGCTGCTCGGCGGAGTTGATCGCACCGATGTCCGTGTTCTTGTCCAGCGGGTCGCCGAGGCGGAGGGTGGACAGGCGGCGCTTCAGGGAGTCCAGCAGCTCGTCGTGGATCGACTCCTGGACGAGGAGGCGGGAGCCCGCGCAGCAGACCTGCCCCTGGTTGAAGAAGATCCCGGTGACGATCCCCTCCACGGCCTGGTCGATCGGGGCGTCGTCGAAGACGATGTTGGCGCCCTTGCCGCCCAGTTCGAGGGTGAGCTTCTTGCGGGTGCCCGCGACCGTGCGCGCGATCTCCTTGCCGACGGCGGTGGAGCCGGTGAAGGCGACCTTGTTGACGTCGGGGTGCGCGACGAGCGCGGCGCCCGCGTCGCCGTAGCCGGGGAGGATGTTGACGACGCCCTTGGGCAGGCCCGCCTGGCGGCAGATGTCCGCGAAGAAGAGCGCGGAGAGGGGGGTCGTCTCGGCGGGCTTGAGGACGACGGTGTTGCCGGTGGCGAGCGCGGGAGCGATCTTCCACGCCAGCATGAGGAGGGGGAAGTTCCAGGGAATGACCTGGCCCGCCACGCCGAGCGGCCGCGGGTCGGCGCCGTAGCCCGCGTGGTCGAGCTTGTCGGCCCAGCCCGCGTAGTAGAAGAAGTGCGCGGCGACCAGGGGCAGGTCGGCGTCGCGCGTCTCCTTGATCGGCTTGCCGTTGTCCAGCGTCTCCAGGACGGCCAGCTCGCGGCTGCGCTCCTGGATGATGCGGGCGATGCGGAAGAGGTACTTGGCGCGCTCGGAGCCCGGCAGCGCGGACCACTTCTCGAAGGCCTTGCGGGCGGCCTTCACGGCCCGCTCGACGTCCGCCTCACCGGCCTGGGCGACCTCGGACAGCACCTCCTCGGTGCTCGGGCTGACGGTCTTGAAGACCTTGCCGTCGGCGGCCTCCGTGAACTCGCCGTCGATGAAGAGGCCGTAGGAGGGGGCGATGTCGACGACGGAGCGGGACTCGGGCGCCGGTGCGTACTCGAATGCGGTGGTCATCTTTTCCTTGGCCATGGTGATCAGTCCACCGTCACGTAGTCGGGGCCGGAGTAACGGCCGGTGGCCAGCTTCTGACGCTGCATGAGCAGGTCGTTCAGGAGCGAGGAGGCGCCGAAGCGGAACCAGTGGTTGTCCAGCCAGTCCGCGCCGGCGGTCTCGTTCACCAGGACGAGGAACTTGATCGCGTCCTTGCTGGTCCGGATGCCGCCGGCGGGCTTGACGCCGACCTGGACGCCGGTCTGCGCCCGGAAGTCGCGCACGGCCTCCAGCATGAGGAGGGTGTTCGCCGGGGTGGCGTTGACGGCGACCTTGCCCGTCGACGTCTTGATGAAGTCGGCGCCCGCGAGCATGCCCAGCCAGGACGCCCGCCGGATGTTGTCGTACGTCGACAGCTCGCCGGTCTCGAAGATGACCTTCAGGCGGGCGGCGCCCGAGGCCTCCTTCACGGCGACGATCTCCTCGTACACCTTGCCGTAGTTCCCCGCGAGGAACGCGCCCCGGTCGATGACCATGTCGATCTCGTCGGCACCGGCGGTCACGGCGTCGCGTACGTCGGCGAGCTTGACGTCGAGTGCGGCGCGGCCGGCCGGGAAGGCGGTGGCGACGGACGCGACCTTGACGGACGAGCCGGCGACGGCCTCCTTGGCGACGGCCACCATGTCGGGGTAGACGCAGACGGCGGCCGTGGCCGGCGTCGTCCGGTCCGTCGGGTCCGGGTGGACCGCCTTGGCGCCGAGCGCCCGGACCTTGCCCGGGGTGTCCGCGCCTTCCAGGGTCGTCAGGTCGACCATCGAGATGGCGAGGTCGATGGCGTACGCCTTCGCGGTGGTCTTGATGGAACGGGTGCCGAGCGAGGCGGCACGCGCCTCCAGGCCGACCGCGTCGACGCCGGGCAGCCCGTGAAGGAAGCGGCGCAGCGTGCTGTCGGACGCGGTGACGTCAGCAAGTGCGTGGGGTGCGGTGGTGGGCATGGTCACCAGCCGAGCATATCTACGCGCGTAGCGGCTGTACACCCCGAGGGGGCGGTTCTTCTTGAGGCGCGGGATCTGCCCTACCTCAAGGGGCGCGGGGAACTGCGCGAGCAACCCGATGCGACCCGCACTCGCGTACGGCGATCGGCCCCGAGGGCGCTGGGGCGCACGCCTGAGGCAGAATCGGCGGCATGACCACGCCCCTCGTCAAGGACCGCATCTACCGCTCGCCCCAGGCGCTGATCGGCGGCGTCCTGCTCCTCGGCATCGTCGGCTGGCTCGGCATCGACGCGCTGATCCGGGGACACGGCCGTACCCCCTGGCTGGCCCTCGCCGCGCTCATCCTCATCGTGCCGCTGGTCGTCGCCTTCACCCTGCGCCCCGCGGTGTTCGCGGGCGAGGACCGGCTGCGGGTGCGGAACCCGTTCCGGGTGATCACGCTGCCGTGGGGGGAGATCGCCTCCCTGCGCTCCGGTTACTCGAACGAGGTGATCGTCAAGTCCGGTGCGAAGTACCAGCTGTGGGCGATCCCGGTGTCCCTGCGGAACCGCAAGAAGGCGGCGCGCCGGCAGGCGAAGGCGCAGACGGCCGCACAGCGCGGGCGGCCGGGGGCGGGGGGCGCCGGGCGCGGGCTCGGCGGCTTCGGCGGGTTCGGTGCGTCCGGGGGGTTCGGGGGGCAGCTGGACTCCGAGCACGCGGCCGGGCCGGTGCGCGCGGAGACCGACAAGGTCATGGACGACCTGCGGGAGATGTTGGAGAGCAGGGGGCCGGCGGAGTCGGCGCAGGGTGAGATCACGGTGCGGTGGGCGTACGAGGTGGCTGCGCCGGCGGTGGCGGGGGCGGTGTTGCTGGCGATTCTGCTGGTGGTGGGGTAGGGCCGTGGTGGGGGTGCGGGTTGCTGGTCGGGTGCGGCCCGGTGGGGGGTGTTTGCGCAGTTCCCCGCGCCCCTGAGGTGGTGGGGGTGCGGGTGGTCCGCGGGGTGCGGGCCGGTGGGGGGTGTTTGCGCAGTTCCCCGCGCCCCTGAAGTGGTGGGGGTGCGGGTGGTCCGCGGGGTGCGGGTCGGTGGGGGTGTTTGCGCGGTTCCTCGCCCCTGGGGTGGTGGGGGTCAGTCGTCGGTCTTGATCTTCTTCATCGTCAGGTGGGACTCGACGCGCAGGATGCCGGGGAGGCCGGTGAGTTTGCCGGTGAGGAAGGTGTTGTACGCCGCGTCGTCGGCGACGGCGACGCGGAGGAAGTAGTCGGGGCGCCCGTACATCCGGCGGAACTCGATGACCTCGTCGTAGGAGGAGAGCGTCTCCTCCAGGGTCTCGATGGTTCTGAGGTCGTTCGCGGAGACCTCGATGTCGATCATGACTTCCAGGCCCCGGCCGACGGCCTTCGGGTCGATCACGGCGCGGTAGCCGGTGATGACCCCGGAGTCCTCCAGCCGCTTCAGCCGGCGCAGGCACGGCGGCGGGGTGAGGCCGACCCGCTTGGCCAGCTCGACGTTGGTCAGGCGGCCGTCCTGGCGCAGGTGAAACAAAATTTCCCGGTCGATGGCATCCAGGTGCATTTCATTTCCCATACCATCAGCTTACGGGAATTATTGGAAACCATATGTGGCGACAATCCTCCTAAAATTTCAGCATGCATACGGTTTTGGCCGCGCCGCCCTCGACCGCCACCCGGTCGGAGGCCCCCGCCGCCCTCAGGGACTCCGCCTCCGTGGGGCTCGCCCTGCTCCCGCTGGGCCTCGCCTTCGGGGTGCTCATCACCCACGCCGGCCTGCCCTGGTGGTGCGCGAGCCTGTTCACCGCCGTCATCTACGCCGGCTCGTTCGAGTTCCTGCTGGTGGGCCTGGCCGTCGCGGTCACCCCGCTGGCGACGGTCGCGCTGACCGCGTTCCTGGTCAACGTCCGGCACGTGTTCTACGCGCTGTCCTTCCCGCTCGACCGCGTGCGGGGGCCGCTCGGAAAGGCGTACGGCACGTTCGCGCTGACCGACGAGGCGTACGCCCTGACCGCCGGTGAGCGGGCCCGGTCCTGGTCCGGCGCCCGCATCCTCTGGCTGCAGTTGTTCATGCAGTCGTACTGGGTCGGCGGTGCCACCCTCGGCGCCCTGCTCGGTTCGGTGGTGCCCGACGGCGTCACCGGGCTGGACTTCGCGATGACCGCGCTGTTCGCCGTACTCGCCCTGGACGCCGTCCGGGAGCGGCGCGGCGACCTGCCCACCCCCGTCCTCGCGCTGCTCAGCGCCCTGGTCGCGCGGCTGGTCCTGCCCGGACAGATGTTGCTGGCCGCGTTCGCCCTGTTCACCGCCGCGCTGCTGGTCCGGAGCCGCAAGGAGGAGTCCCGTGCCTGACACCCGCTACCTGCTGCTGGCCGTCGGCGTCTCGGCCGCCGTCACCTGGGCGCTGCGCGCGCTGCCCTTCACCGCCCTGGCCGCGCTGCGGGCCAGCAGGACCGTGCGCTACCTGGGCGCCCGGATGCCCGCCGGTGTGATGGTCATCCTGTTCGTGTACTGCCTGCGTGACCTGCCGCTGACCGAGCCCCGCGTGACCGCGCCCCTGGCCGCGTTGGCCGTCACCGTCGGACTGCACCTGTGGCGCCGCAACGCCCTGCTGAGCATCATCGGCGGCACCGTCGTCAGCGTGGCCCTGGCCAGCGCTCTCTTCGCCGGCTGAGCCCATAGAATGGACTGCACGGTCCACTGTTCCACGGTGCGGAGGTCGGGCGGACGATGACGATGCGGGGCAAGGAACTGACGGCCAAGGGGAAGGCCACCCGGCGCCGGATCGTCGAGGGGGCCGCCGAGGTGCTGCGGGAGCAGGGGGTCGGCTCCGTGACCCTGGACGACGTCATGGCACGTACCCGCACCAGCAAGAGCCAGCTCTTCCACTACTTCCCGGACGGCAAGGACGAACTGCTGCTCGCCGTCGCGCGGTTCGAGGCGGAACAGGTGCTGGAGGACCAGCAGCCGTATCTCGGCCGCCTCGAATCCTGGGAGGACTGGGAGCGGTGGCGGGACGTGGTGATCGCCCGCTACGAGGCGCAGGGCGACACCTGTCCGCTCGGGTCGCTGTTCCTCCAGGTCGGACGGTCGACGCCGGGTGCGCGGGCGATCGTGGTCGAGCTGATGCGGCAGTGGCAGGAGAGCCTGGCGGCGGGTATTCGCGCGGTGCGGGCGAACTGCGCTCCCGGGGCCGACGTGGACGTCGACGCACGGGCCGCCGCCCTGCTCGCCGCCATCCAGGGCGGGGTGTCCATCCTCCTGTCGACAGGGCGGTCCACCCATCTGCGGGCCGCCCTCGACCAGGGGATCGCCGACCTGCGGCGCGACCTGGAGCCCGCCGGGGCGGCCGGGACAGGTCCTAGAAGGTCGATGAAGATCTTGGGTTCTGGTCCTGCCGCGTGAGCGGCGGGACCAGACTTGTCTTGTGGCGATGGGTGAGTGGGTCGGCGAGA
>NZ_JBEYVI010000069.1:0-35475 GCF_040643955.1 Streptomyces sp. NPDC047061
CTTGTCCTTTCTGTTCACCTGATCCGCGGGGGCGGCGCGGCCTGTGCCGCGCCGCCCCGGGCCGAGCGGGTGGATCACTCGAAGTAGTTCGACTTGTCGGCGTCGTTCTCGTTCTGCCGGCCGAGGGTGACCTCGTCGGCGTCGGCCGACACCAGAACCGGGAGCTGGGGGGTCACGATGATCTCGATCATGATCGTTTCTTCCTCTCGTCTGCTGCTCCGGCGGCCGCCGGGCGGCGGGGCCGGTCATGCACCCCCGCTCCTCGGCACCGGGAGCGAGAGGGGACTTCAGGGGGCGGGGGTCAGTACCGCTCCCAGCCGATCTCTTCGCGGTAGCCCTCGTCGGAGCTGCCGAGGGTGACCGTGTCGGCGTCGACGCTGTGCAGAACCGGCGCCAGGGGTGCCGTGCTCTCGTCCATGGGTCCTCCGCTCTCTCAGCCGGACAGTCCGGCAGCGCTTCAGATCCGAGATTGGCTCAACCGTTCGAGCCCGTCGACGGATTGAGGGGGTCCCGGAGGGGCCCCATCTCCACCAAGGAGTCACCAACCCTGTGCGCTCAGTGATTGACTGAAGGCGTGCAAGCAACCACCCAGCACCCGCTCGTAGTTGCGCGCCTCGCGGCCGGCAAGACGATGGACGATCTCGTGGCCAGCATCCATAACGCGGCCGCCCAGCGTGGCCTGCGGTCAGGCACGGACGTAGCCCGGGTGCGCAAGTGGCAGCGCGGCGTGAGACCCAGCGACGAATCCCAGATCTACATCGCCGAAGCCCTCGGCTGGCCCGCAGACATCGTCCGCGCCGACGACTGGCCGAACTGGCTGCCACTCACCGCCAACGGCGTAGTGCCTCTTGGCCCCCACAGCTCCGTGCCCGCTCTGAGAGAGGCCCTGCGAACAGCGATGGAACGCCGAACCTTCCTGACGATCACCGGCACCGCCCTGTCCGCCCTGGCGGCGGACTGGGCAGGCAGTTCTCCCGACGTACTCGCCCAGACGCAGGACGGGAAGCCGGCCAGCGAGGACCTCGTCACCTTCCTGGAGACCTCCACCCAGCACCTGGCCGCTCTCCCCACCGAGCAACGCCAGCACACCCCCGCCCTGCTGGACGCCCACCTGGCCACCGTGACCGAACTCCTCGAGCACAGCCGCTGCACGCCCGCCCTCAGGCTGCGCCTGCACACCCTGGCGGCGTCCCTCTCCCAGACGGTCGCCTGGCACCGCTTCGACCTCGGCCGTCACACCGACGCCAGCCAGCACTGGATCGCCGGACTGCACAACGCCCATGCCGCCGGCGACCACGACCTGGGCGCCGGGCTCCTCGGCGACCTCGCCTACCAGGCCGCCTGGCGCGGCGACCACACCACCTCGGCCCACATCCTCCAGCACGCCCTGACCCGCGCCGAGAACCCGGCAGCCCGCTGCCTTCTCCAACTGCGCCTGGCCCGTACCCTCTCCGCCCGTCACGACCGCGGCGAGCGCACGGCCGTACTGCGCGCCCTGGACGCGGCCGAACAGCACCTGCACGACGCCGGCACCGAACGGCCAGCCTGGTGTGCCTGGGTGTCCGCGGCAGTTATGCGGCCTGTCAACCTGTCTCAACCCGGAAGTGTCTCAACACCACACTGCTGCCTGGCCGCATGACAGATCATTCGCACAATGCAAGTCTCAGAAGGGGGCCCGACCCACTTTTGAGTGAGAACGGGTTCCGAGAACTGTGACCTTAAGGGCTTCAGGGCGCTGAATTTTCACCGCTGTTTGGCGTGCCAGGGGTCCATGCCCGGCGATGGCGGGCGCGACATCCTCTAATAAGAGCTGGTGACCCTCCACAGCCGTACCGTGCCGTCGTTGCCGCCCGAGGCGAGGGTCTTGCCGTCCGGGCTGAACGCCACCGAGTTAACGCCTTTCGAGTGGCCGGTGAGGGGTGGTCTGAGCTGCTTGCGGGTGGCTACGTCCCACAGCCTCACCGCACTGTCCCCGCCGCCCGAGGCGAGGGTCATGCCGTCCGGGCTGAACGCCACCGTGGTCACGCCCTTGCTGCCGGCGGCGAGGGGTGGGCTGAGCTGCTTGCGGGTGGCGACGTCCCACAACCTCACCGTGCCGCCCTCCTCGTCGCTATTGGCCGAGGCGAGGGTCTTGCCGTCCGGGCTGAACGCCACCGAGTTCACCCAGAGACTCCGATCAGTGAGGGTACCGAGCTGCTTGCGGGTGGCGACGTCCCACAACCTCACCGTGCCGCCCTCGCCGCCCGAGGCGAGGGTCTTGCCGTCCGGGCTGAACGCCACCGTGGTCACGCCCTTGCTGCCGGCGGCGAGGGGTGGGCTGAGCTGCTTGCGGGTGGCGACGTCCCACAACCTCACCGGGCTGCCCTGGTTGTAACTGGTCGAGGCCAGGATCTTGCCGTCCGGGCTGAACGCCACCATGGGCACGTCCCCGCTGCCGGTGAGGGGCGGGCCGAGCAGGTTGCGGGTGGCTATGTCCCACAGCCGTATCTCCAAATTGCCGCCCGCAGCCAGGGTCTTGCCGTTCGGGCTGAACGCCACCGAGTTGACCAAGAAACTCCGATCAGTGAGGGTACCGAGCTGCTTGCGGGTGGCTACGTCCCACAGCCGCACTGTGTGGTCGAAACTGCCCGCAGCCAGGATCTTGCCGTCCGGGCTGAACGTCACTGACCGGACGTATCGGTTGTTGCCGGTGAGGGTGTAGGCCACAGCTGAGGTGTCGCCGACAAGGAGGTAGGTGGCGGTGGTGGACAGACCGATGGCGCCCAGGGTGAGCAGGAGACGGCGGCGGGCGAGATACCGGGTCGGGGGGTGTTTCGCGGATGGGCTCTGCGTCGCCTGCTGCTGGTCGGCAGCGTGTGGGGCGGTGCCGGATGTCGCTGGGATGGCGGCGGAAGTCGTCGGGGCGAGCCCGGTCGAAGCAGGAAGGCCGGGTTCGGTCGGCCGGGCTGCGGGCAGCGTGACATCGGGTTTGGATCGTCCTGGCGTGTCGGGCGGCGGGGCGGTGGGTGAGACTGGCGGAAGCTGCCCGATGGTAGAGGTGGGCTGAACCACCGGTGACGAGCTGCTGCCTGCCGGGGTGGTGGCGAGGCCCTGGCTGCCGGGCTGGGGCGGGGGTGCTGGACTGGGGCGAAGGACGGGCGTCGTCGTCTTGGTCACCGACTCCGCCGCGTCGGGTGCCGCACCGCCCGGCGATTCGTGAGGGAGGTCAGGGTGGTGGGGAAGGATGGACTGCAGGCGCGCGATAGCTGCGGCTGACACGAGTCTGCTGTCGTCGCCAGTGAGGCGATGGATCTCCTCTAGGGTCTGGTTGCGTACGGTGTCGTTGCCGATCCGGTGCAGGTGGGCGAGCCCGTCCAGGGAGGCGAGCCGGTCGTCGGCGATCGGGCTGCGGAGCGCATTGCGCAGGTGGGTCGGCAGAGTCCAGTTGATGTTGCGGGCGATGACGATGCGGCCCTCGACGTTGTCCTGCTTCTTCGGCCGCTGCTGGGGCATTTCGTCCACGACCCGGTCATGGACGTAGCTGTAGAGCTCGTCGAGGGTGATGTCGCCATCGCCGTCGAGATCGGCGCTGCCGTCACGCAGGCCCGCCACCAGGTGCCGGGTGAACACCGACTGCACCGCCTGGCCGCGCGGCTGGTTGCCCTCGAACGAGTACTGGGTGGCGTCGGAGGCGGTCAGCACGGTGCGGCCGCGGCCCTGGAACCGCTCCAGCGCGTGCACGGCGGTGTCGCCCTTGGCGAGGCGCCCAGCTGGAAATGCACCGCTGTAGCAGCAGTCCAGGATCAGCACCTTCTGCCGGGACATGCAGCCGGACATGGCCTGATCGATCTGCTCGGCGGACAGCGCGGTGAACAGGAGGCTGTCGCGGCGCGTGTTGGTCATCGCCAGGTACAGCCGGCCGTCATCATCCTTGAGGCCGTGGCCGGTGAAGTACAGCAGGGCCAAGTCGTCGCGACGCCGGTCGCGGTAGAAGTCACCGATGGCCTCGCCGACGAGGTGGTGCGGCTCATTAACCAGCGTAGTGACCTCGAACCCGGCGATGTCCGGGTTCCGTAGCACCGCGGCGAGCGCCTCAGCGTCGTGCGCCGGGGCGGTCAGCTGCTGCAGTCCGGTGTCCTGGTAATCGTAGGTGGCGATCAATAGCGCCAGGCGGCGTCCCACGGCTAGCCACCTGTGTGGCGACGGATGTACGCGTCGATCAGGTCGCGCCGCTCGGCGGTTGTGGCTCGCTCCAGTTCGATCGTGTCGCCGTCGATGGTCAGCGAGACGCGGTGCCGGGCGGAGGATCGGCCCAGCCAGTCGCGCAGGGTCTCGACGAGCGCGGTGAACACGCCGCCGGACGCGCTCAGCGCCACAACGACGGCTCCCAGCGTGACCGCATCAGTGCCCTTCGCACCCGCGGGAGCCGTGCCGCCGAGTCTGGGACGGACCGATTCGACGTCCAATTCAGCGATCTCGGCCCGCAGATGGCGTGCCAGTCGTTCCAACGCCTCCGGGTCCAGCTCGGGGTCGGGAGCGATGTCGAGCAGCACACTGAGCATGCCGTCCGCCCGGCCCCCCGTGGGACCACTTCTCATCGCAGCGTCGTCGTGCATGCGTCCCCCGCCAGCGAGTTGTCGCGAAACCGTTCCCCACAGTGTGGCGGCGTGCGACGACCTGCGGCAGCCGGTCGGGGTAAATTGCCGCCAGGTGGGGCGGGACAGCTCCAGGACGACGTACTCGCGGGGCTTGCCGCACATGCACGCTGCGGGCCCCCGACCCCTCAGCAGGGTGAAACGTCCTCCGGGCTGCTGAGGGGCAGCTGCCGTGATGGCTCGACGGCGACGGCCAGTTCTGAGCTCCGGTGGCTCCGGAGGGACCGCTGGTCACGCTGCTGAACGTGGAAGCACGCTGAAGAGTCCCTGAACGGCGCGAACGCCGGGCTCCCGTCATCCGGCGGGGGTTCCCGGCGCTACGTCTTCCGTACCCCAGGGGGCCGACCCCTTTCAGTATGCCACCGCTGCCCTGCTTGAATACCACCAGGGCCGAATCGTCGGCGAGCAGGCGTCGAGCCCAGCGGGCGACCTGCTCGCGCTAGCGCGGCTAGGACGCCGGGCGGCGCAGGGCGCGGACGGCGTCGGCGAGTTCGCGGTGGGCCTCGCGGGTGGTCTGCACGCGCCACAGCGGTCGGCCGCCGTCCGGCTCTGCGGAGACGGTCCCCAAGTAGGTTCCGCCGTCGTACGCAGCCCAGGTCGGGCGGTCGGTGTCGGCGGGCCTGACCAACTGCACGGGCCGTTCGTCGATGGCACGGACGAACAGGTCGTCCCAGGTGGCCGGGTCCTCGGCGTCCAGGTCCTCCACGGTCGTCACCGGCGGTTCCGGGGTCAGGAGTCGTACGCCCAGGACCGGCCGGTCTGCCGGTACTGCTCGACGGGGATGGGGTCGACGCCGGGCCGCATCCGGTGCAGGTACAGATGGCCGTCGAGGTGGTCGATCTCGTGGGCGATGAGCCGGGCAAGCCCCCGCTCGTAGACCGTGGTCACGGTGGTGCCGTCGAGCGCGGTGGTCTCGACGGTGATCCGCAGGGGGCGGGGGACCATGCCGCGGACGTCGAAGAACGACAAGCAGCCCTCGTACTGCTCGTCACTCTCGTCGGAGGCGGCGGTGATGCGGGGGTTGAGCAGCACGATGGCGCCCGCGCCTTCCTCGGCGGGCTGGACGACGGCCGCCGCCCGACCGATGCCGATCTGCGGGGCGGCGATACCCATCCCCTTGGCGAAGGTGTGGACGCGGGCGATGCGCTCGATCGAGGCGAACAGCATCTCCACGGCCTGCTCGGCAGCCTCACGCTCGGCAGGCAGCTCGAAGAGACGGGCCGGTTCGGCAAGGACAGGAGCGCCCTGCTGGACGACCCCCAGATCGCGCATCTGCTGACTGGGCCGCACCTCGATCACCTGAACTCCCCTGACATCGCATCCTGTTCGGGCCGGGCCCGGAATCTCCATTCCAGACGATAGCGAGCGTGCAGCACCGGCTGGGTGGTCGACCAGGTGAAGACGCGCATCCCGTCCTCCTCGCGCCGACCGGGGGCGGAGCGAAGCGGGGACGCCTCGGCGGACATCGAGGTCTCGGTGCCCCACACCACCGGATCGAGCGCGGCCGGGAAGGCCAGCTCCGCCTCCAGGTGCTCGGTGGGCAACCTGACGGCCCGCTGGAACCAGCGACCCCACTTGGTGTCGCTGACGGTGTACGCATACTCGATCCACACCGAATCGCCGGGGTAAAGCGGGAAGCGGCCCTGGTCGTTGTCGAACAGCAGCCACAGCTCCTTGAAAGCGTCCCGGTCGTGCTTGGCCTGCCAGCGCATCGCCTCCCCGCGGCAGGTCGCTGTGAGCGCGAGTTCCTCCCAGGTCAACGGGTGGGCCCGGTAGTGCGCGTTGGAGCGTTCCGGGTCACCCGGGTAGCGGTCGACCGAGATGCGGATCAGGTAGCGGGTGATGGGATCGGCTCCGGTGTTACGCAGCAGGCGACGCATGGTGAGCCGGTACAGGCGGCCGTCGTAGTCGAGACGGGCCGCGTCGTGCTCGACGACAATCGCCGAGCCGGTGGCGTACGGCTGCTCGCTCCTCCGCGGCGCAGGCACGGCGGTGGTGGCCGCCTTGGCCTCCCGGGCCTTGGCCGTCTCATAGTCGCACCACCTGCGCCAAATGGCCTTTCCTGCGTTCAGCGTCTCGTCCGCGCGGCGGGCGAAGTCCTCGGTCGGCTTGTGCCGCCCGGACTCCACGTGGCTGACGTAGGAGGGGTGGAAGGCCATCAGCTCGGCGAGGGCCTTCTTCGCCATCCCGCGTACCTCGCGCCAGTAGGCGACCTCGGCCGCGAAGTCTGCCGCAGTTTGTTCCACGGTGACCGCGTCGCCCTGCGCGTCCATCAAAGCCCCCGCTCCATCGGCCAGTTGAGTGCGTGAGTGAACCGTGAGTGAGGACAGTTCACCATTCTGTCGCCCTCCTCGCCGCAGGTTTCCTTCCCACACCGGCCCGGTTCGACCCCCGCGGCCGGCGAGAGGGGATGCGCGATGCGCCTGCTGTACCTGCTCAACGTCTCCAACCCGAACCGGCTGTCGGCGGACTCCGGCTTCACCTTCGCCGACCTGCTCGCCCCAGCCCTGACCGATACCGGAGCCGAAGTGACCGTGGCCGCCCCGGTCGCGGCCGGGGACGCCCGAGTGGGCTTCGAGCCCACCACGGCGCCGACCACGAAGTACCGGGCCCGCTTCGACCCGGGCCTTAACGGCCTGGTCGACCTCATCCGCCGCACGCGGCCGGAGGTGGTGGTGGCCAACCAAGTCGAGGCCGCCCCGGCGATCCGGGCCGCACTGCTGGAAGCAGGGACGGACGCACTGATCGCCGGGTACTGCCACTACCTGCCGTTCTCCTTCGCCGACGACGGGAACCTGACGCTGGACCCGTCGCTGGACGACGGCGGACTCGGCCGGAGCGTGCTGCTGGCCTTCGCCGCCGGGCTCGCGGCGTGCGACCGCGTCCTGGTCCACTCCTCCACCGCCGCGTCCTGGACGACGGCCGCCGCCGCGCGGATGGGCGTGGACCTCGCAGAGAAGTTGCACGTCGTACCCGCCCCGCGCGATGAACGCCTTCTCCGCGACCCAGCCGACGTGGTGGTGCCGGACGGGGAGGCTGTCGCCGTCTACAACCACCGGCTCTACGCGCACTACGGCACCGCCCAGTTCACCGCCCTGGCCCGCCGCCTCGTGACCGAGGCCCCCGTGCGGCTGACGGTGATGGACCTGTTCGGCCAGCGCAGCCCGGAGCGCGTCCGGCTCGACCCGAGCCCCGAACAGCACCGGGACGAACTCGCCGCCCTCGACGGGGTCACCCTCGCCTGCGACCGGGGCGACCGCGTCCGCTACCGCAACCTGCTGGCCGGCGCGCACTTCGGGATCGCGCCGTTCCGCGCGGGCTGCCCCTGGTCCATGTCCGTGATCGACTGCCAGGGCATGGGCCTGCCCGTCATCGCCCCGCGCACCGGCTGGCTGGCCGAGCACATCGACGACGACCTCCTCTTCCACACCGCCGACCAGGCCATCGCCATCGCCGCCCGGCTCGCCACGGACACCGAGTTCTACCGGGTGCACGCCAAGCGTGCGCACGCCGCCACCTCCGAGTTCACGCCGCCCGCGGTGGCGGCCCGCTACCTGGAGGCCCTGCGATGACCGGGCTGTTCGACGCGGTGATGCTGTCGTACGACGAGCCGCTCGCCGACAGGCTCCACGCCCGCCTCCAGCGGGTGCTGGGGGTGAAGGTCAAGCGGCTGCACGGGGTGCAGGGGATGCGCCGGGCCTACCGGCTGGCCGCCGAAGTGGTGGACGCCGAGCAGTTCCTGCTCGCGGACGCCGACCTCGTCATCGCCACCGAGTTCGCCCTCCCCACCGTCGAGCCGCTGGCGGAGGGGGTGTCGATGCGGGTGTGGCGGGCCCGCAACCCGCTCAACGGGCTCATCTACGGCTACGGCGGACTGAAGCTGATCCGCCGCTCGGCCCTGCGACAGCTCGGCGAGGCCGTAGACGTGCTGGCCGCGCTGCCGGGCCGCACCGAGTTCGTGGCGGACCTCGCCGGCACCACCAGGATCAACCAGTCCCCGTATCACGCCTGGAAGGCCGGTTTCCGCGAGTGCGCGATGCTGTCCCGCGGCAGCGAGTACGGCATGGACGACGCCGAGGCGGCCGAACGGATCGCCGCCTGGACGGCCGGCGGCGAGGGCGAGTTCGCCCAGTTCGCCGTCTCCGGGGCCCACGAGGGCGTTGCCTTCGCCCGCGAAGCGGCCCGCGTCCCGGCCCGGTTCGACAAGCTCAACGACCCCGGATGGCTGTACGCCCGGTTCACCGCCGGGCACGGCGAACAGGCCATCGCCGGATGACCCCCGCGCCCCTGGTGCTCGTCGAGCCAGGCGCCCACCGTCTCGGCGGGCACCGCCACCGCACCCTGACCGCGCTCGCGACCGCGCACGGCAACACACTGGTGGTCACCCCGTACGGCATCGCCGCCGAGACCCGGGTCTCCCTGACCGCGGCCGGGGCCCGGGTCACCGGCCCCGCCGGGGCGGTGCCCGCCATGCTCGCGGCGGCTGGCACCGCCGCCGCGGTGCTTGCCGCGGCCGGACGGCGGGCGTTCGCCTCCCGCCGCTGGCCCGCGCCCGTACGGCGCTTCCCGCACCAGGTCACGCTGGTCGCCCGCTGCCTGACCGAGGCCGCCTGCGTCCGCGCCGGCCACCGCCTCGCGGGCGCCGCGGCCACGGTGGTGGTGCTCAGCGCCAGCGAGGCCCTGCACGGCGCCGCCGGACTGCTCGGCGGGCCGCACACCCGTTTCGTCCACGAGCTCGTCACCACCGAGGACACCGTGCTGCGGCTGGCCGATCGCCTGACCCGCCGCGGCGTCGGCGGGTGCGGGTACTCACCCCCGCCGACGCCGTACGCGACGAGCTGACCACCTGCTTCCCCCGGCTGCCGGTCGCGGTGCGGCCGTTCGCCGTCGCAGACCCCGGCGACCGGCTCACCGACGCCGAACGGCGCCAGGCCCGGGAGGACTTCGGCATCCCGGCCGCCGAGGCGGCCGTGTGCCTGGTCGGCGGCTGGTGGCCGTACAAGGACACGGGCGTCGTCGACGCCGCCCTGGCCCGGCTCGACGTCCCCGTGCACCTGCTGGTTGCTGGCAGCCCGCTCGACCACAAGGTGCTTCACCGGTGGGGCGCCCTGCCCCACGTTCGGCTGCACACCGTGCCCGGCCCGGCGAGCGAGGCCCAGATCCGCGCCGTCTACGCTGCCTGTGACGCCACGCTCGTGGCCCGCCGACCCGGGGTGGGCAAGGAGTCCGGGCTCGTCATCGACGCCGTACGCCTGGGCGTCCCGCTGATCCTCTCCGAGCACGACCCACACCTGACCAAGGCACTGGCCGGGCAGGACTGGACCCGCCTCTTCCCGACCGGCGACGGCGCCGCCCTGGCCGACCTCCTGCGTGACCTTGCCTGGTCCCCGCTACCGAGACCCACCGGGTGCGAGGCCGCCGACCTCGGCGTGCCCACGGCCGCCGAACAGACCGCCTTCCTCACCACGCTGAAGGAGCCGTACCTGCCCGCCCTGCCCCCGCTGATCGCCGTCGTCGGCCCCGTCGAGCCCGCCCTGCTGACCGCCTGGGTGCACCACTACCGCACCCTCGGCATCGAGCGGTTCCACCTCGCCCTCCACTTTCCCGAACACGTCGAGCCGGAGCGGCGTCACCAGGTGCAGGCCACCTGCCGCGAACTCGGGATCGTCCCCGCCGCAGTGAGCTGCGGGCCGTGGCACGAGCACACCAACCCCCAGCTGCGGGACACCCTGCGCGAGCACGCCGGCGCCGGGTGGCACCTGCTCGCCGACTCCGACGAGTTCCACGCCTACCCCGCCCCGCTCGCCGAGATCCTGGCCGAGGCGGAGCAGTCGGGCACCGGCACAGTGCGCGGGCTGATGCTCGACCGCGTCACCGCCGACGGAGCCCTGACCGGCTGGGACCCGGAGCAGGGCCTGGACGCGGCCTATCCGCTCGGCGGCTTCCTCACCCACCACCTGCTGCGCGGCGACCCCCGCAAGATCGTGCTCGCCCACTCCAGCGTCCCGGTGGCCTCCGGCAACCACCGCGCCGAGGGCCACCGCCCCGCCAACCGGCCCCCGGTCGTGGTCCACCACTTCAAGTGGCGTGACGGCGTGAGACGGGACGTCGAGCGGCGGGCGGAGCACTCGGCGGACGGCACCTGGAAGACCGCCTCCCCGGCCCGGCTCGCCGAAGCCCGGCGCCTGCTGGACCACCTCCAGCGGCACAGCGGCCGGATCGCCGTCGACTCCCCGCGCCTGAACCTCCGGCCCGTCTCGGTGTAGACGATTCCCGGCTGGTGGGCCGCGGAAGCGACGCGACTGGTCACCACCTGGCGGCCCCCGGCGCCTACCGCTGGTCAGAAGGAACCGGGCTCGATGATCTCCTCACCCTCGTCGTGAGGAGGCTCGAACCGGGCGTAGAAGTCGTCCAGCGCCGACTCCGAGATGGTCAGCGCGTTGGCGTCCTCCCGCCCATTGCGCTCTTCCAGGCGGCGAAGCAGCTCCTCACGGGGGACGGGGAAGTACAGCAGCCGCCACCGGCCGCCCGCCTCCTCGACGAGCTTCTTCCACTCGTTGCGGGCGGCACGTGTCCACAGTCCGTGGTCCAGCACGATGTCCTGCCCGGCAGCGACCCGCTCGACCAGCTCCTCGCGGACCTCGGCGACCACCGGCGTCTCCAGGGCGAAGTAGTCCCGCTCCGGGTAGTCCACGCCGTAGCGGCCGTGCCGGGCGTGCACCCGCTCGTCCACGGACAGCCGCACCGCCCCGGCCGACTCCAGCCGCCGCCTGGCGTATGTGGTCTTGCCCGACCCGGTCAGCCCGACCAGCAGATACACCACCGGCCCGCTCTCCCAGCCTGCCGCCTTCACCCGTGCTCCTCCATCACCCGCTGGGACTCCTGCGCCCAGCCTGCCACCCTCATCCCCACCGCGCGGCCGGATCGGCCGTACCCTCACCCGGGAGGCCATCCGTGATCCCTCCGCCCCTGCTGCGTGCCCTGCGCGGGTACGTGCGGTACGCGCCCGGCCGTCTCGGCAAGCCACAGCTGGCCGCCCGGCTGAGCGACCACCTCAAGCACCACCCGCTCACCGCGACCGCCCGCACCCGCGACAGCGCGGTCTTCCCTGCGGTCACCAGCGACGTCATCCAGCGCTACCTGTGGCTATTCGGCACGTGGGAGCCGCACCTGACTGCCTGGATGCGCGCCCGCCTCACCCCGGGAGACCTGGTGGTGGACGCGGGCGCACACACCGGCTACTTCACGGTGCTGGCCTCCCGGCTCGTAGGACCCTCCGGCCGTGTCGTCGCCATCGAGCCGTCCCCCGTCTTCCACCAGGCGCTGACCGCCAACCTCGCGGCCAACGGGTGCCACAACGTCCGCACCGTCAACGCAGCCGTCTCCGACACCCCGGGACGGAAGACCTTCTACCTGGAGCGCTCCACCAACCTGGGCGGCACCACCGCCGTCCGCCCGCGCACCGTGGAAGCCTCCTTCGAAGCCGGCACGGCCCCGCTGCCGCACCTGCTCACCCAGGACGAACTCACCGCCGCCCGTCTGATCAAACTCGACGTCGAGGGCGGAGAGGCGGCGGCCGTGCGCGGGCTCGCCCCGCTCCTGCCCCGGCTGCGCCACGACGCCGAGCTGGTCATCGAGGTCACCCCCAGGCTGCTGGCCAAGCAGGGCCACGCCGTCGACGACGTCCTCGGACCCCTGCGCGAGCACGGCTTCCACATCTACCGGCTGGCCAACGACTACGCCGCGGCCAGCTACCCGGCCGCCCTCGCCAGGCCCGCGCCGGCGGTGCGGTGCCACGGGGCCGTCACCGAGATGAGCGACCTGGTCCTCTCCCGCACCGACGCCGCCACCCTGCCGCCCCGTTCCTGAACCGCACGCCCCGGCGGTTGTCGGCGGACCAGGCGGCGCCGCAGGTGGAAGGCGACCCGCCCGCACCGCCGCGTGCTCATGTCCGCGCGGCGGGTAGGGCTGCCCAGTCAGGTTCGTAACATCCAACCGCAAGGCGGTGGCCAGCACCGCCAGCCGGCCGCGGCGGTCCACCCACTCCCGGCCGGTCTCCAGTCCGGCGAGGTAATCGAGCTCCAGGCCGGTGCGGGAGGCAAGGTCACCCCGGGTCAGTTCCCGGTGGCGGCGCCAGGCGGCCAGGCGGGCCCCAATCGGGCCGCCGGCGGCCGTCTCGTCCGACTCGCGCATCACCAGATTGCTCGCATACCCACTCGCCCGGACCGTGCTCCGCCAGGACAA
Organism: Streptomyces sp. NPDC047061; assembly: GCF_040643955.1. Classification (NCBI taxonomy): domain Bacteria; kingdom Bacillati; phylum Actinomycetota; class Actinomycetes; order Kitasatosporales; family Streptomycetaceae; genus Streptomyces; species Streptomyces sp. NPDC047061. The sequence continues at coordinate 12,879 of NZ_JBEYVI010000069.1, forward strand.
ACGCCCATCCATCTCGTTCAGGGGAGGGTCGAGTCCCCCGTGGCAGGACGCATATGCCTGGCGCGCGACACATGAGTCCCACTGCTGGAGGCCGCGCGAACTGGCAGGTGACGCGCCCGTCAGGGCGGGGCAGGGCTCGGGGCCGGCAGGACCGCAACGTTGACGCCGGACTGCCGCAGCCGTTCGAGGAGACGGGCGTTCTGGGTCTCCAGTTCGGCGTTGCGCAAGGCCAGCACCTGGATCTGGTTGGCGTACGTGGCCACGGTGCCCTTCAGCTCGCGGACCTCGGCGGCATGCTCGCTGCGAAGCTCACGCTCCGCCTTCTTCAGCCGGGACACCTCCGCCCGCAGCTCCTCCGGTTCCGGGCGGCGGGTCTGCGGTGCCTCCAGGATCTCCCTCACCGCCTGTGCTACTGGCGAGCGGTAGTAGGAGGCGCGGGAGACGCCGGCCTCGGTGCACAGGTTCACAATCGTGATCTTGCCGTCGGTGAGTTCGGGCAGCCCGTGCATCAGCCGCTCGAACGCCTCCACCAGCGCGCGGTCGATGCCGGTGAGCACTCTGCCGCTGGTCGAGAGCCGGTCGAAGGTGTGCCGGATGCGCAGCCGTGTCTCGTCGTTCACTCCGACCCCACGCCTTCCTTGATGTCGTCCGTAGTGATGCTCTGGATGAGTTCGCCGAGTTCGGTGGCGTAGTCGGTCAGGGCGATCACCTGCAGCCGGGGCAGGGCCTCACGTTCCTTCTTGGGCATGTCGAGCACCGTCAGGGCCTGGTCGCGTGCGGTAGTGAGCCGGGGCAAGTGCACTGCCGACCGGCGGGCGTTGGGGCAGTTCAGACACATGTTGTACAGCGGCACCGGGCGGCCGAGCGCCTTGGCGCGCTTGCGGCAGACTGCGGTGGCGGCTTGGTAGAAGCAGTCGTTGAGTACCCCAGGGTGCAGCGTCTTGGTCAGGTGCCGCAGCATCGTCCGCAGCCGGGCAGGCGACGCGACGACGCCGGGTAGGTCGCCGAGTTCGCGGCGGATTCGCTCGAACTCGGCCGAGATCCGCTCGGCGGCCCCGCCGGAGGCGACGCCACCGTTGTTCCAGTCCCGGTAGATATCCTCCAGGTAATCCAGTCGCGCGACCGCGTCGTTGGCCGCTACTTCCTCGGCGAAGCCGGACTCCGATGTACCAAATGGTGGAGTCGGGTATTGGAACTGTCCGAATGACTGGGCCCGCAAGGCTTCGGCTGCTAGGGAGCCGCTGGACGGAGCCCGTACTCGGCCAGCCACTGGAGCAGGTCTTTGCGAGAGGTCTTGACGAGGCGGCCTCCGGTGAAGCGGGCGTCGTCGGTCACCTCTGCCACGCACTCTGGAGGGGGCATAAAGGACTGGGCCTCCTCGTCGGTGGTGAACTCGCCCTCCGCCAGGACCAGGCCCTGCAGATGGCCGTCGAAGACGTCGACACCCAAGGGAGGCACGCTGAAACGCGTCTTGGTCAGCACTGCAGCCGGCAACGAGGCGAGCAGGTCGTACTCGGCTGGCGACAGGTACGTATTCGTGATCAGTCCCTGAATCGCGCCTGTCCGAGCGACCGGCACCTTCTGGGTGAGCTTGAGTTCGCAGCCGCCGTCTGACCGTTCGGCGCGTCGCAGACGCAGGCGCGTTCCCACCAGATAGCGGTCGGTGATCATCCGGGTGACTGTCACTGCTGACGGTGCCGGCGCTTCAGCCAGCAAGAACCGCCGTTCCCGCTCGACGCGCGCGTACTTTCCCGGGTGAACCGTCTGACCTTGAACCCCACCGGCCTTGTCCATCACGAAGACAGCTTCCCAGCTGGTTCTGCTCACGATGCCTGAGTTTTTCGGTGGGATCGACCTCACGAAGTCGTCGAAACAGCAAGGAGAGACTTCGCGAAGTGGATCGGCCGTGGTCCTGGGCGAGTTGTGGTAGGCAGGGATGGTGATCAGCCGACTCCCTCTCGACGAGCAACTCGAGTCCCTGCGTGCGGTGCTATCGCGTAACGACGTGTTGACGGAGGTGCTGGCGCGGACTGCGACGTTGGGTCTGCCTGGGTGGTATGTGACCGCGGGATGCCTGTTCCAGACCGTGTGGAACGTGGCCACGGACAGACCACCGACCAGCGGCATCAAGGACTACGACGTCTTCTACTTCGACGCCGACGATCTGTCCTGGGAAGCAGAAGATGCCGTGATCAAGACTGGCAAGGAGGTCTTCGCCGACCTCCCGGCAGAGGTTGAGATCCGGAACGAGGCCCGCGTTCACCTCTGGTATGAGGACAAGTTCGGAGTGGCGTGTCCGCCGTATGACTCCACTGAGGCGGCGATCGACAGTTTCGCTGCGACAACGTGCTGTCTGGGAGTCCGGCTGGAGGCTGACGGCCGGTGGCGCGTGTATGCGCCTCATGGTCTTTCGGACGTGTTCAACCTGGTCGTTCGGCCGAACCCGGTGCTGGCTCCACGGGCGGTTTATGAGGCCAAGGCAGCGCGGTGGCGAGAGCAGTGGCCTGAGTTGACTGTTCTGGACTGGCCCTCCACGGGTGTCATGTCGACCTCGTCCGTCGACTGACGTCGGCGGCGTAGGCGGCCCAGTCCCCTGCGGATGCCTGCTGCCACTGGACGGCGACCTTGATGTGGACACCGAGCATCCGGGCGAGGATCGCGGCGGGGAGTTCGGTCGCGAGAGTGAACAGCGCGGTGGAGCGATCCTGTTTCGGTCGGATCCCGATCTTATGGAGACGGATGCCGATCTGGCTGTCGGTGAGGGGGCGCCCTGGATGTCCTCCCGGGAACAGCCAGGGAACGTCCTCCGGAGTGCCGATCTTGGCCTTGCCGCGGCGGGTTGCGACGAGCTCGCGGAAGAGGCTGGCCAACGGCGCGGGCAGGACCACCGGCGAGGTGCCGAACGTGATGGAGACAGTGTCGCCGTCGAAGTGGACGTCATCGACAGTGAGTTGGCTGATGGTGGCGATCTTCTGTGCGTAGAGGATCAGTAGCAGTCCCGCGACGCGGTCCGGGGTCGGCAGCGTGTCGTCGTTGAGAAGGCGGCGAGCGTCAGCCCAGCGTTTCTCGCTGTCGATGGTGCCGAGCGGGCCGGTCCAGCGGACAGTGCCGTAGGTCAGGCCACGGGCATGTCGGTGCTGTACCGACCAGCGGACGAAGTGGCCGGTCTCGTCGCGGTAGCTGACCGTGGGATCGGCCATCCATCGTTCCAGGTCCGGCTGGGTGCAGGTCCCCAGCGTGAGCCCTTCACCGGTGAGCCAGGTGAGGAAGTTGTCGGCCGCGGTGATGTGGCAGCGCACGTTCAAATCCTGGAGCCGGGTGGTGTGATCGTCGCCAATGCGCCGGCGGAGCCGGCGCATGTGATGCCAGACCGCGTAGCCGTGCAGGATCCGGCGCTCGGCGAGATCAGTGCGGGCCTGGACCGTGGTGGTGATCCATTTCTCCAGAGCGATGAGCCGTTCGTCGCGGGGCGGGAGGGCGCCGGTCGCAACCAGGACACTGCGCAGGTGAGCCAGCACCTTGCCCGGGGGTAGTTCGTCGAGGACCTCGTGGGTGACGGGCCGCTCGTCACGGCCTATGCGCTCCAGGAGATCTCGTGCTTACGAGCGGGAGATCCAGGCCAGGGCGACGTCCGGGCGCTCGGCTTTCGTCAACGCCTCCTGGAACGGGGCGAGCTCAGGACGTAGGGTCCCGGTGCCATCACCAAGGAGGTCGCGTACTTGCTGGTCGAGGACGCATCGCTGGCAGGGGCGGGGGCTGAGCTGCCAGGTGGTGGTGCAGACCGGGCAGCGACCCCAGAAGTCGGGGTCGGGGTTGGTGCACTTCGCGCACAACGGCGCCTCCCAGTTGCCGCCCCGGGCCTGGGCAACGGAGTCGCAGCCGCTGCAGGTCACCCATCGGTGCTGGCAGCGTTCGCACCACGGCTGGCCGGTGGCCCGGGACATCTCGCAGGCCGCCATTCGTCCGCAGATGCCGCACTCCGCGGTGATCCTTGGCCGGCAGTTGTTGCAGCGGGGACCGTCGGGCAGTCGGGTCGCGACGGGCATGCGTCGGCGGCAGCCGACGCACTCCTCCAGGTTCGCGGGCTGTCTGATCATGCAGTTCGGACACAGCGGTCGGCCCTCGGCGTCGCGGGTGGCGGGCTCGCGCACGGCGCCGCAGCCGGAGCAGGGAACTGCTGCGTGGCGGGCAAAGCAGGCTCGGCAGATCCTCTTGCCCTCCAGCAGTTTGGACAGCGCCTTCACTTCGTGGCAGCGCGGGCAGGCAGGCCGGACGACCTTGGTCGCCCCGGCCTCGACGAGTTCATTGATGAACCGCAGTGCGGCCGGGGTGGGGGCTTCGTGACCGGCCCTGGTCAGCATCTCGGGGCGGGCGACGACGGCCCAGGCCAGGCGCCGCTGCCCGGCGGGCCGGACGGTGGCGCGGCCGAGCGCGGCCAGGACCGCGTCCGTGTGGAGGGTGGGATCGAGATTCGTGATCAGCTCGGTGAGTTCCCGCAGCGGATCGCCGTCGGTGTCAGGGCAGTTCTGACAACGGGGCTCGCCGTGGGGGTCCCGGCTGGTGACGCGTCGTTCTTCGTGGCAGCCCGCGCAGACAGCTGGCTTGTCGAAGCAGGGTGAGCATCCCCACCGTCCTCCGGTGCTGCTGCCGACGTAGCGGCATGCGCGTCCGCACTCACCGCAGCGGGGCAGTGCGACGTTCTGGGCGCCGGCGTCGTTCAGGGCCATCAGCAGTTTGGCGACGCAGTAGGGCGCTGGTGGTTGTCCGGTCCGCAGCAGCGACGGGTCGTCGTGCAGGGCCTGGGCGAGGCTGCGGCGACCGGCTCGTGCGCGTACGACGGTGAGGACGATGTCGCGGACGTGCTCGGCGGGAAGGTGCTTTTCGACGTTCCCAATCAGCCGCACGACCAGGCCGACCGGATCCGCGATGACCTCCTTGGCAAGACCGGTCACCGGTCAACTCCGCTGATCCGGGCCCGCCGGGGCCGCAGGTCACCGACTCCTTCAGAGACCGAAGCCCCGCCTGCGGCGGCCTTCTTCGGCTTCGTTGCGGAGCCGGCCACGGCGATGGGCTCGATGAGATCGTCCATGGTGCAGTCGAGGATGTCGAGCAGGGCCATGAGGATCTTCAGGCTGAGGCGTTCGGGCCGCTCAACGACGAGCCGGTAGACCTGGCTCGACGACAGGCTGATGCCGCGTTCCTTCAGCGGCGGGATGAGGTCGGTGGTGGAGAACATCCCGCGGTCCGCCATGACCTTGCGCAGGTGCCAGTGGTAGTCGAGCTTGGCGGCCATCATCGGGTCCTTCCTCGTCAGACCCCGGCGAACGCCGGGGCCAGGGCCTTGCTCAAGGCAGTGTTCATGAAGTCGTCGCTGACGTGCGTGTAGATGGCCGTGGAGCTATCGCACTCGTGACCGACTTGCTCTTGAATTATCTTGAGTTCGCTCCCTCGACAGGCCCATGACCAGTGTGTTTTCGTCGCGGCGTATGTAAGTGACGTTGCGGATGAGGGCACGGCTGCTCCTTTCAGCACGGGGCGATCGTTACCGACCTGGGACTGCTGTTGGAGCTCCGTGAAAACGCCAGTCCGGCTCTTCACCTCACTTGCCTGCGGGATCAACCAGGTAGCGGAAGTTCGGACAAGGATCGAGCCCTCTCGCTGACGCGCTACCGGGGTGGAACGGTGTCGTAGTCGTGCCGGGCCTGCTCGACCTTGTCCAGGTTGTCGGCAGCCCATTCGGCGAGGTGTGCGAAGAGTGGGGCCAGGCTGCGGCCCAGGTCGCTGATCTCGTACTCGACCCGAGGGGGGACCTCCGGGTGGTACGTACGCACGACCATGCCGTCGCGTTCCAGCTGACGCAGCCGCTGGGTCAGTACCTTTGGTGTGATCGTGCCGATCCGTCGTTCCAGCTCGACGAACCGTTGTCGGCCATGCATGTGGAGAGTCCACAGGATCGGCGTGGTCCACCGGCTGAACACGATGTCCACGACCGCACTGGTCGGACAGGCGAGTTCCGGGTCGGTCGCAGCGGCTGCCACCCAGTCAGTGTCACCGGCCATAGACACCCCCTTCGGGATAGTCACTTTCCTGTAGGTACCTACTATATCGACGGTGTTAGCGTCCCCGTGTCGCCCAGGGAGCAGCTCCCCGCGGCGGCCCCGCCCACTCGGGCGGTGACAACGATGCTGAATTGACACGGGAGTTGTTCATGTTCGTAGTGACGGGTGCGACCGGTAACGTCGGCCGATCGCTCGTGCAGGCCCTCGCGGCAGCCGGTGCCGAGGTGACTGCGACATCCCGGGGAATCTCGGACGCGGACGTGCCGGAGAGCGTTCAGTACACGCAGGCGGACCTGGTCGATCCTGAGAGCCTTCGGCCCGTTTTCGCCGGAGCTGACGCGCTGTTCCTTCAAAGCGGCGGCGCCAGCGCGCACCTGCTGAACACGCCGGCCATCCTCGACGTGGCCAAGGCCGGCGGGGTCCAGCGGGTGGTGCTGCTGTCCTCGGTGGGGGTGGCGTCCCGGCCGGAGTCGGCCTCGCATGGCGGCGTGCTGGGGGCCATCGAGGAGGGCGTCCGGCGGTCGGGTCTCGAGTGGACGATCCTGCGGCCCGGCGGCTTCGCCTCCAACGCCTTCGCCTGGGCGGAGTCGGTCCGCGTCGAGCGGACCGTGGCCGCGCCGTTCGCCGACGTCGGCATTCCCGTCATTGACCCGGCCGACATCACGGAGGTCGCCGCCGCGGCGCTGCGCGAGGACGGACACGCCGGCCAGATCTACGAGCTGACCGGGCCCGAGCTCAGCACACCCCGGCAGCAGGTGGCGGCGATCGCGGACGCGCTCGGTGAGCCGATCGGGTTCGTCGAGCTGACCCGCGCGAAGGCGCGGGAGAAGATGCTCGGCTCCATGCCCGAGCCGGTGGTGGAGACGACGCTCTCCGCCCTCGGTGAGCCCAACGAGGTGGAGTTGCGCATCAGCCCCGACGTCGAGCGGGTGCTTGGCCACGCGCCCCGCCCGTTCGCGGCGTGGGCGGAGCGCCACATCGCCGCCTTCCGATAGGCCCTGTATCTCCGACCAAGGCGATCCCTGGAACATCCATCACGACGCACCGCCGACCGCATCCAGACAGTTCCCGCACCTCGGGGTGGGGATCCAAGGTGAGCAGGTCCGGGGAAATGCCGAGCACGGGGTGGGGAAAATCAAATCAAACAGCCCCAAGATTCCTCGCACCCGCTCGCGGCGGGCCTGTGCAATTCGTCGCCGTGCGCTGTTCACCGAGTGCGCGGGCGAGTTGCTCACGGAGCCGCTGGTTCTCCTCGGTGAGGCGCCGGATGCGGGCGTTGGCGGCTTCGAGTCGCCGCAGCAAGGAAGCATCGGAGGTGCGCTGGCGTGCGGGGATGGGCGATGCGGGATCGCGGCCTTGTACTGCCCGCAGTCGCTCGATCTCCGCTCGCAGGTCCGACTGGGCATAGAGCCAGGACCGGGAGACGCCGGCGCGTTTCGCGACGGTCTCGAAGGTGACGGGCTCGCCCGCCGCATCGAGAGATCGGAGGGCCTGGACGGCCTTGGCACGGGTGTACTCGCTGCGGCGGCGGGCGGCGTCGACGATACGTTGGCTGTTGTCAGCTCGCATCGGCGGTCGCCTCCGGCTGCTGTCCAGGGTCGGACTCCAAGCCAGTGATGATCTTCTCCAGGTTTCCGAGGACTTGGCGGTTCATCTCGACTACGCGCGCTTGCCCGCGGGCCTCGGCAGCGGAGACGATCTGCAGCAGTTGTTGTCGTTGCTCGCGGTGCTGCGGCAGGAACTCAGGGGTCGTTACGAACATCGGGCATGTCAGGCAAGCGTTGGCATGCGGGCACGTCTTCTGTACTGGCAGGCCGCAGTAGCCGTTGGGGAGGGCCTGGGTGACACGGCCGAGCCGCTGCTTGGCCCAGGTGGCCTCGGCCAGTGGACCGTCGGGATCGACGGTGACGCTCTCTCCTTGGATGTTGACCTTGCGGGCCTTTTCCCAGCGCCGGCGGACCGTGGTGTCGTGCAGCCGGGCATAGTGGGCGGTCATCTCGCCGGAGGAGTGATCGAGACGGACACGTACGACTTCCTGCGGGACGTCCCTGTTGATCAGCCTGGTTCCAAAAGTGTGGCGCCATTGATGGGGCGTCAGGTGGACTGCCCGGCCGTGTTCGTCGCGGACGTCACACCGCTCCAGCCAGAGGGCGAGCTGTCCTCGGTAGGAGTGCGTGGTCAGCGGCCGGGCACCGTCGGGGTTCATCCGTGGCGCCGGGAACAGCCACCGGCTGCCGCCGGGCCAACGCTCAAGGACACACTGCTGCTGGGTGGCGATCTCGCCCTCGACTTCCTCGTCGATGGGGACCAGGGCTTCGCGCTTCATCTTCCGGTTGAGATAGCGCAGGTAGGCGGCCCCGTCGGCGTCCCGGATGATGCAGTCGAAGGCCAGGTTGCAGGCATCACCGACCCGCAGCCCGCAGCGCATGAGGATCAAGGTCAGCGCCCGTCCGTCGGGAGTGTGCCAGCGGTCGAGGTTGGCGGGCTGTTCGACCTGGGCCATCACGTGCTCGGCCAGAGCTCGGGGCAGCCGCTTGTCAGGGCGGGGGAAGTCGTCGGGGTAGAAGGTTGCGTTCGACGAGAGGCTCTGGTCCCAGCCGTGGCGCCGCAGGGCGTGGAAAAAGGCGTTCAACGAGCTGATGTCCCGGCTGCGGGAATGAGTTGAGCGTGGGTCCAGGGCCAAGTCGGCGAGATAGCGTTCCAGCACGGTCCGGTCCACGCGGGTGAGCTCATCGGCGGCGACGCGGGGATCGGCCAGGAAGCCGGAGAACCGGTTGAGGGCCAAGATGTCCACGACGGCCTGGTTGACGCTGCGGCCGAGGCTCAGCCGCCAGCGCACGAACCGTTTGGCCAGCTCGCGCAGCCACGGCTGGACGATGCGGTCGAACCGCAGCCGGGCCCGGGTGCCCTCGATCCCGAGCCTGCGAAGTTCCCACACGTCGCGCGGGAACTCGCTCTCCCAGCCGCTGCCGTGGGCGAGGTCCTCCAGGTGCGTGTACGCATACCGCAGGAAGGCCAGCTGACCGTTCTGGCTGTGGCTGGAGCCGCGTCCAGCGGCGTAGTACTCGCTCCACCGCTCCATCGGCCACTCCAGCAGCGACGCGGTGCCGCTGGCAGCGACCAGCCGGATCACCGGGGCAGCGGCCGAGCTGTGGGTGTTGACCTGCCGCTCGTCGTGACGGCACTGGAGCGCGTATTGCAGCTCCAGCCGCAGCTGCCGTTTCCCCTCCAGAGGCCGGAAGTCGAACCGGTCGTCCCCGGCGGCCTCACAGCGGCGGACGAACTCCTCGATCTCGGGGCTGCCGACGGCATACCAACGGGACTTGTGGTTATGGCAGAACGGCGACTTCCCCTGGGCCCACAAGGTGCAGAACGACAGCCGGCAGACCCGGCGGCCGGTGTCCTCGACGGCCGGCAGGCCGGCCGCCCACGTCCTCTTGTGGGGCTTGCCCGCTCGCTCCCAAAAGCCGTGGTGGCGCACGCACAAGCCCTGCCGAGCCGCCCCGAAGCGGCATCCGGCGACGGCGCAGGCCGTCAGTTCCGACCGGCCGACCGGGTCGGCCCCGGGGTCTGCGATGAACGCCTCGACGTCCGGTTTCCCGCGTCGCTGCCAGCGGTAGTAGTGGCCCTTGCAGAGCTGGCGGGTGCGGGGCTGGCGCGGACATCCGGGGACCCGGCAGGAACCCAGATCGAAGATCAGTTCCCCGGGGGCGGGGATGAACACGTCCACACGGAACTCCGGCCGGACGGCGGCCATCAGTTTGCCGAGCAGCCAGGCTCCGGGGGCCGGAGCGGCAGACAGCGCGTCGCTCACCAGCGCACCTCCCGGCCGGTCAGGAATCCTGCGGCCTCCAGGGCTCGGCGGGCGTCCTCCACTGACAAGTGGCCGTAAATATCATGCGTGGTGGCGATCGAGGAATGTCCGAGCAAAGTGCTGACCACTTCGATCGGCACCCCTTGCCGCAGGAGCAGGGTGGCCCGGGTGTGCCGGAACCAGTGCGGGTCGAAGTCGAACCCGGTCTCCCGCCGCAGCCGCAGCACCAGGTCATAGACGGACGGGTAGGTCAGCGGGCGCCCGTAGGAGCCGCCCCACAGGTTGACGAACATGTAGTCGCTGTCCAGGTCGCCGTACTCACCATGAAGGTAGTCGGCGTAGAGCCGCACGATCTCGGGACCGACGGGAACGGTGCGAGGAGAAGCGGACTTGGCCCGAGCCCGGTTGTCGTTGACCCGCGGCATCACGGTCAACTCGCCTTCTGCCACGGCCAGATCCTCGTGGCGCAGGCCCAGGGCTTCACCGATCCGAATCCCGGTCTCCCACAGCAGCGCGAACAAGAACCGGTCCCGCAGCCGGGCGCAGGCGTCCAGGATCGCCTGGGCCTGGGCGGCGGTCAGGAGCGTCGGATGCATGCGGGGCGTCTTCAGCTTGATCGTGCGGCGACGCTCGGGCTGGCCGCCGGCCAGGTGATACAAAAACGGCTTCCAGCCCGTGCGCCGGGCCCGGACCGGCTGCAGCTCGGTGACGAGATCGCCGAGATCCACACCGTGGCGTGCGTGGAAGACGTACAGACCGCTGACCGCGGACAGCTTCCGGTTGACCGTGGTCACCCCGCAGTGATGTTCCGCCGAGGGCAGCAACGTGACACCACCGTCGCGGCCCGCGGGCGGCAGCCGGAGCCAGGCGACGAACTCGCCCAGGTCCTCCAGCCGGACCTCGCGCCAGTCCAGACCACGTCGGTCGAGGAAGACGAACCAGTCCTTCAGATCATGGGCGTATGCCTTGACCGTGTTCGGCGACCGCTCGATGTCGGTCAGGTAGGCCAGGTAGCGCTCAATCGGCTCGACTATGCCGCCCTCATCGCCGAGGACCGTCCACGACTCAAGCGGCGAGTCGGGCATCAGCACCCGTTGCACCAGCATCAAACCTCCCGGAGATCTGTGTGATGGACGGCGGTAGATAACCACCTCCACCACACAGATCTCCGCCCGCCCCGGCCTCGTGCTGCACGTCGTGGACACACCGCTGAGGGCTCAAGAGAAGTTGAATAAATCGCCTATCTACTCCGTCTTCGGTCAAATGTGTGACATATGAATGGCGGATTGAGTGTGGAACTAGGTCTTTCGGGAACTTCAGGGCGTCGCGGTATGCCTCGAACCGGTCGTTGATGGAACTGGGTTGCAGGCGTCCCCCGCGTTCGGTGATCCACAGGGCCGGATGGTCGGGGAACCCGAACCGCGGGCGGACGTTCTCGACGTAGTCGGCGACCGCTTCGACAGCCCAGTCCATCACCGACAGCACGTTCCGCCGCCGCGGCGGCTGCCCCTTCTTCGCCTTGCCATAGCGGACGTTGAGTGTGCCGTACCGGCCGAACTGGCGGGCCTTCGGGTTCCGCCCGAAGTCGACCACATCCAGCTTGGACGTCTCGGTCCGGCGAAGTCCCCACCCGTAGATGACCTTGAAGAGGGTGGCGTCCCGGTAGGCGGCGAGGGCTCCCTTGCGCTTGGACTTCACCGCGCGTGCGACCTGGTCGTCGGCGTAGTCGAGGAACCGCTGCAGTTCTTCTCGGGTGAACGGCCTCGCTTCCGGGTCGCCCTCGTAGTCCTGCAGGTGGGGGAGGGTGTTCCACTCGTGAGCGATGGCCACCGGATAAGCACCAAAGGCTTCTTCGCATGCCGGGCCCCAGCCGTAGCGGGCGTCGATGAGGAGTTCGGTGAACAGCCGAACCGTGCCCTGGTAGCTGCGGATCGTGGATGGCGCCAAGTGCTTCTCGCTCGTCAGGGAGGCTGACCACTCGTCCATGTGGGCCGGCGTCCACTGCCACGGGTACTCGTTCGCGAAATCGAGGAACCGGCGGATCAGCCGTTCCCTCGGGTCGATCGTCTCGTCTTTCAGTCCCCGCGACTTCTGCTGGGCCCGCCAGCCCCGCAACATCGCGTCGAACATCGCGCCCTCGGGACGCAGCTGAACCACCCCGGAGACGAGCTCAAGGTGTGCCGACCCCGCCAGGGCCACCTTCTGCTGATGCGCCACTCCAGACCATCCCTTCTGGAGGGCAGATCATGCATCAGACGGGATAATGTTGGCAACATGCCTGGTCAAGCTGCTAGGTCGTAGTAGTGTCGAAGTCCGCCAGACTCCCTCCATGAGCAGGCGACCTGCGACTTCTCGCCCGTCTGATGCAATTCCCGAGGGTCCGCATATCCCTCGAACATGACTATTCGGGCATGTTGGTACTGCCGTGCGCCGGCGACAACACCGAAGGGCTGGTGAGCGATATGCCAGGCCAAAGTTCGACGGAACTGCCGCGTGTCGAAACTCCAGGGAACCCCTGCTGGATCAGGTCCCTCCTCGGTAAGGCCGAGCAGCCCGTCCGGGTCCTCGCCTCCGCGGCCGTGTTGATGGCTTTCTGAATTGAGGGTGTCCGGGGTGTCGTAGTCCTCGACGCCGCTTGTGTCGTTGGGGATGAACAACCCGGCTTCCGTGCTGAAGAGCTCGTTGGCATGGTCGCGGAAGCGGCCCAGCCGGTAGGGAACGGACCCGAAGAGCTGATAGCCGGTGATGTCCGTGCCCCAGTAGCCGAAGAGATGGTCCGGATCGTCATGGAGGCCGAGGAGGACATCGACGGCTTGGTGAACGATGTCCAGGACGACCCACTCGGCCTCATCGCCGCTGATCTTGCGGTTCTTGTAGACCCGCCCGCGCAGCTTGTAGCGGATCCGGCCGTCGTCGCCGGTCTCGGTGAACGCGCACTCGCGGCCCAGGAGGCGGACCTCGTCGTCGCGAAGTCCAGAAAGGTACGCGATCACGATCCAGCAGGCCGTGCGCAGGTACTCGGTCTCCCGGTTCACAGTCGTGGGGTCCAGCCGTGGCCGCCAGGGCCAGCCGGACTCCGGCCAGGGCGACATCGGAGTGTCGAGGCCGCCTTCCTCAAATCCCAGCTCGGCCGCCGCCCGTGCCACGAGGTGATCGATACGGGCGTAGCCGCCGATCATCAGCTCGATCAAGGTGACGTTCGGCGATTGGACGACTCCGCCGACCACCTCAGCGCCTGGTCGCCGTGAAACCGCCTCCAGCGGCAGGGCCGGCAGGCCGCGCCCGGCCGCCCGGCGCTTCGCGATGAAGGAGGTGAACGCGGCTTCCTTCGCTCCGCCCATGCTGTAGGGCCGCAGGCGTGCGGCCTCCTGCAGGGCCTGTATCTCGGCGCGGGCGGCGCGGATGTCGCGGCTGGCGATGGTGATGTAGAAGACGGCCGCGCGCAGCAGCGGACCCATGATCTCCTCGGGGATGCGGTCCGTGCTGTTCTCGTCCGGTCTCGGCTCCTTGCCCACCACCGCCGCTGATGTCCGGCCCGGCCACGGATGGACGTCCAGTCCGTCGCTGTGGAGGAAGGCGCGATGGGCGGCGAGCTGCTTCATCGTGGTGACGAGCGACGCAGCGGTGGAGAGGGACCCCTTCTTCCACTGGTCAAGCAACGCCGCCAGATCCTCCCGGGTGACCGCGGAGAGCCGTGTTATGCCGAGTTCGCGCAGGTCGTGCATGGCGTTACGTACCCGGGCCAGTTCCTGCGCGGCCCACGTGATCTTCATCGGCTTCACTGTCGAGACGCTCAGGTAGCTGGCCGGGACGCCCCGGCGGAACCGCGAGTAGAGGTATTCCTTGGCCGTACGGATGCCCGTGTCGTCGGCGAATCCCGAGAAGTGGCAGACGGCGTTCTTGCGGGCGGTCCGGGGAACGAAGGGGCGCAGGTCCCAGACCATGTCGCCGACGCGCGGCCCGCGGCCGGTCGCGGCGGTGGTGAGGTGCTCGGGCACGACGTACGCGTCGTCCGGGACCGGGGTCGCCGGACGAGCGCGGAGTTGAGGCGCGGTGGTCATGAGATGAGCTCCACAAACTGTGCGGGCAGCGACAGGCGCGGCCCGCCGGCTTCGGCGATGGCCGTGGCCGTGGTGATCTGCTCGGTGCTGAACTTCGGCCGGATGTCGTTGACGATCCGCTCCCAGGCCAGTCCGTAGCGGGCCTTCCACTCGGCGGCGGCGTACTCCTCGCGCTGTGCTTCGAGGAAGTCGAGGAAGGACAGCAGGCTCGGCAGGTGCCGGGTGGTGAAGACGGCGTTCGGGCACTCCAGGCAGCCCCAGATCGCGACCGGGCACCCCGCTCCCTTCTTTCGCGCCCATGGGGAGGCGTAGTAGTTGCGGCACGAGGCCAGCCAGACGTCGTTGTCCGTCCCGAGCGCGGCGCGGACTTCGTCCGGCTCCAGGTCCTGGTCGCCGTCGTCCAGGCGGCGGCCGTCGTCGTCCAGCACGACCGGCGCGGCCAGGGCCGCGTCCAGGGCTTCGCGCAGGCCGTCCTCCACCGCCTGCTCGTTTACCTCACGGTGGGCCTCGATGTCGGCGTAGTGTCCCGCGGCCACCTCCTTGGTGTGGCCCGACACGAAGTCGTCGAGGATGCCGCCGGCCCGAAGATAGTTCCGCGACTTGTAGCTCTTGCGCAGGCGACGCATGTTCATCGACACGGCGCCGCCGCCGCGGTCCTTCATCTCATCGATCCGGTGCCGGGCCATCCAGGGCACCGCGTCCCGGGCCGTGTGGGTGCGTCCGTCCCGGTAGACGTCACGAACTCCGGCGTCCAGGGCGAGCACCCACAGGGAATCGGCGTCGGCGAACTCGCGGGCGCGCTGTGTGAGCCGCAGGGCGAGGCGGAGCAGGCCGCCTGGGTGGTGCAGGGCGCCCCCGTCGCTCACCCGCATTGTCTTGTGAGTGTGCTGGTGCGCGCGCTTCTTGACGTACGCGATGCTGACGAACCCGCGCGCCGGGTTGGACAGGCAGTCCGCCTTCAGGGTCTTGGCGCACTCGGGTTCAAGCCCGGTCTGACAGATCAGCAAGGTCAGGAAGGGCACCATGTCGGCCTTGGCCAGGAACAGGTGCGAGTTGACGGCTCTGATCCCGCCCAGGGCCCGCAGCGGGCGATGCTGCCGCACGATGTCGTTGGTCAGCGGCCCGTTGCGGGCGACGTACCACAGGACGTTCTCCAGCCGCCCCCACCCACCGGCCTCGGGGTCCTGGCCGGCTTCGGCCATCCGCTCACCGCGCAGGATCCGGTCCCGGATCTCGCGGACGTCGGCGAGCGCTGCGGCCTCCATGCGCTCGAACACCGGCATCGGGTAGGCGTCGAGGGGCTTGCTGGTCAGCCGCTCCACTGTCGTCGCCGTGAACCCGATTCGCCCGTGCATCTCGGCGCTGAAGGCGTCCGGGGCGGAATCGTGGACGGCACGCAGCAGGCGGACGACCGTCGCGAGCAGCTGGTACGGCTGGCCGCTTCCTTTCGGGAAGGCCCGCGCCAGGTGCGCTTCGAAGGCGTCCAGGAGCTCGGGTTCGAGGTCGTCCAGCGCGAAGTCGTCGGCTTGTCCGGGCTCGGCCGCAGCCACGAACTCGACGAACAGCCGCACGGCGCGGATCGCTTGGCGGAAGGCATACTTACCGCCCATGGTCCCGTCGTCACCCCCGATCTGGCTCAACTCTTGGGCGAGCGGCCGGATGAGGCGGGGGCACGGCAAATGCGAGAGGTCGTAGCGGATATCCTCTCCGTCGAACTGGAGCGAGAAGGCGACCGGACCGATGCTGGGCACCGGGTCCGGAGGAGCGGGGATGTCGCTCGCGGCAGGAAATCGAACGCGTCGGGAACTCATGCTGCCGCAGCGACCGCCTCCAGCGCCGCGACCTGGATGTCCCACTCCGCGAGCGCGGACAGGACGATCTCCTGGAACTCATCCAGAAGGTCCAGGTAGATGTGGACCGTCGACTCGTGTGCGTGTCCGAGAAGCAACTGCAGCTTGCGCATGGGGCTGCCGAACAGCAGCCGCTCCAGTTCCGCCCTGGTAAACCGTCGGTCCTCCCGCTGCCCCAGCGCGCGGATAGTCTGCCGCAGCATCAGGCCAAGCATCTGAACTGCAAAAACGTGACGGAGAGTATGGGGGGAGACCTCGATGTCGATCCCGAAGGAAGCACAGCGCTCGTTGGCCCGACGGAAGGCCGACTGCCACGTGGAGGGCATGAGCGGATACCCGTCCTCGCCCAGCCACAGTGCCAACGGCTCCCGCGGCAGACCGTCAGCATCCACACGGAACAGGTTCCGCCGCACGCCGACGCCGATCTTCGAGTACGACCAGGCGCGGGAAGAGCCCACCACCGTCAAGGCGTGACGCCCCGCGCGACCCACCGGAACGAACTCCTCCAGCCCGACGTACCGCCCACTGGCCCGCGCCCGCTCCACCACGGCCGAACGCTCGATCGACAGGTAGTGGTGCCACGCCCGCAGCGTCCGCCGATTCCCGAACACCCTGCGCGCCTTTTTCCGCTTGGCCACCTGAGCCGCGAGATAGATGTCTCCCCGGCCTCCTGCCACGGGAGGAAGCTCGGTCGTCAGCAGACTCGCTCCCTCGCCCAGGCGCATGCCGGTGTAGACGAGCGAGTCGGCGAACAGCGCGTTGCGCTCACCGTGCCGACCACGCCACTTCGGGTCCGGTCTGCCGTCCGGCAGCTCGCCCCGCAGCCCGACATTGCGCCACAGCAGGTAGTCGGCGAACTGCACGATGTGCAGAGGCTCTTGGTCGTCGTCCACGTCATACTCGGCGTTGACCCGGACGCGCTTCGGTCCCTGCGGCGTCATGACCATCTTGTCGATGTACCGGAACGGCTCGTGATCCAGCAGCTCCTCGTAGATGGACCACTCCACCCACTTGTCGAGAGCCGCGATGGACCGCCGCCACGTGGCAGCACTGATCGAGTTCTCGTCGTCCATGCGCATGCGGACGACCTTGTAGGCGCGCAGATCAGCGCTGTCCGTCTCCCATATCGACTTCCCTCCCCGGGATTCGTGCAGGAACCGGCAGTACAGCATGATGTCGCGCATGTAGCCCTCGTGCCCGTTGTCGGACCGCACGCCCCAGCTGTCGAGTTCGCGCCCGAACCGGTTCAACTGGACGTCGTAAGAACCGTCGGGGCCGAGGATGAAGTACTTGCCGTCGCACGCTCCCGCCCGTTCCAGCACGGCCGACGCGTCGAAGGGCCACGGACCAGCTGCCCGAGCCTGCGCAGTCCGATGCAGGAGGACCACGGCCTCCGGCGTCGACTGGCCGAGGGAGACGTCGGCTCCCAGTAGACCGATGGCAGTTGACGTGCTGGTGCGCTTCATCAGACCCCCTGAGACAGAAGCTACGCGCACATAACTGCGTGCTTTGTGAGACAGATTGAAGCGCCAACATAAAAGCCGACCTCGCCGTCGACTCCGGCCAGGCCCTCCTGGACCTCGGCGACACCCGCCGCGCCCACCTGCTCATCGCCGAAGGCGAGCAGTTGCTGCCCGCCTCCCGGGACAAGACCCGCGGCGTGTTCCTCACCTACCGGGCAGCAAGCTACCTCGACCAGAAAGAACCCGAGCCCGCCGCGGCCGCCGCCCTGGAAGCACTTCTCCTGGCCCGCCGGATCGGCGCACCCCGCTGCATCAGCCTCGTCGACAACCTCCTCCCCCGCTTCCAGCCCTACACCCAGGCCCAGGGCGTGCCCGAACTGCTGACCGCCGCCGCGTAGTACTGCACAGCACGTCCTCGCACACGCGGACCCGGTGCCGTCGGCGGCAGCCGATCGGCTGAGCGCCGTCCTCGGCTACGGAGTCGGCCCTTGATGGCAGGAGCAGGGGCATTCGCTGCCTCGGCAGTCTCCTGCGCGGTACCTGCGATCGATGACGCCGTCGTTCTGCAGCGCGCGGAGCAGCCGTTGGAAAGCGGCGGCTGACTCGCCGTCTGAGATCTCTGTGGCCGTAGCTTCGGCGATCTTCCTGCGTGCGACGGCGAAGGCACACGCGTATTCGGCGACGTGCCATGCCACCAGCCCGTCCAGGTATCTGACTGCGTCCATGCTCCGTGGAGAGCTACGGACGCCACCGCGCAGCAGCGCGGTACGGCCTCCTTCGATCCGCTCGAAGCACCAGAGCAGCGTGAAATAGGCGGTGAGGGTCGAAGCCCAGTCGTTCGTCCTGGCGGGCGAGCCGAAGTCCCCGTCGTGAAGGCTTCCTACGAGCCGGCGGGCCAAGGCGACCTCGCCGGTCGTCAGGTCCTGGTGCAACGCGCGGGCGGTCTCGAACCGTGCCCGGCGGTGTTCGGCCCTGAACGCGACGAGGGCGACCACGACCGCTGCCAGTGCCAGGGCTGTGGACGACACCCCCGCCAGGGCCGACCAGTCGTCTGCGGTCAACTCGCTGCCCCCTCACGCGCCTTGCGGCTGCCACCGGTGGAAGAAGGTCAGGCCCGGTCCGGCACCGAGATGAAGCGGGATGCCGGTGAGCAGGGTGCCGACGTCGATGCCCTGCCCGGGCCGCAGCACGGTGAACCCCTGCCGCCTGTAGTACGGCCCCAGGGCCCGCTCGGTGTCGAACTCACCGAACAGCAGTGTGTACTCCAGCTGCCCGTACACCTGCATGCACCGGGCGAGCAGCGCGGCCCCGATCCCGCGCCGGCGGGCGTCCTCGGCGACGGCGACCGCTTTGATCTTCGCGTACATGAGCATCGACATCAGGACGTACCGCCTGCCGACGCCCGGCAGTTGGGAGAGCCCGGAGAGGACCGTGCCCGAGGGGACGCCCAGCAGTGCGCCGACGACCTGGCCGTCGCCGTCCCGCGCGACCAGCGGCAGAGACAGCTCGCCCGCCGCCCGCTGAGGCTCCCCGGCGGCCACTGCCCTCACGAGCCGTTCCCCGGCGTCGGCCCCCGCCAGAGCGTCCAGCAGCCACGTCCCGCACTCCCCACGAGCCAGCGCCTCAAGATGGCCGGCCTCCAGATCGTCGGCCGCCGCCTTCAACAGCGTGGTCATCGCCCCGGCCTCCCCCGGCACCGCGAACCCGATCCGCACACCGTCTGGCCCGGGCACACCGTCCAGCATCTGCTGCCGCGTCAACCGCTCCGGCCCCGCTAAGGAACCCGTCTTCGCCGCCCTCTTCGTCCTCTTTCTTCTTCGCCATCCCGGGGATCTACCCGCCGAAGGTCCTGCGGACCCTGCGGATCAGGGACGGAGCAAGGAGACGGCCGTCAGAGCGGGCGCGGGCGGATCGAGCAGTACGCGGCCCTCCGGGCTCGGCGCGGACAGGTGGATGCGGTCATGAGGCCCGCCGGAAGACGGTGGCCGGTCCGATGACCTGGGCGCCGAACCGGGCTCGGACCTGGTCGATGGCACTCTCCGCGACCAGGCGGGCCTCGCGGGAGGCATCGAGGCTGAGCTGCTCCGCGGTCTGGCCGGCCTCGGCCAGGTCCTCTGCCTTCAACACCAGTCCTGTCAGCCAGCCGCGCTGAAGAGCCGCCGCGTCCATCAGCTGCTAGGCGAGCAGACGCAGATCATCCTCGTGCCCCGATGCCTCCGCCAGCCGCGGGGTCTTGTCCCAGCGGCCGTCGCCGGCGAAGAAAAGCGTGAGGGTCAGCGCGCGGGCGGCCTGGCCGCGTCGGCGCAGCAGGTGCCCGAGGCGGACCACCAGCTCCAGCAGGGCGGCCCGGACTTCGGCGCCGTCCAGGACGTGCCGGTCGAAGCGGTGGCGGACGGTCGCGGAGGCGGGCAGGGCGCGGGGGACGACGGGGCGGAGGTCGATGCCGCGGGCCCGGTCGGCGACGAGCCGTCCGGCGCTGGCGCCCAGGAGGCGCTGGAGGGTGTCGGGCGGGAGCGCGGCGAGCGCGCCGACGTAGTGGATGCCGTACTTGCGCAGCAGGGCTGAATGCCGGGGGCCGATGCCGTGCAGGGCGTCCACGGGCAGCTGGGCGAGCCAGTCCACGGTGTGCGCGGGGGCGATGGCGCGGACGCCGCCGGAGCCGGTGATCCGTGCGGAGGCGGTGGCCGCGACCGTGATCGATTCTCCGATGCCCACGCGCACGTCGACGCCCAGACGGGCGACCGACCGTATGCGCACAAGCTCGCCGAGCCGCTGGGGATCGGCGCCGTGGTAACGCAGGGCACCCCTGAGTGTCTGTCTCAAATCCGCGATTCCCGTTCTCTGGATCGGCCATCCTCCGAGACCGCCTGGGTGGATCATGGAGTGATGACGACAGCTCCGTGGAGGTGCTGAGTGACGATCTCGATCCGGCCTGCCCAGGATGAGGAAGCGAGCTTCTTATCTGATCTGGCACTCCGCTCGAAGGCCCACTGGGGGTATGACGCTGCATTTCTTGAGGCGTGTCGCGAGGAACTCGCGCTCACAGGGCCCGACCTCGCCCGCCATCGGACGGCTGTTGCGGAGCGGGACGGCAGCATCCTGGGCTTCACGACCCTGGAGGGTGAGCCGCCGCAGGGTGTCCTTGGCATGATGTTCGTCGATCCGGATGCGATCGGGCAGGGCATCGGCCGTGTGCTGTTCACGCATGCGGTAGAGACGGCCCAGGCGCTGGGGTTCACGCGGTTCACCATCGATGCAGACCCGAACGCCGAGCCCTTCTATGAGGCCATGGGAGGAATCCCTGTCGGCCGTGTGCCCTCCGGGTCGATTCCTGGCCGGACTCTCACCCAGTACCTGCGCAGGATTCCGGGCTGACGTCCTGTTTCTTCGCCCACTTGGGGTGAAGTGCCCGCCGTGTGAGCCGGCGGGTCATGACCGTGATGAGTGCCCAGGTCAGGTGAGCTTCCGAGTGCTGCGGCAGACGTTCGTAGTCCCGCACGTTTCGTCGTGCTTTCATGATCCAGCCCAGCGTCCGTTCGACTTTCCAGCGCCGGGGCAGGACGACGAAGCCCTTGGCCCCGCGGGGCCGGGAGACGGTCCTGAGCGTCATGTGCAGGAAGTCGTCCGACCAGTTGGTGAGCTGGCCGCGTAGGCGGAGTCCGCCCAGACCTGGGTGATCTGTCGCTGCATGACGCGCAGACGCCAGAGGATCTCTCGTGCGGCGTCGCGGTCGGTGGTGTCGGCGGGTGTCACCGTGATCATCACCGGCAGGCCGAGGGTGTCGACGGCGAGGTGTCTCTTGCGCCCGGTACTCTTTTTGCCGCATCACGTCCCGTCGACTCTGCGGGCACCCCGGCCGCCGCGTGCACGCTTTGGGTGTCAATCACCACCAGGCTCGGGTCCGCCTTGCGCCGCGACATCTCCCGCACCTGCCAGCGCAGCAGATCATGGACGGTCTGATCGGTGCCGTCGTCGCGCCACTTGGTGAAGTAGTACATCACCGCGCCGCGCGGCGGCAGGTCGTGCGGAAGCAGGTCCCAATGGCAGCCGGTGCGGCCCTGGTAGAGGAGCGCGTTGACGATCTCCAGCATCTCGTACCGGCCCTGATGGCCGCTGACGGAGGGGTGCGCGGCCTTCCACGCGGTGATCACCGGCTCGACCAGCGCCCACTGTTCGTCGGACAGGTCACTCTTGTAGGGCTTTCGCTCGCTCACGGTGTCCAGCCCAGCACGCCCGAGCCCGCCGACCGGCTGGGATGCCATAGTTCCATATGATCAGGTGACGACAAGTCACGTATCAACTCGCATACGCGCTGGCGCGGCGGCAATGAACAGCGACGATTGAGCTAGCCGCGCCGGGGCAGCGGAAGGATGAAATAGCAGCCCCTGTCATCGTCGTCCCGGACGGTTGGGTGAACGGCGAAGCCGAGCCGCAGTTTGAGCTGGTGGTTCTCGACGTTCTCGCCCGAGCTGTGCGACCTGACCTGGTGACAGCCCTGCCTGCCGGCCGCCGCAATGACCGCTCGTTGCAAGGCGGTCCCCACACCCCGCCGACGCCACCGCTCGGGAACGCCGAAGGCGAGGATTTTCGCTTCGTGTACCGCTTGCCCCTGGACGGTGATGGGCGGGCAGCCGGTGTCAGGACCTATGGGCTGCACGACGTAGCGGCAGAAGCCCATCAGCAGTGTGTCCGGTGAGTACGCGGCGAGCAGGTGGGAACTCAGGTGGAATCCCGCGGTGAACCGCACCCAGTCGCTCTGGCCAAGTTCATCGATCAGTGCCCAAACCGGGTCGCCCTCCCGGCGGCCGTCCAAGACTTCCCTGACCTCGATTTCCATCCCGGGGACGGTAACGAACAGCCCTTCATCGGCGCTACCGGTTTTCCATGGCCGTCTATGTCGCCCACCACTCTCGCGGTCAGACCCACACCGCGACCAACGCGGATGACCCGGCCCGGCTCCGCGAACAGGCAAGCGACGACGTGGATCGGCGCTATGACGCATCGGGTTCGGAGGTGATGCCACGTCCGGGCCAGCATCAGTCCGGTCTCGGCAATGAACCCGTCGATCAGGCCAGGCTGGTATCGCATCCGTTTCAGGCAGGCGCCAACCCGCCCCCCGAAGGGCCGAAAGGGACATCAATCCACGTACCGCCCTCTCAAGGAGGAACAGGCCGCGCTACGCGACAAACTGTCCGCCGCCTGCCCGGAGATGACCGCCCTGGCCACCCAGATCAGCGACTTCGCCGCACTCCTCACCCCCGCAGCGGGCAATCCCGCGCGGCTGAACGCCTGGATCGCCCGGACCCGCGCGGCCGACCTGCCTTTCCTGCACTCCTTCGCCACTGGCCTG
>NZ_JBEYVI010000070.1:0-33748 GCF_040643955.1 Streptomyces sp. NPDC047061
TTGCCCGCGCGGGCGAGCAGCACCGCGAGCAGGTACGACTGCTGCCGAGGCCCGGGGTCCAGTTCGACACCGTCCCGCCAGATCCGCAACGGACCGAGAATCTGCAGACGCAGATGTCCGCCGGAGGAAGCCATGCCCACCCCTACCCCCACTCCCGGGCCGACCACGATCGGCTGCGGCGTAGCCACTTTACGGTTCCTTTGCGGCCTGGGTCCATCCGCCAGGGCGACCACTGGGTCGACCGACTGGGCGGTGCTGTCGTGGCGGAACCAGGTTCCCGATCTGCAGGAGCCCGGTGTGATCCGGCCCGGCTCACCGGCGGTGGGCGTCGTGAACGCGGGTGTCAGCGGGACGTGTTGTCCGCAAGCTCGGCCAGCAGTTCCTCGGCACGGTGGGCGAACAGGTGGGCCTCGCGCTCGACGGACAGTGCGTGCGCCCGCTCGGCAACGGCCCGAACCGTGGCGACCGGCTCGCCGCGTGCCTGCAGCACCCGTGCCCGGAGCAGAAGCAGCAGGCTTTCGGCGTAGCGCTGGCCGTAGGTCTCGATGGCCGCGTCCGCCCGGTCGAGCGCCGCGTCGGCCTCGTCCAGCTTTCCGGCTGCCAGCCACATCTCACCGAGGAGCCCGTACCAGGTGGCCAGGCCCGAGCGTGGCGGGTCGGAGAGCGACGCGACGATCAGATCCTGCGCCTCCGCGGCTGCGCCGACCGGGTCCTCGCCGGTCACGGCACGCGCCCAGCACCGGGCCAGCCGTTGGTAGGCGCCGAGGAAGCCGAACGAGAACGCGGGGTCCACGTCGATCCCGCACTCGGCCGCGCGCAGCGCCCGTGCCGGGTCGCCGATCAGAGCGGCGACTCTGGCGGAGTACGCCGCCCAGACCGTGATCGCGTAAGGGTCGTCCCCCGCGGCGGCCTTCATCGTGGCGAGTTGGGCCAGTGCCGCGTCGGCGTCCCCGTGCAGTGCGGTCATCATCGCGAGCATCCCGGCCGCGAGCAGTCGCAGATCGCGCCGGAGCGGGTCCTCCTCATGGTGGGCCAGGTCGTCCAGAACGGTCCAGTCGGTCCGGCTCAGGTACCGGAACGCCTCTCCGATGTTGCCGACACCCCACTGGTGGATGCCCCAGGCGTACCAGCCGTAGGCGCGCACGGCGGAGTCGTCCGACGCCTCCCCCTGCGCCAGCAGCTGACCGGCCAACCGGCCGGCGCGGTCCAGCTGTATGCCCTGGGCGTAAGCGGCCCAGCGGGAGAAGAGGAAGTCGGCGGCCTCCCGTTCCCGGTTCAGTCCACGGGAGAGGTGTTCGGCCCGCTCCAGCATGTCGACCGCCGAGCCCACGTATCCCGCCCGCATGCCGTCCACCGCGGTGAACAGGGACAGGGCGGCCAGCTCCAACTCCGCCAGGCCAGCTGTGCGCGCCACCCGCGCGGCCGAGTGGAGTCGGCGCGCGGCTGCCTCCAGTGCCAGCTTGGCGGCGGCGCAGCGGCCGGCCCGGACGAGCGCGGTCGCGGTGCGGGCCGGATCCGCGAGCGGCCCTGCGGACCACAGGTGATGGGCGAGGCGCTCGGCCACCAGTTCGGTGTCCGCGGCCCTGTGCTCCAGGGCGTCGGCGATCAGCAGGTGCAGCCGGGCCGCGCGCGGCGGCGCTATGGTCTCGACCACCGATTCGCGGACCAGGTCGTGCGGAAACCCGAACGAGTAGGGGTCGCCGGGCGAGGGTTCGAGCAGGCCCAGCCCTTCGCACGCCTCCAGGCGGTCCAGACATGCCTGGTGGTCGAGACCGGCAGTGCGGGCGAGGAGAGCGAGGTCGACGGTACGGCCGATCAGCGCGGCGATCTGCAACAGGCTGCCGGCGTCGGCGCTCAGTGCGGTCATCCGGTCGCGAACGACGTCCCGGACGGTGGCCGGTACCGCGGTCCGGGCCGCGGTGGCCTCCGTGAGGACGTCGCCGTCGGCGAGAAACCGGGACAGCTCGCGGACGAAGAAGGGGTTGCCGGCGGTGCGGGTGTGGATGAGGCGGGTGGCACCCGGGCCGGGGTCCTGCCCCGTCTCACGGCGGACGAGTTCGGCCACCTCGGCCGGGCCGAGCGGGCCGAGCGGGATCCTGCGATGCTCGGGCAGCCGACTCGCCGCGGCGAGCAGCCGCCCCAGTTCCGGGCTCGGCGCGGGCGCGCGGTCGCGGAGCGCCCCGATCACGGCGGTGCCGCCCGGCAGCCGAGCCATCAGGTGACCGAGCAGCTCCAGCGAGGCGGTGTCGGCCCACTGAAGGTCGTCGACGACGAGCACCACGGGTCGCCGCGCCGATACCTGGCGGACGAGCCCGACAGCCTGCTCGAAGAGGCGGAACCGCACGCCGCTCTCCGGGAGCGTCGGCGTCGTACGGCCGCTGCCGCGCGGTGTCACGAGACGGCCGAGTTCGCCCGCCTGCCAGTCCTCGCGCGCCACGGCCGGCACATCGTCCAGGAGGGCGCCGACGACATGCGCCCACGGCCACATCGACGGCGTGCCGTCCCCCGGCAGGCAACGGCCCCAGACGACGAGCGCGCCACGCCGGTTCGCCTCGGCGCCGGCCTCCTCCAGCAGGCGGGTCTTGCCCACTCCGGGTTCTCCTTCGACGAGCACGAGCCCCGTCGATCCGGCGAGTGCCGATTCCACCGCGTGCCGCACCACCGCCAGTTCCCCGAGACGGCCGACCAGGCGGTCGGCAGTCGACGCCCCGGTGGTGGGCGCCGCCGGCCGTTCCCGGGGCATGTCCTCCCGTTCATGGGGCATGTCCTCGGCCGGTGCCCGTTCCAGCACCCGCTGGTGAGCGGCCGCCAATGCCGGTCCGGGGTCGACGCCCAGTTCCTCGGCCAGCCGGGCGCGGACGGTCCGGAACACCGACAGTGCCTCGGCCGGCTGGCCGGCGGCAGCCAGGGCGGCGATGAGACTCGCCTGCACTCTCTCGTGCAACGGCGCCATCCGGGCGGCCATGTGCAAGGACTGGAGCACCCGTTCGGGCCGGCCGAGCCTTGTCGCCAACTCGGCTGCCGCCACGCAGGCGTGGCGGAACTCGTCGTCCAGCCCGGCGAAGATCGCCATACCGGTCGAGCCGTAGGCGACCCCGTCGCCGGCCGGGCCGTGCCAGAGCCCCACCGCTTCCAGGTACCCGTCGAGTGCGGCGGCGAGCCGCTGCTCCGCGACGTCGCCCTCGGCCGCTTCGACCAGCTCACGGAACCTGACGACGTCCAGGGTCCTGGGGGCAGCCACGAACAGGTACGCGCTACCGCGGCGCTGCAGGTACGAGCCGGGTTCCCGCGCGGGCAACGCCGGCTGCAGCAGCCGCCGCAGCGCGCCGACGTACTTCTGGAGAATGTTGACCGCCGAGGCGGGGACGTCCTCGGCCCAGATCAGGTCGACCAACTCGCTGATGCTGACCGGCTCGCCCGCACGGGCGAGAAGGACGGCGAGCAGATACGCCTGCTGCGGAGGACCGGCGTCCAGTTCCACACCGTCCCGCCAGACCCGCAACGGACCGAGAACCTGCAGACGCAGGGATGCGTCGGAGGAGGCCATTCCAATTTTCCATTCCGAGTCCCGGGTCGCCCTCGCCGCCATCCGATGCCCGTGGTGACCGAGGCCGCGCGGAAGGGAAGGCGACCGCTGCTGATCACCGGCCGGAAGGGCGCAGCGAACGACCAGGGACGAGAGCAGTGATCGCGGCAGGTTCTTCAGCCGGGCAGCGCGCCGAGTGCCACCGGACCGGAGGGGCTGGAGTCAGCCGGAGGGGCTGGGGTCAGAAGCCGTTGTCCGTCGTGCTGTCGACGGGACGGCGCGGACAGTGACCGCGGCCGGCCCGTCCTACTGGTCGATCACCAGGTCCTCGGTGGGCAGTGTCTGGCAGGCCAGCCGCCAGCCCGCCGCCAGCTCGTCGGCGGAGAACATCCCCCGGTCGTCGGTCTCGTAGGTGCCGGAGAGCACCCGCACCCGGCAGGTGCCGCACGCGCCTTCGCCGCACGACTGGGGCAACGCGACGCCGACGGCGTTGGCGGCGTCGAGGACCGACTGCCCGGGGCTGCACGGGAACGCCGGGGCGCCGCCCACCGTGCCGATCATGAACTCGGTGACCCCGGCCGCCGCGGCGGCGACGGCGATGGCGTGCGCCTTCTCGCGGCGGGTCTCCTTGCTGCGGCCCGACACGAACGCCTCGGTGCGGATGGCCTCGCGCGGCACCCCCAGTTCCCGCAGGCGGCCGATCAGGTCCTGCATCATGGGCGCGGGACCGCACAGGTGCGCGCGGGTCGTCGGGCCCGCGTACGGCAGCAACTCGTCGAGACCGATGCGCTGTTGCCGGCCGGTGACGAAGACCGACACCTCCAGCCCCGGCAGCCGGGACCGCAGCGCTTCGATCTCCGGCCCGAACACCACCTCGTCCTCGGTCCTGAAGCTCGCCAGCAGGACGATCCGCCCCGTGTGACCGGCGTCGGCGGCCGCGAGCAGGACGCTCATCAGCGGGGTGATGCCGACGCCCCCGGCGATGAGCAGGAGGGGGTCCGCCTCGCTGCCCGGCTCCCAGGTGAACTCGCCGTGCGGGCCGCTCACCCGCAACGCCGACCCGACCTCCAGTTCCTCATGCAGGAACCCCGAGCCCAGCCCGTCCGGCTCGTGCTTCACAGCGATCTCGACGAAGCCGCTCTCCCCGGGACTGCTGCAGATCGAGTACGACCGTTCGATCGGCTCGACGGCGACGGGCAGGTCGACCTTCACGTACTGCCCGGCGGCGAACGCGAACGGCATCGTGTCCCCGGCCAGGGGTGCGAAGCGGATCCTCCGGACCGTCGGGGTCAGCACCTCGATGCCGGCGACGCGCAGATACCCCTCCCAGGGCGTGGCCGGATCCCGGGTCACCCCACCGGCCCGGATGGCCTGCCACATCGTCCCCAACTGCCGTGGTTTCAGCACCGCGTTCGCCGCCATCAGCCCGCCCGCCAGCGCCCCCACCACGCCGGAACCCCAGGCGTCCTGCCCGGCCACGAACAGCCCCTTGACCGGAGTACGGCATCCCGCCCGCGCCGAACGCAACCGCTGGGGAGTCGCCGCGAGTCCGTAGAAGGATCCCCGCACGCTGTGCTGATAGGTCTCGAACGACAGCGGCGTCGCCAGTTCGGCGAATGCGATGCGCTCCCGGAAGCCGGGCCAGCGTTCCTCCAGGCGGGCGATCAGCCGCGCGGTCAGCTCGTCCTTGAACTTCCGGTAGCTGTCCGGTCGTTCGTTCTCGGGCGTTCCGCGCCACTGGTCGACCACCTTCGGATCGACGAGTTCCAGCAGTTCCACCGTGTGGAACCGGGCAGCCGGGTTGTTGAGCGAGGCGAAGGAGACGTACAGCGTGCCTTCCCCGGGAGGGCGATGAACGCCGTCGTACTCGTCGAGATCCGGCATGAACCAGTGGTTCTCGCCGCGCAGTCCGAACTCGGCCGGCGACCGGTCGAGTCCGAGGAACAGCATGACCGCCGACCGCTCCTCGGGCAGCTCCGCCAGTTCGTGGCTCTTGCCGATCAGTGCGTACGTGTTCCGCACTCCGGCCGCCGACACGACGGTGTCCGTCCGCACGCGGTAGCGGCGGCCGGTGGCGGTGTCCTCGACCTCGACGCCGGCCACCTTGCCGTCCTCGACGACGACTTCATGAACCGCCTGCCGGGAGCGCAGCACCACGCCGTACCGCTGCAGGATCTCCAGCACGACCCGGTTGAGCTCGTGCGGGCCGCCCACGGGATGTGCGGTGCCTTCCATGAAGAAGGTCAGCGGGACCGCCGCGTGGTAGCCGAACGCGCTCGACGCGGGCGGAGTTCCGTAGAGCCCCCATCGCGCGGCCAGCACGGCCCGCAGCCGCGGATCGCGGAAACTGCGGGCGACCTGGTCCCGCAACGACCGGAACGCCGACGGGAAGAGCCGCTCGACGACGGGCGCACCCGCTTTCCGTACGCCGGCGGGGAACGATGCGAGGACATTGTGCGCGGTCAGCCCGGCCATGGCCCAGCGCGTGGTCCGGAAGAAGCGGTCGATCGCGCCGGACTCGGCAGGGAACCGTTCCTTCAGACGCTCACGGAACCGTTCCTTCGTGGCGGGGACGGTGAAGTCGAACCCCGGGAAGTGCAGTGCGTCGTACTCGTCCGGCAGGGGCGAGAGCTGCGCCCTTCCGTCCGTCATGAACCCGAGGAACGGGCCGGCACTCGCGCTCATGTAATGCAGTCCGGTGCCGAAGCGGTAGCGCCCGGCGCGGGAGAACTCGTGCGTCATCCCACCGAGCGTGTAGTGCTGTTCGAGGACGAGAACACGCTTCCCGCCGAACTGCGCGATCGTGCGCGCCGCCGCGAGACCGCCCATACCCGACCCGATCACCACCACATCGGCTTCCTCGTCCGACACCATCGGCAACCCCCCAGTCGTCTGTCCTCCGAGGCGCTCAGATTGGCCGAACCGGCTTGACGTCGACTGAATGACCAGTGAAGCCCACCCGGAACCGGGTCCCGGTCTCATTCCATTCCCGTCCAGTGCGACGTCCTAGCTTTGCGCCGCAAACGGGGTTCGAGCCGTCATCCGAAGAAGGGGTTGGTCCATGGTGAGCGGGAAACCGACGATCGTGCTCGTACACGGAGCCTTTGCCGACAGCAGCGGCTTCAACGCCGTCGCCAAGCGGCTTGTCGCCGACGGCTATCCAGTGGTCGCCGCGCCGAATCCACTTCGAGGGCTCGCCTTCGACGCGGCCCAGGTCAAGGCGCTGCTGGAGAGCATCGAGGGACCGATCGTGCTGGTCGGGCACTCGTACGGCGGTGCGGTCATCTCCACCGCCGCCGCGGGAAACACGAACGTGAAGGCACTGGTCTACCTGGCGGCGTTCGTGCCGGAGACGGGCGAGAGCGCGCAAGCCCTGGTCGAGCGGTTCCCGGGCAGCACCGTGGGTGAGTCCCTGAAGCCGGTGCCGCTGCCCGACGGACAGGTGGACCTCTACATCGACCCGAAAGTCTTTCATCCCCATTTCGCGGCCGACGTGTCGGCGGAGGAAGCCGCCCTCTACTCGATCACGCAACGCCCGGCCACCGGTGCCGCCCTGGGCGAGCCCGCCACCGGGCCGCAGGCATGGCACACCATCCCGAGCTACAACCTGATCAGCGGCGCCGACCGGATCATCCCACCGGCGACGCAGGAGTTCATGGCCCAGCGCTCCGACGCGAAGACCCAGGTGGTCGAGGGTGCTTCGCACATGGTGTTCGTCTCCCGGCCGGGCGCGACGGTGGCCCTCATCGAGACAGCCGCCCAGGAACAGACGCTCCCGCAATAGCACCGCCGGTCGCTGGAAGTGCACCGATCCGCTGAACCATGGGAGGGAAAATGCAGAAGAGCGAGAAGGCCATGAGGTGGGGACTGCGGATCCACCTCTTCTGGTACGTCATCGCCAATGTGGCCCAGGTGGTGCTGTGGGCGATTCTCACACCCGACCACTTCTTCTGGCCCTTGTGGTCGATTCTCGGCTGGGGCATCGGGCTGGTGATCCACTTCTGGGCGATTCGCTCGAAGTTCCGATCGCTGGCCCGGCCATGACCTGAACCATCGCGAGAAGGGCCCAAGAAGGGTCCAAGAAGGGCCAGAGGAGAATCATGTCCGAGAAAGTGATTCCGGGTCGCAACACCGCCGCCGCCGAAGGCGACGTCGTCGTCTTCCACATCGGGCTGCGGATCAACCGGCTGCGAGCATTCTCCAGCTGGTTTCCGGCATTCATGTCGATGCCTCGCATGCTCCGCGAACTGTCGCAGGAGAAGTCCAGCGGGCTTCTCGGCTACAAGGTGCTCTACGGCGGCCTCCGGGACTTCTACGTCGTCCAGTACTGGTCCGACAAGGAACGGCTCCTCGCCTACGCCCACCAGCAGGACAAGGAACACCGGCCCGCATGGGCGGCGTTCAACCGGCGAGCACGTGCCGGCAAGGGTCATGTGGGCATCTGGCACGAGACGTTCATCGTCCCGGCAGGCTCCTACGAATCGGTGTACGTCGACATGCCCGCATACGGCCTCGCCGCCGCGACAGGTGTCATACCGGTCGGCCGGCGCGGTGACACGGCGGCCCAGCGTCTGAGGGCGGCAGAGAGGTAGCCGTCCCGGCGCCGGCTGCTTCCATTTCGGCGTTCGACTCCATGAGCATTTTCAGCGTTGCCGTTCCTGGGTGAGGACGGCACGCTGAAAATGCTCGGTGCAGTCGAGGTAGAGGGTGTCGTAGGCGCGCCCCTCGAACGCGCCGCCCTCCGCGTCGCAGGCCGCCCAGGTGTCCCGGCCGTCACTGTCGTTGACGCCTCCACACCCCAACGGGTCGAGCGCACACCAAGCCCCAACCTACCGGTATGGCGGCCAACCCCCCTATCAGCGCGGCATTTTGACCGGGCAGCAGCACATTGCCCCTCTCGACTCCGCCAGACAGCAACGGCGTCCGGTCGCAAACAGGCGAGTACGGCCGTATCGGGGCCAGTAAGCGGCAGGCCGAGGCGGGCGTGACCGGGATGCGCTGGGATGGACCGATTCACCGCAACCTGACAGTCAGTTGGGGCCGCCATGAGCGACACGGTCACGTCAGAGCCGATAGACAGGGCAGGAGCTGCCCAGCAGGCCCACCGCCGACGCGGTACCCCGAGCCGAACGAGCGCGCCCGGAGCAGCCGAGGACCGCTTCCGGGGGCTGCTGGAAGCGGCTCCCGACGCGATGGTCATCGTGGACGACACCGGAACCATCAAGCTCGTCAACGCCCAGACCGAGACCCTCTTCGGCTACCACCGCGACGAACTCCTCGACCGCCCCGTCGAGATCCTCATCCCCGGCCGGTTCCGCGACCAGCACGCCACCCACCGCGACGACTACGCCACCACCCGTCAGGTGCGTCCCATGGGCGCCGGACTGGAACTGCACGGACTGCGCAAGGACGGCACCGAGTTCCCCGTCGAGATCAGCCTCAGCCCGCTGGAAACCACCGACGGCCTCCTCGTCTCCGCCGCCGTACGCGACGTCAGCGAACGCAAGGCCGCCGAAGAAAGGTTCCGGGCGCTGCTGGAAGCGGCCCCCGACGCGATGGTCATCGTGGACGACACCGGGACCATCACCCTCGTCAACGCCCAGACCGAAGCCCTCTTCGGCTACCGGCGCGACGAACTCCTCGGCCGTCCCGTCGATCTGCTGGTCCCCGAACGGTTCCAGGCCAACCACACCCGGCATCGCGACGGATACTCCACCAACCGTCAGGTGCGTCCCATGGGCGCCGGACTGGAACTGCACGGACTGCGCAAGGACGGCACCGAGTTCCCCGTCGAGATCAGCCTCAGCCCGCTGGAAACCACCGACGGCCTCCTCGTCTCCGCCGCCGTACGCGACGTCAGCGAACGCAAGGCCGCCGAGGCACGGATCACCGAGCTCGCCGCGCTCGTGGAGTCCTCCCAGGACGCGATCCTCGCCAAGACCCTCGACGGCCGCATCACCTACTGGAACACCGCCGCCCAGCGCCTGTACGGCTACTCGGCCGAGGAAGCCATCGGGCAGCACGTGTCCATGCTGGCACCGCCGGAACGCAAGGACGAGATCACCCACCTGCTGGAGCGGCTGAGACAGGACGAGAAGATCGAGCATTTCGAAACGCTCCGGGTCACCAGTACCGGCGCCCTGCTCGATGTCGATGTCACCCTGTGGCCGACCCGGGACACCTCCGGAACCGTCATCGGCGCCTGCGCCATCGTCCGCGACATCAGCGACCGAAAGCGCGCGGAGGCCGAACTCACCGAGTTGTACCGGCAGCAGCAGCACATCGCCCTCACCCTGCAGCGCAGCCTCATGGGCACCCCGCCCGCCATCCCCGGCCTGGCCGCCGCCAGCCGCTACCGGCCCGCCACCCAGGGCGCCGGCGTGGGCGGTGACTGGTTCGACCTCATCCCGCTCGGCGCCGGCCGGGTCGGGGTCCTCATCGGCGACGTGATGGGCCGCGGTCTGGAGGCGGCGTCCGTCATGGGCCAGCTGCGCTCCGCCGCCCACGCCCTGGCCAAGACCGCCATGCAGCCCCGTCAGCTGATGCAGGCCCTGGACGCGGTCGTCGCCGACCTCGACGTCCCCGACCAGCTCGTCACCTGCTGCTACCTCGTCATCGCCCCGGACGCCGGATCCGTCACCGTGTGCTCCGCCGGTCATCTGCCCACCCTCGTCACCGATCCCGAAGGCGGCTGCCGCAGACTTCCCGCGCCGGTGAACGCGCCTCTCGGCGTCGGCGACATCCTCTATCAGCAGTCCAGCTCGGCCATCCCGCCCGGCGCCACCCTCGTGCTGTACACCGACGGAATGGTCGAGACCCCCGGCAGCGACATCGAGCACCAGATCGACAAACTCACCGCGGCCCTCGACGACGCCTTCACCCGCACCAGCAGCCTCGACGCCGCCGCCGACCAGGTCCTCACCGCGCTGCTGCCCGACGCAGAGGGCCACGACGACGACGTCACCCTGCTCCTGACCCAGCTCCCCGCCGCCCCGCTGGACACCGCCCGTACAGAACTGCCGGCCACCGCCTCCTCGGTGGCCGCGGGCCGCTCCTTCGTGGTCGAGACCCTTGCCGCCTGGGGCTGCGCCCAACGGGCCGACGACGCGCGACTGCTGGTCTCCGAGATCCTCACCAACGCCGTCCAGCACGCGGAAGGTCCTGTCGTCCTCCGCCTCCGCCGCAGCGCCTCCGAGTGCGCCGTCGAGATCAGCGACCTCAGCCCACACCTGCCCCAACCACGTCTGGCCTCCCACGACGACGAATCCGGGCGCGGTCTCGTCCTCGTCGACACCCTCGCCGACAGCTGGGGCGTCCGCCCCGAGGAACGCGGGAAAACCACCTGGTTCACCCTCAGACTGTGACCGCCAAGACTCCCAGCATCCCGCACCTGCACGGCCGGCTCCGACAGCGGCCTGCAGCATCCGGCCGACCGCTGCGCTCCTCTGGCATCCGGCCCCCGACGTACGCGACGGTCGCCGCGTAGTTCACTGTCCGGCAGCCACGACCTGGCCGGCCGTGACCTGCGGAGGGTTGGGAAGCAGCGACGTGAGGTGGTCCCGTACGAAGCCCGCCGCCCTCTTGACCGACTCCTCGGCTCCGGCCTCGTCTTCAAAGACGCTGGTGGAGACCATCACCCCATCCCCGGCGTCGATCCAGTAGTAGGCCACGAAGCCGGGGACCTGGCGGAGGAGAGAGACGAACCCCTCGTCCACACGGCGCCCCGCCTCGGCAGGATCTGTCACACCTTCGTACCGCCGAACCACTGCGTACACAGCTGATCTCCTCGCATGTCCCAAGGTCACCTTGCTCGAAACGGCATACCCTCAGCGCATGCCTCCCCGTTCAAGGCACGCCCGGAAGACGCTCGGACAGACGCATGGGTCGTCCGAACCGGGCATCTGCCGGGGGGGGGCGAGAGGGGCGTCACTGAACTCCGGTCGGAACCAAGTTCACATATCGCCATCAACTGATCGCGTGAGCTCAACAGCCTCTCAATGCCTTGGTTGTTGATGGACTGGCGGTCGTACAGGCACTTTGCGTACCGGCTCAGGAGACACCTCAGAGAGGCGCCCTTCCCGACCGGCTCCGGAATCGCGACGCACTCCATGTGGTGGGTCATCGGACAGATGTCAGCCTGCGTGAAGGTCAGAGAAGATGCAGCACAGAGGCTGTTTTTCGGTTCTGGCAGGGCGCCGTCAGGGGCTCGGAGCGTCAAACGAGCGTCACGGTGGAGAAACACTGACTGCTGCCCGGATCAGTCCGAGGTACCCGTACGGGTGACTTGCGCGCATCGACAGCATTGACCGGTGCGCTCAGACCGTCCCCGCCGGGCGCTCCTCCGGGGTATGGCCGCCGCGGGGCCGGCGCACGCTGCCCATCTCCAGGGTGAAGGGCACCGGGTCGCTGTCGGACCCCTCGACCATCTCGTGCATCTCCCACTCGCCCGAGCCGTCCCTGACGAACTCGGCCACGGTGGTGGCGGTGGAGTCGGCGACCTGAGTGAAGTCGTCGGTCAGCAGTTCGGTGTAGCGCTGGACGACCAGCACCCCGGCGTTGTGGATGTCGCCGAAGGTCCGGCGTCCGCCGTCCTGGTGGATGACCACTCCCACCACGACCCGCCCGTAGGCGGCCGCGAGGCGGTCGAACTCCAGCACCATCACCTCGACGTAGCCGAAGCCCTGGCCGGTCCGGCTGTGCCGGGTCATGTTGATCGTGCCGTCGGGTGACCGGCTGTCGTAGTGCACGATGTACACCGGCCGCCCGTAGGGGTCGTCCGCGGAGTAGGTCGCGGCGACGATGTCGAGGTGGCGGGGCGGCTCCCCGAAAGGGCTCGGATCCCACTTCAGCCGCACCTCGACCTTCCCCAGCCCCTCGCCGACACTGCTCACCGGATGTCCCCTCCCCGCACCGGACCGCTGGGGGCTCGACCGGCCCCACCCGTGAAGTATGGCCTGTGACCAGCGAACTGATGCTTCCCTGACGCCTGTCGCACCGGACGGTCCGGAGGGGTGGGACGCGGGTCGCCCGTGTTGTTGTTCGGGTTGCGTATGTTTCTGCCCGATGATCTGGCGCGACGGGCGGGCCGGGTACGAACCTGGGCCCAGGGACGTTTCGGGAAGACGGGAGCCGAGCGTGCGTGCACGTGACCTGGCGGTGGAGTACCAGTCGGTGAGCGTCGGCAGTGACGCTCTGGAGGCGGCGCGGCTGATGGCCGAGCAGAAGCTGCCCGCCCTGCTCGTGCTGGACGAACACGGGGCGCCGAAGGCGATCCTGCCCGCCTCGCAGATGGTCA
Source organism: Streptomyces sp. NPDC047061 (assembly GCF_040643955.1). Taxonomy (NCBI): domain Bacteria; kingdom Bacillati; phylum Actinomycetota; class Actinomycetes; order Kitasatosporales; family Streptomycetaceae; genus Streptomyces; species Streptomyces sp. NPDC047061. Next base: position 12,822 of record NZ_JBEYVI010000070.1, read on the forward strand.
AGGTGCTGGTCCCGGCGTACGTCGTCGAGGACCCCGCGCTCGCGGCGGTGGTCGACGAGCAGCACGCCGACCGGCTCTGCCAGGCGCTGGCCGGCCGCCGGGTCGGCGACTGCCTGTCCGGCTCCGCCGCCGCGCCGCCGATCGCCGACCCGGACGACACGGCGCTGGAGGTCGCCGCGCTGATGGCCCGGGTGCGCAGCCCGTTGGTCGCCGTGGCCACGAAGGACAAGGCGGGCACCCACCTGCTCGGTGTCGTCACCGCCTCGCACCTGCTGCACGAGCTCCTGGGCAAGGCGGGCGCGCCGAGCACGCCGGACGCCTGAACGACCCCGCCGGTAACCGGCTCAGGCCAGGGCGAAGTAGCGCAGCCACAGGTACAGGGCGCTGATCGCCACGGTCGCGGCCGTGACGACGAGGCCGTACCTGGTGAACTGCCAGAAGGAGATGGGCTGCCGGTTGCGTTCGGCGATGCCGAGGACGACGACGTTGGCGCTGGCGCCGATCGCGGTGGCGTTGCCCCCCAGGTCGGCTCCCAGTGCCAGCGCCCACCACAGCACGTGGTGGCCCTCCGGCGTGCCTCCCATGTCCTTGACCAGGTCGGCGGTGATGGGCGCCATGGTGGCCACGTAGGGGATGTTGTCGACGACGCCGGACAGCACCGCCGAGCCGCCCAGCAGGGTGAGCATGGCGCCGAGTTCCCGGCCACCGGTGGCGTCCGCCAGGGCACGGGACAGCTCGCCGATGACCCCGGACTCGATCAGCGCGCCGACCATCACGAAGAGACCGGCGAAGAAGGCGAGGGTGGGCCACTCCACCTCGCCCAGGACGTCCCGGGTGTCCACCTTCGACACGGCGACCAGCAGACCCGCGCCGAGGAGGGCGACCACGCTCGGCTCGTAGTGCAGCACCGGGTGCAGGACGAACCCCGCGACGACGAGCGCCAGGACGGCGAGTCCCTGCCAGAGCAGGCGCGGGTCGCGGATGGCCTCGCGTTCCGTCAGGGTCATGACCTGCGCGGCGCGCTCCTCGTCGTACACGAACACCGTGCGGAACATCACCCGGCACAGCGCCAGCAGCACCACCGTCAGTACGGCGGCGATCGGGGCGAGGTGCACCAGGAAGTCGTTGAAGGTCAGGCCGGCCCGGCTGGCGATGATGATGTTGGGCGGGTCGCCGACCAGGGTCGCGGTGCCGCCGATGTTGGCGGCGAACACCTCGGCGATCAGGAACGGGGCGGCGGGCAGGGCGAGGCGTTCGCACACCAGCAGGGTGACCGGGGCGACCAGCAACACGGTGGTGACGTTGTCGAGGAGCGCGGACGCCGTCGCCGTGATGAGGATCAGCATCGCCATCACCCGGAACGGTCTGCCCCGGGCCCGCTTGACCGACCAGATCGCCAGGTACTCGAACAGGCCGGTCTGCCGCAGCACGCCGACGATCGCCATCATCCCGAGCAGCAGGAAGATCACGTTCCAGTCGATGCCGGTGTGCTCGGAGTAGAACGCCGCCCTGTCGTCGGTGGCGCTGATCGCGAGCATCAGTCCGGCCCCGCCGAGGGCCGCGGCGGTACGGTGCACACGCTCGGTGATGATCAGTACGTACGTGCCCACGAACACGGCCACGGCCGCCCAGCTCTGCCAGTCGCTCATACGGCGGTCTTTCTCCCTGCTGCGATCGGCGGGTCCGCCGGAGCCTGCTCGTCGTCGGGGCTGTCTACCAGGTCCTCGGCATCGAGCCTGCGGGCGACGGGTACACCGGTGCCGGAGCGCGTCACCAGCGGAATGACGAAGCGTCGGCGGAGCGGCTCGAACGTCTTCTTCGCCGCCGGCGAGACGGCGGCGAGTAGGGCGGCAGGCACGGCGGTCGCGGAGAGCGCCGCCAGGCGGAGGGCGGCCTGCACGAGGCGGTACGGGCGATACGGGCGGTACGGGATCGCTCCGGTGACCGGCTGCAGCAGCGGCCCGCGGAAGCCGTCGCCGACCGGCGTCACCCCGAAGACAGCGGCCAGCACCACCGGCGACACCCCGATCGGAAGAGAGATCACACCTCTGTTCGCCGACCAGGCTTCCCGGCACACCGGTGGAAACCATACCTGTTCTTGATGCGTCTTTGACAGAACGGTTACGCGCACCGGCTCGGTCGGCAGGTTGCCGGAGTCCGGCAAGGACCGCCGTGCCGAGTGCACGCGCATCGGCGCCTACAGGTCAGTCCTGCCCGTGCGGCACCCCGTCTCGGTGGGGGCCCGTCCGGCGTCGGGTGTGGCCCAGGCACCCCCGGCCATCCGGCGCCGGTCCCGGCGGACCAGCACGCCGGTACAGACGGCCACGACCAGCAAGGCCGCGGCGACGGGAATCAGGAAGGACGTCATGCCCCTTCCTCCCTGCCGGCAACGCGGCGCGCGTCGGGGGCGGTGAGCAGGCCGAGGACGAAGACCGCGCGGGTGAGAGGGTCGCCGTCCGGGCCGCCGAGGATCTGGGTGCGGATGCACGCGGCTTTCAACTCGTCCCAGTGAAGGGCCTGTTCGGCCGCCAGTGTGCCGCGCGGCCCGGCCGGTTTCAGTAGGTTTGCCTCGGCTCCGGTGGTGAGTGTCCGGGCCTCGGCGCTGTGGTGGTCGTGGAGGAGCGCGGCGAATTCGGCGGCCTGGGCGGTGAACCGGGCACGCGGTACCTCGTAGGCGCCGGTCCCTGAAGCCTCGTACACACGGGTGTCCTGGCCGGTGCTCATGGACCCCTCTCAGCAGGTCGAAGGAGATACGTGGTCCGGAGCCGCCGTCCCCTGTGCGGCGGCTCCGGACCACGGGCCGGTCAGCCCCTGATGCTGCCGTTCAGGGCCGAGAGGGAGGCGTCGGCGAACCCCCCGCGCGCCCGACCTGTCCGGCAACCGCCGCCTCGATGTCCCTGACCGGCTTCCCCTGCGCCTCGGCCTCGGCGGCGATGCCCTTGGTCATGGGAGTCATGGCATACGTCCTTGAGGCGTAGAGGAGTTCGAGCGTTCGGGCGTGAAGGAGAAAGGGAGGGGGCGGGGCGTGGCTCACGTGGCGCGGTCCTGCTGCGGACCGGAGGGCTCGTTCAGATGTGCCAGGGTCGGGAGCCAGAAGCAGACCACCGCCACCAGGGCCGCGGTCGGGAGGATGGTCGGCAGGCCGGTCGCGGCCACCAGAAACGCCCGCATGTTCCCGCCCCCCCCTCTCGGCCCGCGCCGTTCTTGTCCGCGGGGGCGCGGATCGACTCCGGGTTCCGGTGCCGGTGCCTGCCGGTGTCCGGCACCGGAACGATCCGCCGTGCTCCCCGCGAGCCATGGTCCACGACCGGAACCGCCCCGCGCATTGCCGGTGTCCGGCAGTGTTGATTAGGGTCTGGATGCCGGTGACCCGCTAAGAAACCGTCAGCGGCGCGTCAAGATTTCGGGGGACGGCGTGACGGACCGACACATACCTGAGCAGTACCTCGACGGCTACGACCGCATCCTGGCGGAGGTCTCCGCCACCGGCCGGCGCCTCACCCGGGACGAGATCGCCTCCCGTCGTGCCCTCGGCGAACAGGCCGCCGAGGCCGGCCACGGACTGCGCACCCTGGTCAGCGCGCACCTCACGGCCGCCCGCACGGCCTGGCCCAGCGCCACCGGCTCCGCCGACGAGGCACTCGCCGCCGTCCAGCAGGTCGTCGACGCGTTCGCGGAGGGCTTCGAGCGCGCCCAGCTGCTCGCGGTACGCCAGGAGGAGGCGGCCCGCCGGGAGTTCATCGACGACCTCCTGTACGGCCGCAGCAACCTGGGGCGCCTCTCCGAACGCGCCGAGCGCTTCGGTCTGCGTCTGTCCCACGCCCACGCGGTCGCCGTCGCCCAGGGCACCACCGCCTACGGCGAGGGCGACCCGGTGCCGAGGCGGGTGGAGCAGGCCGTCATCGCACGGTTCGGTGACCGCAGCGTCCTGCTCACCACGAAGGACGGCCGGCTGCTGTGCATCGCCCCCGGAAACCAGGCCGACGTCCTCACGTATTTCGCCAAGCAGGCGCACGACGCCACCGAGGGCGGCCGGGTCGCCATCGGCCGCCCCCAGCCCGGCCCCGGTGGGGTCGTCCAGTCCTACGAAGAGGCTCTCAACGCCCTCGAACTCGCCGAGCGCCTCGACCTCGACGAGCCGGTCCTGCGCGCCGCCGACCTGCTGGTCTACCCCGTCCTCACCCGCGACCGGCAGGCCATGGCCGACCTCGTCCAGGGCACCCTGGGCCCGCTCGTCACGGCCCGCGGCGGCGCCGAGCCCCTCCTCGACACCCTCACCGCCTACTTCGACTCCGGCTGCGTGGCCACCGAGGCGGCCCGCCGTCTTTCCCTGAGCGTGCGCGCCCTGACGTACCGTCTGGAACGCATCCGCAAGATCACCGGCGCCGACCCCGCCGATCCGACCCACCGGTACATGCTCCAGACCGCGGTCATCGGGGCACGACTGCTGGACTGGCCCGCCACGGACATGTGACTCCGTGGGTGCCGGAGGAACCGGAGCCGGAGACCTCGGTCCGCGGTCGTGCCGCCGCCCTGTCGCGCCCGTCCGGGCGGCGCGCCGATCGTGGCCCGGCGGCGGCTGTCGCCCCCTGCGGTCCGGCTCTGGCCGTCATGGCCGTCATCCTCGTCCCGAATCACGGCATTCCGAGGACGATCCCTGGTGCACGAGAGCGGCGAAACAGCGGTCTCCGCTCGTCCACTGGTCGGTGACCGTGAGGGCGAGGCCGGCGGCGGTCCGGTGGAGCGCCGGTCGCCCGAGCCGCGCCCAGGGAAAGGACGGACCGCCCTTGCCGCGGACGTCCTCGAACCGTGCGGAGCACTGCTCCTCCACGTCATGGGGGTCGACCTCGACGACGAGGCACCCGGTGGGGGCGATGAGGTCGCCGCAGCGACGCAGTAGGCCATGGGGGTCGCCTCCGATGCCGATGTTGCCGTCGATGAGCAGCACCGTCCGCCAGCCTCTCTCGGCCGGCAGCCGGTCGAAGACCGATCGGTGCAGTGCGAGCCCACCCAGGGCGGTGGTCAGTGCGACCGCGCGAGGGGTGATGTCGACGCCGAGGGCGAAGACTCCCCGGCGCAGGAGTGCCCTGCACATACGACCCGGGCCGCAGCCGATGTCGAGGACGGGGCCGGTGCAGCGTTCCAGCACGGTCCTGTCGGCCGCCGTGGGCTGCTCGTGCCAGCGGCGGACCGGCATCCGGATGCGACGCCGGTCGTCCAGTCGTAGGTACACGGGTTCATCGCCGAGGCTCAGGGCGAGCGCGTACGGGTCCTCGCCGGCGTCGTAGAGCTCCTCCTCGTCCGTTGTCACGGTGCCGTGCCGTGTCCGGCTGCGGGTCGGCTCTCGTCGTCGCCGCCCGGTCGGCGGACGCGGCGCAGTCGCACGGCGAAGAGGGCCGCGGAGGCCGCGAAGAGCACGCCGGTGATCGCCAGCCAGCGGCCGAGGTAGACGCTGTCGGACAGGCCGGTGTCACCGGGGTAGGGCGCCGCCAGACGGAAGATGAGAGGGAACCAGACCAGCAGGAGCAGACCGGACAGGAAGGCGGGAACCCTCAGGTGGTTGATCCACCGCACCGTCGGCCTGTCGGCGGCGTCGGCTCGGTGCCGCAGTACGGCGAGGGCCAAGAGGTCGGCCAGCGAGTACAGGGGCAGCAGGATGAGGTCGTGGAGGACGGCCGCGCCGACGAACCAGATGGCCACCGCCCAGGGCTGGACGGCGAACAGGCGCACCAGGGCGTAGCCGGTCAGGGCGAACGAGGCGATCAGGACGAGCAGGTGCAGAGGGCCGGAGCCGTACCAGCGGACGAGTCGTGCCATGGTCACGCCCTGAAGGTGAGCCGGTGGACCCACTTGGTGTTGTTCACGCCGGGGTTGGCCGGGACGATGATGCGGGCCGGGTAGCCGTGGTCGAGCGAGAGGTCCGCGCCGTTGACGCGGAGGGCGAGCAGCGCTCGGGGGTCGTGGATCTGGTTGCCGCGCAGCACCACCCTGGTGAAGGGCCCGGGCGGCTGGATCGACTGGACCAGGACGCTTGCGGCGTCGGGCATCCCGGCCAGGGCGGCGAGGTCGGCCAGCCGCAGGCCGCTCCAGTGCTGGTCCTCGGTGGACCATCCCTCCACGCAGGCGATCGGCAGTGCGGCCGCGTGCTGGGGCATCGACAGGAGCTGATCGCGGGTGAGGATCTGTGGCGCTCCGCGTCCGTGGACCTCCAGGCGCCAGGTGGGGCCGACGAGCGCGGGGGTGACGCCGACCTTCGCCGCCGTCTTGTTGATCTGGAAGCTGTTCGGGCCGCTGCCCGGATCGCGGTCGTGCGGTGCGAGCAGCGCTGTGCCGCGCAGCCACCCGCCGATGCTCTGTCCGGCGGTCACGACGAGGAGGAGCAGCGATCCCGCGCCCACCATCCCGAGCGCGCCGCGGCGGGTCATCGTCGGCGGCGCGGGGGCGGTCGCCACCAGGCCGTCGGGATCGGGGGGTTCGGGCACGGTGTGGGCGAGGCCGGTGCGCAGTTCGGTCCGCAGGCTGCGCGAGCGCAGGGCCCGGGTCATCCGCCCGAGTTTCAGGCACACGTGTACGGCGAAGGCTGCGATGAACACCCAGGCGCCGTAGAAGTGCAGGCGGTAGAACGAGCCCGGGAAGACGTAGTAGAGCTGGATGTTGAGGATTCCGGTGACGAACTCGAAGATGACGCCGCCGACCAGCATCAGCAGGGACAGCCGCTCCAGGCCGTGGGCGACGGAGCGTACCGGCAGCCATGCGAACAGCTTCGGGATCACTGACCACAGCTTGGCCAGCAGCACCGGCACGAGGACCACGCCCAGCGTCACGTGGACGCCCTGGAGCAGCCGGTAGAGCCAGTAGGGATGTGTGGGCCAGGCGAAGAGGTAGAAGCCCAGGACGCCCTTGTCGGGGGTCTCGTCGTTGAGAGGGCTCAGATCGGGATTGTAGGCGGCGTAGGAGAGCAGTCCGGTGATGAACAGCACCGGAATACCGATCAGGAGGACCAACCCAAAAGCCGAGGTCAGCCAGGGCCCGCGGATCGGGCTGCGCCAGAATCCGGGGCGGAATGGCCCCGGAGGCGGGGGCAACTGCCCGACACGCTGCGCCGTGGCACGGGTCCGGGCACGGCCCGCAACCGCGGCGGCGGCCAAGGTGCCGCGTACGCGCCTCAGCCGCTGCAGCCGCTTCATCCGTTTCGGTGCCGACGTCTCATCCGGCCGCGGGCGCCGCGACCCGCCGGTCGGGGCCGGACCCGACGGCCGTCCGCCACCTGCCATCGGGCGTCTCCTCCAGTCTTCGAACCGAGTTCACAACGGGACGGCCCTCAATGCAGGGACCCGTGCCGGACAGACAGGACATCTCCAGACCGGCACAGCCAGGTGGGCCGGCCGGGATCGTCTCCTGGTGGCTCTACCGGTGTTCGGGGTTCTCGTAGTCGCGGCGGCAGCCGGCGTCCCAGGCGGTGCGCTGGTTGCCGTAGGCGGGAATGCCGCCGAGATCCTTCAGGGCCCGGGCCAGGTGGAGCAGGTTCCAGGTCATGAAGGTGGTGTTGCGGTTGGTGAAGTCGTTCTCCGGGCCGCCGGAGCCGGGGTCGAGGTAGGAGGGGCCGGGGCCGGCTTCGCCGATCCAGCCGGCGTCCGCCTGGGGAGGGATGGTGTAGCCGAGGTGCTGGAGGCTGTAGAGGACGTTCATGGCGCAGTGTTTGACGCCGTCCTCGTTGCCGGTGATCAGGCAGCCGCCGACCCGGCCGTAGTAGGCGTACTGGCCGGCGTCGTTGAGCAGGCTGGAGCAGGCGTAGAGACGCTCGATGACCCGCTTCGTCACGGAGCTGTTGTCGCCGAGCCAGATCGGGCCGGCCAGCACGAGGATGTCGGCCGCCATGACCTGCCGGTACAGGTCGGGCCAGGCGTCCGTCTCCCAGCCGTGCTCCCGCATGTCGGGCCAGACCCCGGTGGCGATGTCGTGGTCCACGGCCCGGACGACATCGACGTGCACGCCCTGCGCGTCCATGACGGCGGTGCTGCGGTCGATCAGGCCCTGGGTGTTGCTCGTCTCCGGGGAGCGCTTCAGGGTGCAGTTGATCACCAGCGCGCGCAGGTCGTCGTACCGGGCCGGCGGCGCGTCGGTGGCGGGCGGCGAAGCGGTCACACGTCCTCCTGAAAGGCCCTGCCCTCGCATGGCGCGTGGCGAGTCGTCCCTGTCCGGGCTCCAGCGTGCGAGCCCGCAGCGCCAGGTGCCACCGCAGCACCTCCGAATGGCCTCGGTACCGTCCGTCCGCTGTCGTGCGCATTCCGGCACCGGCTGGGAGTCTGGCCCTGTGGCAATCGATGTGATGGTGCGCCGGGTGATCCCGCTGCCGCCCGACCGGGTCGCGGCGTACGCCATGGACTGGCGTCACGACGCGGAGTGGACCCAGGGCATCCGCACGGCCGAGCTGACCCGGGAGGCGGACACCGGCGGGTTCGGCGTGGGCGCCGAGGTCACCCGTACGGCCCGGTTCCTCGGCCGGAGCATCCACTACGTCCTGCGGGTGGCCGGGTACGACCCGCCGCGGCTGCTGGACATGGTCGCCACGGCAGCCCCCATGCCGATGCACGTCACGTACTCGTTCGAGCCCCATCCGCGCGGAACTCTGGCCGGTATCCGGGTTCGAGGCGGCCCAGGGGGCCTGCTGCGGCTGGCCGACCCCCTGACCGCCCGGCAGGTCCGCTCCTCTCTCGCCAAGGACCTGCGCGACCTCGAACACCGGCTCACCGATCACGAAGGCCGTGGATGATGGCGTACGACGAAGGACTCGCCGAGCGGATCCGGCGGCATCTGGGCGCCGACCCGGACATCACCGAGAAGCGCATGTTCGGCGGCGTCGCCTTCCTGCACAGCGGCAACATGGCCGTCGGAGTGACCGGCGACGACCTCATGGTCCGGGTGGGCCCGGAGGCCACGGACGCGGCACTGGCCCGTCCGGGAGCCCGGATCTTCGACATGACGGGCCGCCCGATGCGCGGCTGGGTCGTGGTCGCGTCCTCGGCCGTCACGGAGGACGGGGTTCTCAGCGAGTGGATCGGCCAGGGTTACGCCTTCGCGGCAAGCCTGCCGCCCAAGTAGGTCTTCGCCGCCCCGCCTTCGACCTCTGGTGCCCCGGACGGGAAGGTCCGGGGCACCATGGCCGCGGTGGCCGCTTCTTTACACCGCGGCGATGCCTTCCATGCCGGATTCGGTGAATGGAGGCAGTCTGTCGGTCGTGCCGATTCTGGTCAGCGAACCCTTTCCGGCCGGTACGAAGGCCGTCGACGGTGCCCGACGTCCGTCGCGCGTCACCGGGACGACTCCTGGCCGGTTGAACTGCCGAACAGCGGAACCTTCTTGTTGTCCAGCCCGAGCGGGACGGGGGGTGCGCCTGCTCATGCGTGACTCTTCGGACCTTCGCCACCACCACCGCCGGTCGGTGGTGGCCAGGACCAGAGTCGTCCATGAGGTGAGAGGGTAGAAGGGATTCGACTGGTACGTCAGCTCTCTGTAACAACTCCGCCCACGCTCCGGGTGGCTGATCCTCGCTCGGCGACTTCTGGTCCGCGAGGCGGGGCTGCCGACGCCTCCGGCCGGGCGGTCGTGCCCTTACCTGCCCGTGGGACCGGTCAACCAGGGGCAATGGACGCACGATCCCGCGTCTTCGGGTGCCGCGCCGGAGGGCATGGAGACACCCCCGGCGAGTTTCTGGTTCGGCAGATCGGCAGGTCGGCGGGTGCCGGCCGGCTCAGTGCCCGCTGACGGAGAGTTCGTAGTCGCCGATCAGGTCGCCGAGCAGCGTGCCGGCGGTGAGGTCGCTGGTGACGTGGCCTGCCATGTAGAGGCGGGAGTAGAGGACTTCGGCCTGCATCCACTGGTAGTCCGCGGCGCGGTGCGGGGAGAGGGCGCTGAGGAAGGTCACGGCCGCGGCGGAGCGGGTCGCGTGCCGGGAGGGGTAGGAGTACGGGCCCTTGGCGCCGGACGTGATGTGCTTGTCCGGGCGGAGGGACGGGTCGAGGACGAACGGGGCCGGTTGCCTGTCCTTGGCCGCCAGCTGGTCGCTGATCGTCTTGGCCAGCTTCAGGGCCGCCTTCAGCGCGGCCTTCTCGGTCTTGCCGCGCGCGGCGGGAATCAGTTCGCGCTGGTCGTGGAGATAGAGCTTCCAGACGTCCTTCTTGCCGTGCAGCTCCAGCCAGGTCGCGGCCTTTTTCCCCGCCGCCGTGCGGGTCTTGGCGAGGGCCTGGTCCTGGCGGAGTTCGGCGGTGCGCTGCTTCGCCGACGGCGGGGCCGGGACCTGCTGCGCCGCCCAGGCGGTGAACGCCTTGTCGTCGCGGGTGGTGCCGTGGGCCTTCCGCCACTCGGCGAAGAGTGCGTCGGCCTTCGTGCGCTGGGCGTCGGCCGCGTTGCCGATCGCCGCGATCTCGGCGTCCGTGAAGAGCGGGGGCGGCGGGTCCTGCTTGATCAGGTCCGTCGCGCTCGGGTTCTTCACCGCGGCGGTGACCGCCGTGACCAGCTGCGGCCGCAGGGTGCTGATGGCCACGGCCGCGAGGGCGAGCAGGGCGATCAGCGGATAGCGCCATTTGACGCCGCGCAGGACGTTCATGCGGCGGGGATCCTTTCGGGGAGCGGTGCCGGAAGCGGTGCCGAGTGCGCTTCGGTGGTGAAGTGGGCGCGGGCGAGGCGGCGTACGTCGTTGTCGGGCAGGCCCGGAGTGAGCAGGGACTGGCCGATGACGTACTTGCTGAGCGAGACCGGCCGGACGCCCATGCCGAGCAACAGCCGGTCGGCGGGGGCGGGGCGCGCTCCGCCCTTCGTCTCGACCAGGACATACCCGGGGTCGAGTGCGGCGGTGCGGTCGTCCCGACGGCAGCTGAGGGTGGAGTCGAGGGTGACGCGGCTGCCGTGGCGGAGGTCGGCCAGGGCCGCGCGGACGTACCGGACCTCCACGGCGGCGGACAGCTCTTCGACCGCGACAGGGACACCAGCCTGCTCCAGCATCGACTCGGTGAACTCGGCCGCGGAGCCGCTCAGTTCGCCGTACTCGGCGGCCGGGACCCGCAGGGCGTGCTTGACCGTGGCGCCGCGGCCGTCCTTCGTCTTCACCTCCACCCGGCACAGTCCGTCCTCGGCGTAAAGGCGGGTGCGGACCTTCCAGCGCCGCCGCCGCTGCTGGACGTGGCCGCGCCAGGCGCCCAGCTCCGGGGTGTCGAAGTACGTACTGAGGTAGTTCGTCGTACGACGGCCGGTGCCGAGGTCGAGGACGTGGTGGCTGTCGGCGAGGTGGGCGACGAGGCGGCGGGCCCGGTCGAGCGGGACCAGGTACTTGCGGTCCACGCGGTGCTGGAGCGCCGCCGCCGCGTCCACTTCGGCGAGGGTCGCGCCGCGCAGCTGCGACAGGCCCAACCGGGCGGCCAGGGGCGAGTCGAGGCTCACGGCGCCATCACCGGCTCACTCGGCCCGGAGTCCGAAACGACGGTCGGCTCGGCGTCCGCGGCGACGGCCGGCTCGGCGGGGTAACGGGCGGAGACCCGGGTGGTCTCACGGACGTAGTCGACCTCGTCCACGACCACCGACAGCGGCGCCTGACCGAAGCGGAAGGCCACGTCGGCGGCGATCACAGCCGGGTCCGGGTAGATCCGGTCGAGGGTGAGTTTCACCGTCCGGGTCGGCGGCGCGTACGACGTGGGGTCGTCGACCACGAGGACGGCGACGAGCACCACCACGTCCAGCGCGACCACGAGCCAGGTCTGCCGCTGCGGCAGGCCCGTGCACAGGGCGATCACCAGGCTGACGAAGGTGTAGGCGACGTCCCGGAGGGTGAACGCCGCGCTGCGCAGCCGGACCAGGGAGAGGATGCCGAACAGCCCGAAGCCGACCCCGGCCGGGAACTTGCCTGCGCTGATCGTGCTCATCGCGGCGAACAGGCCGATGTTCAGCGCGGCCAGCACCAGCGGCATCGCGGGCACGCTGGGCCGGCGCCGGTAGAGCCGGCCGACCAGGATCAGCAGGGCGAGGACGTCGAGACCGCCGCGGGTCATCAGATCGGTGACCGTGAGGTGGTCGGTGATGCCCTTGGCGGCGAGCACCGATGCGTGCATGGGGGTCCCTTCCGTCACGGCACGTCGGACGGGGACCGGTCGCGGTCCGCGGTGCACCGCGACCTGAAGGACGGTAGGGATGTCACATGAACAGACCATGAAGCCTTCCCGGTGGCCGTGGTGTGCCGGGCGCGCGGTTAGCCTGACCGGCATGCACTGCCTGGTCGTCGACGACGAGACCCGCCTGACCGATCTGGTCGTCCGCTACCTGACCGAGTCCGGCCACACCGCCGAGGGCCGCTACGACGGGCCCTCCGGCCTCGCCGCCGCCCGCGATCCGCGCCTGGACGCCGTACTCCTGGACGTGATGCTGCCCGGCATGGACGGCGTCGAGGTGTGCCGGACGCTGCGCGGCGAGGGCATCGACGTTCCCGTGATCCTGCTCACCGCGCGTGGCGCGATCAGCGAGCGGGTGGCCGGGCTCGACGCCGGCGCCGACGACTACGTGGTCAAGCCGTTCGCGATGGAGGAGCTGCTGGCCCGGCTGCGGGCGATATCCCGGCGGCGCCCCGAGTCGTCCGGGCGGCTGCGGGTCGGCGACCTCGTCCTCGACCCCGAGCAGCAGCGGGCCTGGCGGGCGGACGCCGAACTGGAGCTGTCCCGGCGGGAGTTCGACGTACTGCGGGTGCTGATGGAGAACGCCGGGTGCGTGGTCACCCGGCTCCAGCTGCTCGACGAGGTCTGGGACGGCGAGACCGACCTGCGCAGCAACGCGATCGACGTGCACGTCTCCAAGGTGCGCGGCAAGGTCGACCGGGCCTTCGGCCGTACGACGATCACGACCCTGCGCGGACGCGGGTACCGCCTGGAGACCGCCCCGTGAGCCGTCCCACCGGGCGACTGCGGCGACTGTCCTGGCCGTGGTTCCGGCGGCTGCCCGTCGTCGCCCGTCTGGTACTGGCCGTCGCCGTCACCATGTCGCTGGTGCTGGCGGCTGCGGCGGGCCTGGTCTACTGGCGGGTCCAGGCCGCCCTGGACCGGCAGCTGAACGACGACCTGACCACGTACCAGCGCAGCCTCGACCAGGCCGTACGGGCCAAAGGACAGCTCCCGCCGGGCCCCAGCGGCAGCCTCCGGCAGGTCCTCGACGCACAGGGCCGGGTCCTGGTCTCCAGCGACGCCCTTCGCGGCCGGTCGCTGCTGACCCCGGCCGAGCTGGGCGCCGCCGCGCACGGAGTCACCGTCCGGCGTGACGTCGGCTCCCTGCTGCCGATCACCTCGGACACCCTGCGGCTGCAGGCCGAGCGCGTCACGGTCGGCGGGCAGGGCCGGATCGTGGTCGTCGCCGTCCGACGCGGACACCGCGACGAGGCGCTGCGTGAACTCCTCGCCCAGCTGGCCCTCGCCTCCGGCCTGACCCTGATCGCCGCCTCCTACGTCGGCTACCGCACCGCACGCGCCGCCCTGCGTCCCGTCGAGCGCTACCGCGGCGGTGCCGCCGGTCTCGCCGACGGCGTCCAGAACCTGCGCCTTGACGTGCCCGCCGACCGCGACGACGAGATCACCCGGCTCGGCCACACCCTCAACCACATGCTCGACCGCCTGGCGGCGTCCGCCGAACGCGAGCGCCGGTTCGTCGCGGACGCCAGTCACGAACTGCGCACCCCGCTGACCCTGATGCGCGCCGAACTCGACGTCGCCCTGCACCGTCCCCGCTCCGCCGCCGAACTCACCGAGACGCTCCGCTCGGTGGACAGCGAGGTCCAGCGCCTGATCGAGCTCTCCAACGCCCTGCTGGACCTGGAGGAACTCGGCACCGCCCAGCACCTCAGCCGGGCCCCCACCGACCTCGCCGACCTCGTCGGCGCCGCCGTCGCCCCCCATCGGCGTACCGCCGAGCGGGAGGGACGGGCCGTGACCGTCGACGCCCCCCGCGCGGTCGTCGACGTCGACGACCGCTGGCTGCGGCCCGCCATCGGCAACCTGGTCGACAACGCCCTTCGGCACGGCACCGGGACCGTCCGCCTCACGGCCACCGTCCACGAGGGCGGGCTGCGGCTGTGCGTCACGGACGAGGGGAGCGGCTTCCCGCCGGAGTTCCTGCCCCGGGCGTTCGACCGCTTCGCCCGCGCCGAGGCCAGCCGCACCGGCGAGGGCTCCGGCCTGGGGCTGGCCTTCGTCCAGGCGGTGGCCACCGCCCACGGCGGTACCGCGCACGCCGAGAACACCGAGCGCGGGGTCCGCGTCGTCCTCGCCCTGCCCTGCTGACCGGCACACAGGCCAGGGGGCCGCGTACGGTGGGGGCATGGCGCCGCCTCTGCCGGGCCCGCTGGCCCATCTGGCCCCGCTGCTCACCCACTACGGCTACTGGGCCGTCGGCGGTGTCGTCCTCGTGGAGGACTTCGGTGTGCCCGCGCCGGGGGAGACGATCCTGATCGCCGCGGGGGTCTACGCGGGGGCGGGAGACCTGAACATCGTGGCCGTGGCGGTCATCGCGTTCGCCGCCGCCGTCGTCGGGGACAACGTCGGCTATCTGATCGGCCACACCGACGGACGGGCCTTCGTGCACCGCTGGGGCCGCTATGTGTTCCTGACGCCGAAGCGCTTCGAGGCGGCCGAGGAGTTCTTCACCCGCCACGGCGGCAAGATCGTCACCGTCGCCCGCTTCGTCGAGGGACTGCGCCAGGTCAACGGCATCATCGCGGGCACCAGCGGCATGCGCTGGCGCCGCTTCCTGGTCTTCAACGCCCTCGGTGCCGCGCTGTGGGTCGGTCTGTGGGCGACTCTGGCCTATGTGGCGGGCAGCCACATCACCGCGATCTACGACGAGATCAGCCGCTACCAGCTCTACGCGCTCATCGCCCTCGGCGTCCTGGTCGCCGCGCTCGTCCTCCGGCACGTACTGCGCCGCCACCTGCACCAGGACTGACCCGGAGACCGTTCAACTCTCCGGCTCGGGTACAGCCGGCACGCGGCGACGGCGAGCGAGCGCGACCACCGCGCCCAGCCCGATCAGGGCCGCGAGCGCCCCGTAGCCGTAAGTGAGGGTGGCGAGCGAGGCTACGGCGGCGACGAGCAGCGGCCCGCCCGCGTCGCCGAGTTCGCGACCGAGTTCGGCGGCGCCCATCGTCTGGCCGAGGCGCTCCGCGGGCGTGCCCGCGGCCAGCGCGGCGAAGCCGAGCGGGGTGATCAGCCCGGTACCGGCGCCGGTCAGCACGGCGGCGGAGAGGATGCCGGTGAGACCGGGCAGCATGGCGCAGGCCAGCCCGGCGGCGGTGAGCAGCAGCCCGGCGGTGAGGCCGGCGCGTGTCGTCAGGCGCCCCGCGTCCAGAGCGCGCCCGGCCCGCGGCTGGACCAGTGCCGCGGTCGCGGCAAGCACCGACACGGCGGCGCCGGTGGCGACCGTGCCCAGCCCCGCCACGCGGCCGGACACCGGCAGGAACCCGACCCCGACCGACAGCGCCGCGGTGGCGGCGGCCAGCGCGGCGGTCGGGGCGAGGAACACCGGTTCGGTGAGGCGGCGGGCCAGGTCGAGGACCGTCTGCCGGTCCTTGGGCAGCGGCGGTACGACGGGAACGGCAAGCACGGCCCAGACGGCGACCGCGGTGCCGAGCACCGCAAGGACCGCGAACAGCAGCCGCAGTCCTCCGGCCCAGACCAGGACCCCGCCGAGCAGCGGGCCGAGGGTGTAACCGATCGACTTGTAGAAGCCGTAGCTGCCGAAGGCCCGGCCGCGCTTGGCGGCCGGGTTGAGCCGGGCGACCAGCGCGGACGCCGACGGGGAGAAGGCGGAGGCGGCCGCGCCCTGGCCGAGGCGGGCGGCCCAGAGCCAGCCGGGGCTGTCGGCGAGGACGTACAGCGCGGAGGCGAGGGCGAAGGCGGCCAGGCCGCCGAGCAGGACCGGGCGGGCGCCGACGCGGTCCGCGAGGGTGCCGAACACCGGCTTCAGCACCACCTCGGCGCCGTCGTACAGGGCGAGCAGGCCGCCCAGCACCAGCAGCGAGGTGACCGCGTCCGCGCTGTGGCCGCCGAGGTTGGCGGCGATGCCGTGCGCGCCGAAGGCGGTGGTGAACCCGGCCGCGTACAGCGGCCACATCTGCCGGGGCGGAGCCGGCCGCGCGGTCACCGGTCCCCCTCCGGAGTCTGGTGCAGCGCGGCGAAGACGCGTTCCGCGTAGTCCTCGCAGGCGGCCGCGCGCTGCCTGAGCCGTTCGCCGGCCTCGGCCGCCTCCGGAGCGCCGAACACGTCGCGTGCGGTCAGGTCGCGGTGCCAGCGCCGCAGCCGCTCCAGCGACTGCTCCTCTTCCTCCAGCTCGGCCAGCGTGAACTTCGCGATCCGGATCTCCTTGGCCAGCTCCGCCTCGAACTTGCCGCAGTCGGCCAGGAACTCCGTCCAGTCGGCGGACCGGGCGGCGGTGAACAGCGCCTGGAAGCGGGCGGCGTCCTCGGCGCTGCGCCCGGAGGCGTTCAGGGTCATCGCGTGGCCGTCGGCCTGCTCGGTCAGCGTGAGCGCGCGTGCGACGCCGTCGGCGAACACCGGGACGTCCGGCACGGCCCAGATGCCCTGGCCCAGCGAGAGCGCACCGACCTTGCGCAGCTCCCGCCAGACCGCGACCCGGTGCCGGGACGGCTCTGCGGGCAGCTTGATCACGAGGACGAGCCAGCGGCTTCCGGATTCCAGATCAGTCACGCGGCGGAATGTAGCACGCGTTACATTCCAAGGTGTGCGGCAAGGTTTCAGGCGTTGAGCGCCCCAGTCGCCCCCCAACCAGGCAGAGCCGATGACGACGTGCCGCCAGAGCCGTTCCGGCCGTGGCGAACGGGAGCAAGGCCGCAGCCGTATGCGTCACGAGCCACTTGCGACCGTCAGCCCAGGACCCGCTGACAGCCTCGGTCTACCTCAACCAGGATCTGCTCTTCAAGCTGCGGCCGGTGCTGCGCGCACCCTCATTGTGGGCGACCAGGACACGCTTGCCGAGCAGCGCCCCCACCTGCGGTGCGATCTCCCCGAAGGTGGGAGCGCCGGCGAGACGCGCCGGGGTGAGTCCGTGGATGTGCACGGGACCGGGGTCACAACCCGGGTCGAGGAGGGTGGCGAACTCCCCCGTCCGACGGCCGCGTGCGTCCAGCGTGAGGATCGCAAGCGAGAGGACTCGGTCCCGGCCGGGTCTCAGCCCGGAGGTCTCCACGTCCACCAGCGCCCAGTCGTGGAGATAGTCGGGAAGGGTGGGCCACTTCGGACTCGACGCCGGCACGGCCATACGAGGCTCCCCTCCCCCGGGTGCAGCGGGCGGTATGCCCAGTCTGCGGTGATGATCGACCGGTGGGATTTTCGCACGCACCGGGCACCGTTCGCGCCGGATCCGTAACGGAGAGTCAGCGGGGAAGCCGACAAGCTGCTGCTCTGTTGGGCTGGCCTCGGTGCCAGCCGTTCACTCGGTGAACTGACTTTGCTGGGACCGTTGCCGTTGCCGACACCATGACGAACGGCCAGCACCCGTAGCCCGGGACACGCCCCCGCCTATGAAAGTTCCTTCGCCCCTCCATGGCGGACGGCGCGAAGGAACGCCTAAGCGGCAATGGTCAACGGAGCGTCCAAGCGCTCCCACGCTCCAAGGACAGCCTTGTGCGCGTCCGGCTGCAAGTGGGCGTAGCGCTGGGTGGTCTGGAAGCTCTCGTGGCCGAGGAGGTGCTGGACCTCGTAGCGCGAGACTCCCCTCTCGACCTGCCACGAGGCGCAGGTGTGGCGCATGGAGTGCGGCGGGTAGTGCGGGACGAGTTGCTGCTCGCCGTCGGTGTCGAAGTAGTAGGCGGCCTCGGCGGTGGGCCACCAGGTCTGCCGTCGCCAGTTGCTGTCGGCGAGGAGACGGCCGGCCCGGCCCTTGGTGAGGGTGGTGAACGCCACGGCGTCCCGGTCGAGCCGGTGAATGTGGCGTTCGAGGGCCTCCAGGACATGGGGCGGCAGCGGGACTTCCCGGCGGCTCTTGGAGCTCTTGGGGTACTCCTTGATGCCGCTCTTGGTGTCGACCTCCACCACGAACAGCCGCGAGCGGCGCTGGTCGATGCGGTGCCGGTGCAGACCGGACAGTTCTCCCCAGCGCAAACCGGTGCAGAAGCCGAGCAGGCACATCGTCCGCCATGCGGAGGGCAGTCCATCGAGGATGCTCTGTGCCTGGCCGAGCGTGAACCACTGGGGCGGTTTGACCGCGATGGCCGGCAGATCGATGTTGCGGCAGGGGCTGACCGCGAGGACATCGTCGTCGACGGCCGCGCGCATCATCGAGGACGTCAGGTTGTACGCCCTCTTGATCGCGGCGGCCCCCGTCCCCTTCTCCACCAGGGCGCGGATCCAGCTCTGGACGTCCATGCGGGTGATGGCCCGCATCTCCCAGCCGTCCCAATAGGGCAGGACATGGTTCCTGATGAAGGAGGCGTCACCTCGCAGGGTGTGGGGTTCGACGATGCGAGCGTTCCACCACCGGTCGTGCCAGTCACTGAAAGAGATCTCGCCCGCCCGCGGGTCGCGCAGGGTGCCGCGAGCGAACTGGGTCTCCAGATCGGCGCCCGACGCGCGGGCTTGGTCCTGTTGCTGATGAACTCTTCGAGCCCGGCGGCGGGGACGCGTACGCGGGAACGGCCGGGGCCGGTCCGGAGGTCGACGACCGGCAGGTCGCCGGCAGCGATGAAGCGGTAGACGGTTCGGCGGTCGACGTCCAGGGCGGCGGCGACAGCGGGAATGGACAACAGGAGGGCAGGCGTGGGGAGTCCTTGACGGTGCAGGTGGGGTGGGATGGGGCCCGGAAGCGGAATCGAGTGGGGGCAGCCGGGCTGTCGGCCAGTCACAGGGGCAGGTCGACGGGCCTTGTCAGAGACGTGAGGCGTCACAGCAGGAAGGCGTGACGGCGTCGTCGGCACGAAGGCCGGCGTTGTACGGAGCAAGCGGGTGACAGCCCACTTGGTGCTTCAAGCGGAGCCCCAGGCTGGGGTCGGTCTTGCGATGGGGCGGGTGAAGGGACGGCAGGCATGTCCCCCGTCGAGCGCGTGGACCGCCCCACTCGCACGCCCCGCCGGAACCGCCCGCCCCCTGTGGTCGTCTTGTGCGCTGACTGTGTACGAAGCAGGACTGTGGGGGACGTAGTGACGCGGAATGTGACGAAGGCCGGTCTCGTGGTGGTGGCCATGGCGACGGTGCTCGGGGCCTCGGCCTGCGGCGGGGAAGCCGGCGCGGCCGCCGGGAGCAGCGGCGGATCGCTCCCCGCGCACGCGACGACGCAGTCCGTGGCGCCCCCCCGGGACAGGGCGTCGTCCAGCTCGGCGCCAACGTCTCCCGGCACCGTGGGAACGCTGTCCGGGATCGCGCAGACCGCAGCGTCGCCCATCACCCGGCACGTGCCGTGGAACCTGGACATTCTCGACCAGCGGTCGCGGCCCCTGGACGGGAAGTTCACCACCACCGCCACAGGCGGGGGCGTTCACGTCTACGTGATCGATACCGGGATGGACATCGGCCACAAGGAGTTCGGCGGACGCGCCCACCTCGGCGCCGACTTCGTGGGCCCGAAGGACTCCGGTGACTGCTTCAGCGAGGCGGGCGTCGGCCACGGCACGTTCGTCGCGGGCATCATCGGCGGGGCAAAGTACGGGGTGGCGCCCAAGGCGGAGCTCGTACGGGTCCAGGGCATCCTGTGCGAGAGCGAGGGCGGCGGCTCCCCGGCAGCGGCTGAGGCGGCCTTGGTGAAGTCGGTCAAGTGGGTCATTACGCACGCACAGAAGCCCGCGGTGGTGAACATGTCGCTCAACCTCGACCACCGATCGGCGGCCCTGGAGACCGCCGTGAAGAAGATGGTCGACGCTGGGATCCCGACGGTGGTGTCGGCCGGCAACTTCCATGACGACGCCTGCAAGCACTCCCCGGCCGGTGTCCCCGGCACGATCGTCGTCGCAGCCTCCACCTCGAACGACCGCGCATGGAGCGACGGCGGCTCCTACGGATCGGGCTACGGACGGTGCGTGGACCTGTACGCCCCCGGCCAGAAGGTGACAGCCGCCCTCGCCGGCGGCGGTACGACCACGGAGAACGACGGCGCCACGTCCTGGGCCGCGCCGCACGCAACCGGCGTGATCGCCCTGTACCTGTCGGCACACCCCCACGCCACGGCCAACGAGGTCCACGTCTGGCTCGACCACACGGCCACCCCTGGTGTCCTGCGAGGCGTCCCCTCCGGCACCCCCAACCGGCTGCTCAACACCGGCGCCCTCTGACGACCTGCCTCGATCGCCCCGCCGGCACAGTCACATCGCGCCGGCTTCCTGCCTCGTCGAGGTCGAGCTTCGGGCGGAGGACCGCTTGATGATCTCCGGCATGCATCGGAAGTGCCCGGTGAGCCGGATCGTCTCGCTGATGAAGTGACCCGGCAGGTCCCGACACTTCCGATCTATGCCGCGAGGTCCAGCCGGCGTCTCCTAGAAACCTGGGCCGCCCGACACGTCTTCACTCACAACGACGGCATCGTTGACGAGAAGTACCTGACTCGGGTGCCCAGCTCATCCGCCCGGATCGGTCAGCGCCTGGTGCCTAGCGAGGACGCGTGTCGCCGGGCCCTGGACGACGCCAGGACCCCGTGCCAGACGCTCATCGATGTGCTGCGTTAGACGCCAACGAGGGCACATCCATATTTCCGCGCGAAACTCCAGGTCAGTGCCCTCCCATCATCAATCGCTGCACGAGTGACAGGACTCCAGCCACCGGCTGACCGCGTTGGTACATCAGCCGATTCCCCTGGTGTGGTGTCAGTGCGTTGTGGCAAACCGGATCTCGTTCGGAGCCTGCGGGTGCGGGTGATCGCTCGGACTGAGATGCCGGTGCGGTCGTAGGCATGAAGAAACG
>NZ_JBEYVI010000071.1:0-30773 GCF_040643955.1 Streptomyces sp. NPDC047061
CTGGCACCTCGCACCCGCCGGTACATGACCGCAGGGGCTGTCCGGCCTGACGGCCGGACAGCCCCTCACCAAGATCTTCATCGACCTTCTAGGCCGCGATGACGGCTGCGGTCGTACGGCCGCCGTCCACGTCCAGCACGATGCCGTGCACGAACGACGACTCGTCTGCCGCGAGGTACACCGCCGCGCTCGCGATCTCCTCCGGCGTGCCCGTCCGGCCGCCCGGCGTCCCCTTCATCATGGCGGCGGCGAGGCCGGTGTCGTCGGAGTCCGCCGCCGGCACCACGCCCGGCGAGATCGCGTTCACCCGCACCCCCTGCGGCCCGAACTCCGCCGCCCAGGCCCGGGTCAGCGTCTCCATCGCCCCCTTGGTCGAGCTGTAGAGCGCGCCGACGGGGATGCCAAGGCGTGCGATCCACGACCCCAGGTTGACGATCGCCCCGCCGCCGGCCTCCGCCATGGCGGGCGCGACGGCCGCGGTCAGAAAGAACGGGGCCTTGACGTTGACCGCGTACACCTGGTCGAAGGTCTTCTCGTCGGTGGCGGGGGTCGTGTCGCCGGGGTAGATGCCCGCGTTGTTGACGAGGACGCCGATACGGCCGCCCAGGACCCGCGTGGCCTCCTCGGCGAGCGCCCGCGAGGCGGCGGCGCTGCCGTCCAGGTCGGCCCGCACGAAGTCGGCACGGCCACCACGGGACCGGATCGCCTCGACCACCTCCGCGCCACGCTCGGCACTACGCCCCGAGACGACGACATGCGCCCCCTCGGCGGCGAACGCCTCCGCGATCGCCCGCCCGATGTTGCTGGTAGCGCCGGTCACCAGCGCGGTCCTGCCCGTCAGCCGCATGGCCATGATCAACCCTCCGTGTCACTCGCTTCCCCATGGGACGCGGCCCACTGTGCGCCGAGGAAAATGGACCAGCAAGTCCAGAAATCTGAGCGGTGTGCAGAGAGGGGCGCTGTTCACACAACGGAACGCGCGATACGGAATCCGACGTCGTCGACCTGGAAGGTCGGGTGGCTGCGGCGTCGCGCGGAGGCCCGGCAACTCCAGTGCTCGTCGAACCAGCCACCGCCGCGGAGTACCCGATAGGTGCCGTAGACCTCGGCGTCGTAGACGTCCCAGCACCAGTCCCAGACGTTGCCGAGCATGTCGTGGAGCCCCCACGGGTTGGGGCGTTTCCCGCCCACGTCGTGGATGCGCTCGTGCGAGTTGCCGCGGTACCAGGCGATGTCGTCGAGCTCCCCGTAGCGCGGTCCTGTCGTACCGGCACGGCAGGCGTGCTCCCACTCCGCTTCGGTCGGCAGCCGGTACCCGTCGGCGGACGCGTCCCACGCGACACCTTCGCCGTCGGCGGAGAAGTGGTAAGCGGGCTTGAATCCGTCGCGCTCGGACAGCGCGTTGCAGAACCGCGCCGCCTCCCACCAGGAGACTGACTCGACGGGCAGCAGGTCGCCCTGGGCGGTGCTCGGCCGTCGGCCGGTGATCTGCGCGTACAGCGCCTGGGTGACCGGGAAGGCCGCGAGCTGGTACGGCGCGACGTCGACCGACCAACTGCGCTGCGTCCGCCGGTCCGACAGCGTCACCTGCCCCGGCGGGACGGCGACCATCTCGTTCCCCGTCATCGCGTCCATGATCAGGGGATCCTAATCGAGCCGCTGGGCACGGAACGGGCTGATCACCAGGACCCTGTCCCTGGGAGTACTGGTATCGGCGGGATCTGGAACGGGTCGGTCCGGCTGCCGACCATGAAGACATGGCACATGTACTCGTCACGGGCGGAACCGGGTTTCTGGGTTCCCACACGATCGCGCAGCTCCTGACCGCCGGGCACACCGTCACGACCACGGTGCGCTCCCTGACACGGCGGTCCGACGTCGAGCGGATGCTCGCGGTGGCCGGATCCCCGAACGCGGACGACGTCTCCTATGTGGAGGCCGATCTGACGTCCGACCGAGGCTGGGACCGGGCCGTGGCGGGAGCCGACTACGTCCTGCACGTGGCATCGCCGTTTCCCGGAGCGGGGCCGAAGAACGAGGACGAGGTGATCGTCCCGGCCCGTGACGGGACCCTGCGGGTCCTGCGCGCCGCCCGGGACGCGGGTGTCCGTCGCACGGTGCTGACCTCCTCCTTCGCGGCGGTGGGCTACGGGCACGGCCGGACTGGACAGATATTCGGCGAGGACGACTGGACCGACACCGACGGGCCGGGGGTGTCCGCGTACATCAAGTCCAAGGCGGTGGCCGAACGGGCCGCCTGGGACTTCGTCGGGAGCGAGGGCGGTGGCCTGGAGCTGACGGTCGTCAACCCCGTGGGAATCTTCGGGCCGGTCCTCGGACCGGACTACTCCGCGTCGATCCGCATCATCCACGCGATGCTGACCGGCGGGATGCGGGCCGCGCCGCCGATCTGGACCAACACGGTGGACGTCCGGGACGCGGCCGACCTCCATCTACGTGCCATGACCGCGCCTCAGGCAGCCGGGCAGCGATACCTGGCGCTCGCGGGCGAGCCGATCTCCTTCCACCACATCGCCCTGGCGTTGCGCGAACGGCTGGGCGAGGACGCCGCAAAGGCCCCCACCGGCTCGGCCCCCGCCTGGCTGCTGCGCCTGCTGGCCACGATCAACCCGGCGCTGCGTGAGACGGTGCCGCAGCTGGGCGTGGTGCGCCGCGCCTCCAACGCGAAGGCCCGCAAGGAGCTGGACTGGTCCCCTCGTTCCAACGAGGACGCCGTCGTGGCCACCGCGGAGAGCCTGGTCCGCCTCGGACTGGTGAACGGTTAGCGTCAAGAGCATGGCGCACGAGACGGCCGACACCCTGGGTACGTTCCTGCGGGCCCGGCGCGGGCAGATCAGCCCCGGGCAGGTCGGGCTGCCCGCCGGCGAGCGGCGCCGGGTCCCCGGACTGCGGCGCGAAGAGGTCGCTCAGCTTGCCGGCATCAGCCCCGAGTACTACCTGCGCCTGGAACAGGGCCGCAACCTCAACCCCTCCGACCAGATCCTGGCTGCTCTGGCCGGCGCCCTCCAGCTCGACGAGGACGCCGTGGCCTACCTGCACCGCCTCGCCCACCCCGCCCCGCCCGCCCGCAGGCCGCGCAGCCGCGCCCGTACGAACCAGGGCGATCTGCAACCGTTGCTGGACAGCTGGCCGCAGACCCCCGCCTACGCGCAGGAGCTCAGCGGACGAGTCGTCGCCGCGAACCGGCTGGCCGTGCTCCTGTGCCCCTTCTTCGCCGTCGGCCACAACCTGCTGCGGGCTGCCTTCCTCGAACCCGAGATGCGCAGCCTCTACCCGCAGTGGGACGACATGACCGCGAAGGCCGTCTCCGGGCTGCGCGCCATGATCGACGTCGACGAGGCCGACTCGGAGCTGCTGGAGACCATCGGTGAACTCACCGTCGCCAGCGAGCGGTTCCGCACCCTGTGGACCCGCCGCGAGGTCCGCCGCCGCGACACCGGCCGCACCTGGCTGAACCACCCGCTCGTCGGCCGACTCGACCTGCACTACGAGAAGATGGTGCGCCCGCAGGCCCGTCAGCTGATCGTCGTCTACTACGCCGACCAGGACTCGACCAGCGCCGAGCGCCTGGCACTTCTCAGCAGCCTCTGACACCGCGCGAAGACGGCGAACCCCGCGGCGCGGCGAGGCCCGTGGAAGACGTGTCTGGGCCGCGGCAGGAGAGGAGGCACTCGCGGCGACGCATCAGACATGGGTACGGGATCCGGCGAGCGGCCAGTTCCTCTTCGACGTCTTCCGTGAGCCGCACGAGGGCGGGACCTGGATCTGCAGGCGGGACGAGAGCCTGCGGCTGCCGTACGACACGGTCATCGAACGGACGGCGGACGGCATCCCCTACCTGGTGCCGGAGTTGGTGCTGTTGTTCAAGGCGAAGGAGCCTCGGTCCAAGGACCACGCTGATTTCGACGGGGCGCTGCCGCTGCTGGGGCCGGCGCGGCGGGCGGGGTCGGCACGGTGGCCGGGCAACTGGCGAAGGCGGCGGGCGCGGCTGCCGTGTACGGCGTGGTGTCGAGCGCGGCGAAGGCCGCCTACGCCCGGGACCACGGCTATGACGAGGTCTTCGTCGGCGACTTCGAGGAGCCGGTCCGGGAGGCCAGCGGCGGCCGGGGTGTCGACCTCGCCCTCGACCCCGTCGGCGGCACGACCCTGCGCGCGAGCCTCTCCTCCCTGGCCCGCTTCGGCCGCCTGGTCTCCTACGGCAACGCCAGCGGCGAACCGGCCTGGACGGTGGGCCAGGCGGAGTTGTACCCGCGGGGCCTGTCGGTCGCCGGTTTCTCCATCCTGGCGCTGGCTCAGACCGCGCCGGACGTGCTGCGGGAGCTGTCCGCCCGGGCCTTCGCGAAGGCGGTGGACGGCACGGTGACCCTGCCGGTCACGGCCGAGTTCGCCCTGGAGGAGGCGGCGGAGGCGCACCGCCTGATGGGCGCGCGGACGAGCACGGGGAAGCTTCTTCTGCGGGTCGCGGGCTAAGGTCCGGCGGTCCGGGCGCGGCGGGACGTGTGCCGGGGAAGGGGGAAGGACGTGTACCGGGGGACGAGCTATGTCCCGTCGCTGCAGTGGCGCAGGGAGCGGATCATGCTCTGCAGGGTCCGGAACGCGTCCGACTGCTCGGTCTCGGTCATGCCGGCCAGCATGCGCACCTCGACGGACCGGACCGCTGCGGAGGCCTTCTCCAGGCTCCGTCGGCCGCTGGGCGTGAGCCGCGTGGGAAGGGCCTTCCCGACGGGCGCCTCCGCGGGCCTGGTCACGTAGCCGTCTCGTTCCAGGGCCTGGAGCAGTACGTTCATCGACTGCCGTGTCACGAACGCGCCCCGCGCGAGCTCGGAGTTCGACAAGCCCGGTCGCTGGGCCAGCAACTCGAGGCAGGAGTAGTGCGTCACGCTCATCCCGAGCGGCCGCAGCACCTCCTCCATGGCTGCCCGCAGCACGCTCGACGCCTCTTTCAGCAGGTAGCCCAGTGACGTCTCCAGGTCGACGCCGGCACCGTCCTTACTCATGTCAGTATTTTGACATAGGTTCTCCGTGTCAGGATACTGACACGGAGGACAAGGAGTACCACCATGCCCGTCACCGGCCCCGACTTCGTCTCGCTCCAGGTGCGCGACCTCGACGCTTCGCAGGCGTTCTACGAGCAGTACCTCGGCCTCGTCCGCTCCCAGGCGGGACCTCCGCACGCCGTCGTGTTCGAGACGAAGCCGATCGCGTTCGCACTTCGCGACGTCGTTCCCGGCACCGATCTCGCATCCGTTGCCCAGCCCGGCATCGGTGTCGCGATCTGGCTCCACGCCACAGGCGTCCAGGCCATTCACGACGCTCTCGTCGCCGACGGCCGGACCATCGTCTCCGCACCGATCGACGGCCCGTTCGGCCGGACCTTCACCTTCGCCGACCCCGACGGCTACCAGGTCACCCTCCACGACCGAGCTTGACCGGGAATCCGGGCGAGGTCCGTCCGCCCCGGGTGATCGCCTTCCGGCTCTTCGCCCCTGGGGCGGACGGAGTGTCGCCGCGAGGCGGTCTCGGTGTTCCTGGAGGAGGCATGAAGGGGCCCGAGGGGCCGCCGCCCCAATTGGCAACGTTGTCCCGGTCCGAGTGGGAGCGCTTTCTCTGTGTCTTGCCTACGGGTTACCTAGGGGCTACCTCTACATGAAGCGTGGCCTCGGCAGTCAGTTTTGTCCGGGCGCCGTCACCCGCGTCTCAGTAGATTGCTGCTGCCGCCCCAGAGTGTCGTACCTGCGGATTTTACTTACCTATTGGGCGGCGGGGGTGGGACATGGAGCGGTCCGAGAGGGCGGCAAGACCTGCCGCCGGGGCAGCGGGCATGAGATGCCAGGTGGACATCGACGGGCAGGGCAGGTTCGGCTGGCGGCTGGTGGCGCCGAACGGGAGATCGGTGGCGGTCTCGCTCACCGCGCACGACAGCCATGCCCGATGTCGTGCCGCGTTTCATCGCATGTGCGCGTTGCACTCCCGTACCGGGGGCGGAGTGCAGCACGGTTCCGACGGCGGCGGCTGGGTGTGGGTGGTCTGGGACGAGTCCGGCCGTCATCTGGCGGGCTCGGCGCGGACGTACGAGAGGCATGCCACCTGCCGTGCGTCCTACGACCGATTCCGCGCGACGATCGCCGAACTGGTATATGCCGGGCCCGAGTTATGGGGCGAATGAGCCGGGACTGATCCGCACGTCAACCGGGTTTGGAGGGGCCCTGGTCGGGGGTGAGGTGTGCCCGTGCGGGCGGGGCCGATGTTGCCCTTAGGGAACCCGTAGTTCACACCTCGGGATGGGCATGTCAACCGATGACACGGAGTGTCGGGACCGTGCCTTCGCTGAGAAGAACCAGACAGCCGCAGCCCGTGATCGCGGGCGTCGGCTCCACCGGGGCCGAAGCCGGCGCCGGTGAACCCGACGCCCGAAGACGCCTGTACGCCGATCCCGGGCTGCCCGACCGGGTGTTCCGCTCGGTGCTGCGCTCGGGCGGCGGTCTCGTGCTGGCCGTGATGCTGCTCGTCGGCGGCTTCCTGCTCTACCGGGCCTGGCTGGCGCTGGACAAGGCCGGCTGGTCCTTCCTGACCACCGCCGAATGGGAGCCCGGCAACGGGAAGTTCGGCATCGCCGCCGTCATCGTCGGGACCATCCTGATCGCGACCGTCGCGGTGCTCGTGGCCGTGCCGCTCGCCACCGGCGCCGCGCTGTACATCTCCGAGTACGCCTCGCCGCGGCTGCGCCGGACGCTGATCAGCGTCGTCGACCTGATGGCCGCCGTACCGTCCGTGGTCTACGGCCTGTGGGGCGTCTTCTTCCTCCAGGACAAGGTCCTGCCGATCGCCCGCTGGATCTCCGCCTACCTCGGCTGGATCCCTGTCTTCGACGTGCAGGGCGCCGACCCCGACGACCCGCTCGCGCCCGAGAGCATCTACACGTCCTCGACGTTCATCGCGGGACTGGTCGTCGGCATGATGATCGCGCCCATCATCTGCTCGATCATGCGCGAGGTCTTCTCCCAGGCGCCCGCCGGTGAACGCGAGGGCGCCTACGCGCTCGGCGCCACCCGCTGGGGCATGATCCGCAGCGTGGTGCTGCCCTTCGGGCGCGGCGGGATGATCGGCGGCACGATGCTCGGGCTCGGCCGCGCCCTGGGCGAGACGATCGCCGTCTTCATGATCATCTCGGTGACCTTCCAGGTCCAGTGGCACATCCTGCAGTCCGGCACCAGCTCGGTCTCCTCGCTGATCGCCCTGCGGTACGGCGAGGCGAGCCAGTTCAGCATGTCCGCGCTGATGGCGGCCGGCTTCTCGCTGTTCGTCATGACGCTGATCGTCAACTTCGCCGCCTCGTCCATCGTCGCCCGGTCCCGCTCGGGTGCGACGAGCGACGCCTGAGAGCCCCAGCCCAAGCCCCCGTCTCCAGTCCCACGGCGCCCGCAAGTCCGTCACGCCACACAGGAATGAGCGACCATGACCGTTGCCCCCGAAGCGCCCGGCGCGCGTCAGGCGGCCGGACGCCCAGGCACCACGCTGCCGGGCCCGGCCCGCGGCGCCGACCCGGCCGGTGAGCGCCGGCGCGCCCTGACGCAGCTGCACGCCACGGACCTGTACGCCATCGCCGGAGCCGCCACCGCCGCGCTGTCGATGACCTGGCTGCTGTTCCACTGGCTGCTGCCGTTCAACGGCGCCGTCGGCTTCGTCGTCATCGCGTACTGCCTCTTCCTGCTGGTCTACGCGCTGCTGGTCTCCTTCGACGAGGACGGGCCCGCGATCGTCGACCGGATCGCGGCGGCGGTCGTACGGTCGATGGGGCTGCTGCTCGTCGTGATCCTCGCGTTCGTCGTGTGCTACGCGCTCGTCCAGGGCCGCAAGGCGCTGGTGCACCTGAACTTCTTCACCCAGAGCATGGAGCTGGCCGGACCGCTGCAGCCGCTCAGTGTGGGCGGGGCGCTGCACGCGGCGGCCGGCACCCTGATCATGATCACGATCGCGCTGCTGATCACCGTGCCGGCCGGGCTGGTCTGCGCGGTGTTCCTCAACGAGGTGCCCGGCGCCTACGCCCGGTTCGTGCGCACCATCGTCGAGGCGATGACGGCGCTGCCGTCGGTCGTCGCCGGTCTGTTCATCTACGCGACGGTGATCCTGGGCCTGGGGCTCGACCAGTCGGGCCTCGCCGCCGGTCTCGCCCTCTCGGTGATGATGCTGCCGATCATCATCAGGGCCGCCGACGTCGTCATCCGGCTGGTTCCCGGCACCCTGCGCGAGGCCAGCTACGCGATGGGGACGAGCCGCTGGCGCACGGTCTGGCACGTGGTCCTGCCGACCTGCCGCTCGGGTCTGACGACCGCGGTGATCCTCGGCACCGCGCGCGGCATCGGCGAGACCTCGCCGGTCCTGCTGACCGCCGGCTTCACCAACGAGCTCAACCTCAACCCGCTCCACGACCCGATGGTCTCCCTGCCGCTGGTCACCTTCGAGTTCGTCAAGTCGCCCGAGCCGAACATGATCTCGCGCGGCTTCGGCACGGCGGCCCTGCTCATGGCGCTGGTGCTGCTGCTGTTCGTCTTCGCCCGCATCCTCGGCGGCCGCGGCCCCGGCCACCTCACGCGCCGCCAGGAACACCGGCGCGTCCTCGCGTCCCGGCGTGACGCGCGTCGATTCGCCGGGCGCCGGACGGCCGACCTCGTCAACACCCCTACCGAATCCGGGAGTCCGTCGTGAAACCCGCCACTCGTTTCCGTCTGGCGGCCACCGTGCTGTCACTGCTGTGCGCCCTGCTCGCCGTCCAGCCGCCGCCCGCCGCCGCGGCCTCCTACGCCAAGATCACCGGCTCCGGTTCGACCTGGAGCTCCAACGCCGTCCAGCAGTGGGTCCGCAACGTCAAGGCCAACTACGGCATGACGGTCAACTTCACGGCCAACGGCTCCTCCCAGGGCCGCGAGCAGTTCAAGAACAACACCGTCGACTTCGCGGTCTCCGAGATCCCCTACGGCCTCAGGGAACAGGGCGTCACGGACACGCCGCCGAGCCGCGGCTACGCCTACATGCCGATCGTGGCCGGCGGTACGGCGTTCATGTACAACCTCAAGATCAACGGCAAGATGGTCACCAACCTCCGGCTGTCCGGGGACGTCGTCACCAAGATCTTCACCGGGAAGATCACCCGCTGGAACGACCCCGCGATCACCGCGGACAACCCGGGCCTGACCATGCCGGCCCGCGCGATCGTCCCGGTCGTCCGCTCCGACGGCTCCGGCACCAGCGCCCAGTTCACCATGTGGATGTCGAAGCAGTACGGCTCCCTGTGGGCCGACTACTGCTCCCGCACCGGCCGCGGCAGCGGCAACTGCGGCATGACCTCCAACTACCCGCTGCTCAGCGGCTCCACGATGATCGCCAAGTCCGGCTCGCTCGGCGTCTCCGGCCATGTCCGCCAGCCCTCCGGCGAGGGCGCCATCACCTACGTCGAGTACTCCTACGCCAAGAACACCGGCTTTCCGGTGGCCAAGGTGCTCAACAAGGACGGCTACTACGTCGAGCCGACCGCCGCGAGCGTCGCGGTGGCCCTGACCAAGGCCCAGATCAACGAGAACAAGGCGTCGGTCAACTACCTCACCCAGATCCTCGACGGCGTCTACACCAACGCCGACGCCCGCACCTACCCGCTGTCCAGCTACAGCTACATGATCCTGCCGACGAAGGTGGAGTCCGGCTTCACCGCGGCCAAGGGCAACTCGCTGGGCACGTTCGGCCGTTACTTCCTGTGCGACGGCCAGCAGCAGGCGGACGACCTGGGGTACTCGCCGCTGCCGAAGAACCTCGTCCAGGCGGGCTTCGACCAGCTCCGCAAGGTCCCCGGCGCACCCACCGGCAGCATCAACATCAACACCTGCCGCAACCCCACCTTCTCCGGCGGGGTCAACACCCTGATCAAGAACGCCCCGTACCCCAAGTCCTGCGACAAGAAGGGGCCGACGCAGTGCACCACCGGCACGGCGGGCGCCGCGGGCACCGACACCCCGGTGAAGCAGGGCGCGACGGGCGGTAGCTCCTCGGGCGGCTCCGGCTCGTCGACCGGCGGCTCCTCGTCCTCCGGCGGTTCCTCCGCCACGGGCGGCAGCGGGACCGGTGGCACGGACGCCGACGGCGACGGGACGCCCGACGCCGGTGCGAGCGCCGCCGCCGGCACCTCGGGGGCAAGCGTCGACCCCGACACCGGCGAGGTGGTCAGCGGTGACGGGGCGAACACCGGCGACACGAACGTGGCCGCCAACCCCGTCGCCCTCGCCTCCGACGACGGCCTCGGGATGCGCGGCGCCCTGATGGCTCTCTCCGCCGTCCTGCTCGTCGCGGTGGTCGTCGGCCCACCGCTCACCGCGCGGCTGCTCGCGGGACGTTCGAGCCGTCGTAAGGGGGAGCTGTGACGAGAAGACGGCCGACGACAGGGATGTCTCCCGGCCGGCGGCGGGTGGCCGCGGGGGTGGGGTGCCTGGTGTCCGCGCTGGTGCTGGCGGTGCTGCCGCTGTCCAGGGGGGCGGATCAGGCGCAGGCGGCCACGACCGAGAGTTCGGCGGTGACGAAGAGCGGGGCGAAGGGGGTGTACGGGGACGACTTCTCGGATCTCAAGGTCACCGTGCACCAGACGAAGGACCTGGCCGGGCAGGGCGTGCGGGTGACGTGGACGGGCGGGGAGCCGTCCGGCAACGTCGAGACGAACTTCCTGTCGATCATGCAGTGCTGGGGGGACGCGGACTCCGGACCGGACCGTACGCAGTGCGAGTTCGGACTGGCGGCCGGCGGGCAGAAGGGGGACGGCCGGGCCGTGTACCGGGGCGACACCTCGGGCCACGACCCGCTGGAAGCCGATGCCACGACCCCGGTCGACAAGAACGGCACCCACTACGTGCCGTTCCGGCCGGTGGACGGACAGGGGGATCCCACCACGGGCCCCACCGACACCACGTACTTCACCGACGGGGACACCAACGCCGACCCGTTCATGCCGAACGACGGGGACGGCGGCGGCGACATCTCGTTCGAGCTGAAGTCGGCCGTGGAACAACCGGCACTGGGCTGCGGCGCCCGCACCACCTCGGCCGGCGGGATCCAGCCGTGCTGGCTGGTGGTCGTGCCCCGCGGTACCCACGATCCCAACGGGCGGACACACGTCGGGGGCGACCAGGTCACCTCCTCGATCAGCCAGTCGAACTGGGACCAGCGCATCGTGTTCCGGCTCGGCTTCGCGCCGGTCGCGGACAGCTGCGACGCGGACAAGCCCGAGCGCGGGATCATGGGTTCCGAACTGGCCACCGACGCCATCACGTCCTGGCAGAGCGCGCTGTGCAGGACCGGCACCTACCGCTTCAACTACACCCAGTCCGGCGAGCAGCAGGCGCGGGACGCCGTGACCTCGGGTGACGAGCTGGCGGGGCTCGCCATGACGGTGGATCCCGTCGAGCCGGTCGACGGGGCGGCGCAGGTGGTGCACGCGCCGGTCGCGGTGACGGGGCTGACGATCGGCTTCGTCTGGATGTACGACGCGACGGGCGGCAGCCGACCGCTGACGGAGCTCAAGCTCAACCAGAGACTGCTGGCCAAGGTACTCACCCAGTCCTACCCCCTCAGCCTGGTCAAGCCCGGCAACAAGGTGCCCGACTATCTCTTGGGCAACCCGGATTCCGTCGTCAAGGACCCTGAATTCCTCCAGCTCAATCCCGGCCTTGCGGGCCAGGCGGCCACCAACGCCCCACTGGGTCTGGCCCTGACCGTGGCCAACACCGACTCCGCCAACCTGGTATGGAAATACATTCTGGCGGACAAGGACGCGAAGGAATTCATCGACGGGAAAGCGGATCCCTGGGGAATGAAGGTCAACCCCGCGTACGAGGACGGGGTGGTCTCGGAATCCCTGGACTTCTTCCCCAAGGCCGACATCGCACCCACCACGACGGACTGCGGGGGCGGCAACACCACCACGACCACCTACACCGGGCTGGACGTCGTCCCCTATGTCAACGACATGCACGACGGGGCCCTGAAGGTGCGCCGCGGTGACATCGGCACCGCGTACGACTGCACGCTCACCGCCGACGTGCCGAAGCTGACGCCGGTGGGCCGGCCGATCCCGACGAGGCAGCGCCAGTTCGGTGTGGTGGACAACGCGTCCGCGGTGCGCTACCAACTGGGCGCCGCCGCCCTGGCGAACGCCGACGGCGCCTACGTCACGCCGACCGACGAGTCCCTGCTCAAGGCCGTCGCCGAGATGCCCGACTCGGACGTGGCCGGCGTCAAGGCGCCCGACCCCGGGAAGATGAGGGACGGCGCCTACCCGCTGACCGCCGTGGTCTACGCGGCGTCCTCGCTCGACCAGGCCGAGGGCGCCCGGCAGGACTACGCCAAGGTGATGCGCTACGCGGCCGGCGCGGGGCAGACCCAGGGCACCGCGAAGGGCGAACTGCCCTATGGCTACGCCCCGTTGCCCGCCGCCTTGCGTACGCAGGCGGAACAGGCCGCCGACCGGCTGGAGAAGGGAACGCCGAACGCCGACGAGTCGTCCAGCGGGACGTCCGGAGGCGGCGGCGACCTGAGCGGCAGCGGCGGTGCGGCGGGCGGTGCGGCCGGCGGCACCGGCGGCGACTCCGCCGGGACCTCGGGCGCCGCGACCGGCGCCGACGTGACGGACACCGCCCGGCCCTCCACCGCCCCGAGCGGGACCGACCCGGCCCAGCAGAACGTGGCCCAGTCCGGCGGCCACACCCCGTCGGAGGTGCTCGGGCTGATCCGCTGGGTGCTGCTCGGAGTTCTCGTCGCGGGCGGAGCGGCGGCGCTCGCCGGGCCGGTGATGCTGCGGCTGTCGGTGCGCGGGGCGGCCTCGGCCCGATTCCACGGGGACGGAGGGAAAACCAGGTAATCGCCGGATTCCCATTTCCGGGGTGTATTCGACCCCGGGGAATCCGTGCACCGCTCGGTGAACTCCCTTGGATTCACCTAGGAAACGGACTCGTAACCTGAAGACCGGTTGGATTTTGTGGTCGCTGGTTCGAGTCTGCGGAATTGTTCTGCGTGGCCGGCCGACGGGTCGGTGACGAGAGTAAGAATCCGGATTTGCTTGCACGTCCATTGCTTGATCCGTTTCAACGGAGGAGAACTCAAGTGAACGTCAAGTCCCGCGTGCGTATCGGTGCCGCCGTCGGTGCGGTTGCCCTGGGCCTGGGTGCCCTGGCCGCTCCCGCTGCCTACGCCGACCCGACCTCGGCCACCGACTACCGTCAGCTGGCCGGTGTCGGCTCCGACACGACCCAGGACGTGATGAACGCTCTGGGCAACGCGATCACGAACAGCAACGGCAAGGTCATCGCCTCGTGGAACGCCACCGGCTCCGCCACGATCACGACCAAGGGCAGCGGCAGCTGCACGATCACCCGCCCCGACGGCTCCGGCGCCGGCATCACCGCGCTGAACACCGCTCTGGACGGCAGCACCGGCTGTGTGGACTTCGCCCGTTCCTCGCGCGGCCCGAACAACACCACCACCACGGACCTGACCTTCATCCCGTACGCCAAGGACGCGGTGTCCTGGGTGAAGCAGGACGGCAGCGCCCTGCCGGACGACCTGACCACGGCCCAGCTCAAGGCCATCTACGAGTGCACCCTGACCTCGCTCAACGGTGTCACCCTCACCCCGATCCTGCCGCAGTCGGCCTCGGGCACCCGCGCCTTCTTCCTCAGCTCCATCGGCGTGACGACCCCCGGCTCCTGCGTCACCTCGAACTCCACCGTCCAGGAGAACGACGGCTCGGTCGTCGACAGCGCGGGCGACATCTTCCCGTACTCCGTGGCCCAGTACACCGCCCAGGAGACCTCCGTGGTGGACGACCGCCGCGGTGAGGCCGTGCTGGGCTCGGTGAACGGTGTGGTCCCGCGCAACGAGGACGACCTCTCCCTGAACCTCTCCTTCCCCTACCTGCGGAACGTCTACAACGTCGTCCCGACCGCCAAGCTGTCGGACTCGCTGATCGCGGACACCTTCGTGGGCACCGGCTCGAAGGTCTGCGCGAACACCAGCACCATCACCGACTACGGCTTCGGCGCCCTCGGCAGCGACTGCGGCAGCACGACCCTCAAGGGCGAGAGCTGATCACCGTCCCATAGCCGCGCAACGGCCGGGCACCCCACGGGTGTCCGGCCCTGTCGGCGTACTCATCCACCTCATCCACGGCCGAGACCCCGCGGGGGGACCACCACATGAATCACCGTCTCGCACCACTCAGATCACCGGTGGCGCTGCTGACCGGCATCGCGCTGCTGTGCGCCGCCCTGGCCGGGGTCCTCGCCTTCTCGGGCCGGGCCCATGCCGCCACCCAGCTCGGCAAGTTCACGATCACGCCCACCACGGGCAGCATCTCGACCTACCCCATGATCACGTCGGTGACGACGACCGCCGGCTGCCCGGACGACACCGCCGGCAAGGCGGCCGTCCTCAAGGTGTTCAACCCCACGAGCGACACCACGCAGGCCACCCTCGGCCAGGGCGCCACCAAGATCGTGGCCGGCTCGGGTCCCTTCACGATGGGCATCACGACCCTGGCCGCCGCGAAGAGCCTGGAGGCGCGGCTGCGCACCTGGATCCCCGACGGATCCCTCGACGGCACCTACACCCTGGGCCTGGGCTGCGGCGGCGGCACCGACGTCCCGGTCTTCCTCGCCAAGGTCCGCATCACCGGCGACACCTGGACCCTGCTCGAACAGCAGGCCACCACGCTCGCCGTGAGCGCGGCCTCCGGCGTCGCCGTGGGCGGCGACCTCAAGCTCACCGCCACGGTGTCGCCCGCGTCGGCGGCCGGCTCCGTGGAGTTCAAGAACGGCGACACGTCGCTCGGCACCGCGCAGGTCACGAACGGCACCGCCGAACTCACGGTCAAGGCACCCGCGGTCGGCGGCCCGCTGCCCTTCAGTGCCGTGTTCACCCCCACCGACGCCGACTCCTACTCCGCCGCCGAGGCGAGCGGGACCGCGAACATCGACTACGTCGTCTCCGCCAAGGACGCCGACGGCACCGCCCTCGGCGACAAGCCGACCCTGTACGTCGGCCAGAAGGTGAAGGTCACCGTCAAGGGCTTCACCCCGGCGGCCGCCGCACACGTGACGCTCTCCAACTCCACCGCGACCTTCGCGGACGTGACAGCGAACGCCGACGGCGCCGTGGCGGACTACGCGTTCACCGTGCCCAACGCCCTGACCAACGGCGACCACGCCCTGAACTTCTCCGAGAAGTCCGGCATCTACGCCGCCTTCGACTTCGTCAGCACCGACCAGGCCCCCTCCAGCCCCAGCCCCTCCGACAACCCCGACCTCACCGTCACCGACGAGGACGGCAACACCCTCGACACCAACCCGGACCTCGAAGCCGGCCAGAAGGTGAAGATCACCGCCCGCGGCTACACCGCGAGCGCCGCGGTCAAGGTCACCCTCGCCGACAACGACTCCACCTTCGAGGACGCCAAGGCGAACGCCGACGGCACCGTGGCGGACTACGCGTTCACGGTCCCGAAGGACATCGCGGACGGCGACCACACGCTCACCCTCGCCGAGGACAAGACCGACGGACACAGCGTCGACTTCGCCTTCACGACCGGCTCCGACGACTCCAGCGAGTCCCCCGAGCCCAGCGCGTCCGCCTCGGACTCCGGCGGCACGGACACCGGCGGTACCGGCAGCGGCGGCTCGGACACGGGTGGCTCCACCGGCGGTGACAGCGGTGGCTCCGGCAGCGGCGGTGGCTCCATGGCCTCCACCGGCGCCCAGGTCGGCGCGATCGGCCTGGCCTCCCTCGCGTTCCTGTCCGCCGGTGGCGCGCTCGTGCTCCACATGCGCCGCAAGGGCCTGCTGACCTTCGGCGGCGACACCCCGCAGCACCACTGACCGGCCGGACGGCCGAGTCGGCCGACCTGGCCGACGGGCCGGCCCGGGGGCGCACGCCGACGTGCCCCCGGGCCCGCCCCGTCCCCACCGGAAGCCGTAGCGAACCCCCGCTTCGAGGAGCGCACCCCGTGACCACCCTCGCCCCGCCCCCGGCCGGCGCCCCGGCGCCCACCGACGGACCGCCCGACCCGCCACCGCCCCCGCCGACCACCGAGCCGCGCCGGGAGACCCCGCGGCCCCCCGCCCGCCCCGGGCTGGCACTCGCCGGGGCGGCCCTGTGCGTTCTCGCCGCCGTGCTCCTCGGCTTCGCCGCGAACCTCACCATCGTCGGCCACCTCCAGCACGCCCGCGACCAGCAGACCTCCTACGACGAACTGCGCAAGGAACTCGCCCTGGGCACCGCCCCCGTGGGCCAGCGCGACTACGAGGGCAAGCTGCTGAAGGCGGGCGCGCCCGTCGCCCTGCTGCGCGTCCCCGCCCTCGGCCTCAAGGAGGTCGTCGCCGAGGGGACCACCTCCGAGGTGCTGATGGCGGGGCCGGGACACCGGAGGGACACCCCGCTGCCCGGTCAGGCCGGGACCGCGGTGATCATGGGCCGCCAGTGGGGATACGGCAGCCCGTTCCACGACCTGCACCAGCTGCCCGTCGGCAGCCGCGTCGAGATCACCACCGGCCAGGGCAAGGCGGTCTACGAGGTCACCGGCGTCCGCCGGGCCGGCGACGCGCTGCCCGCCCCGGTCGCCGAGGGGCAGGGACGGCTCACCCTCATCACCGCGACCGGGGCGCCGTACACCCCGAGCGGGGTGCTCCGGGTCGACGCCAAGCTGGTCACGGCCGTCCAGCCCAACCCGCCGCGCGATCTGCGCGCGGGCTGGATCACCGACTCCGAACAGGCTCTCGGCACCGACTCCGGTGCCTGGCTCGGCGTCTTCCTGTGGACCCAGGGCCTGCTGCTCGCCGCGCTGCTCGCGGTGGTCTCCTTCCGCGTCTGGGGCCGCTGGCAGACCTGGATCTGCGCGGGCCCGCTGCTGCTCGCGCTGGGCCTCGCCGACTCCCAGTCCATCACGGCACTGCTGCCCAACCTGCTCTGAACCACCGCACGCTGAAGGGGAGTTGACCCACCGCATGTCCGAGAACACCGATCTCGTCGACACCGTCGTCCAGCCGCCCGTCGAGGCCGGCCGTGGCGGCGGACCCCGCTTCGGGGACGGCCCCGCCACCCTGCGCGCCGACGCCGTCTCCGCCTGGTTCGGCGACCACAAGGTCCTCGACCGGGTCTCGCTCACCATGCCCGCGCGCCAGGTCACCGCGCTCATCGGCCCCTCCGGCTGCGGCAAGTCGACCTTCCTGCGCATCCTCAACCGGATGCACGAACTGATCGGCTCGGCTTCGCTGGCCGGCCGCGTGCTCCTCGACGAGGTGGACATCTACGACCGCGGCCGGCGCATCACCCACGCCCGCCGCGAGATCGGCATGGTCTTCCAGAAACCCAACCCCTTCCCGGCCATGTCGATCTACGACAACGTCGTCGCCGGGCTGCGACTCAACGCCATCAGGGCCTCCCGCGACGGCAAGGACGACCTGGTCGAGGAGTGCCTCACCAAGGCCGGCCTGTGGAAGGAGGTCAGGGACCGGCTCCGGCAGCCCGGCGGCGCGCTCTCCGGCGGCCAGCAGCAGCGGCTGTGCATCGCCAGGTCGCTCGCGGTACGGCCGCGGGTGCTGCTGATGGACGAGCCCTGCTCGGCGCTCGACCCGACGTCCACCCGCCGGATCGAGGAGACCATCCACGACCTCAAGGACGAGGTGACGATCGTCATCGTCACCCACAACATGCAGCAGGCCGCCCGCGTCTCCGACAACTGCGCCTTCTTCCTCGCCTCGCACGGCACGCCCGGCGTGATCGTCGAACACGGCGACACCCACGCGATGTTCAACTCGCCCCAGGACGAGAGGACTTCGGACTACGTCAACGGACGCTTCGGGTGACGGGGCGGCGGCGGGCGGGGGCCGGCCGGGGCGCCGGGGGCCTGGCGGCGGGGCTGGTGGCGCTGGTGGTGGTGCTGCTCGTCGCCGGGTGCGAGGGCGGGGGCGGGGGAGGTGCCGGGGTGGGAGCGGGGGTGCGGGTCTCGGACACCGCGGACCGGTTCTCCGCGGACTCGGGGCCGGTGACATCGTCGTCGCCGGGTCCCTCGGCGTCCGTCTCCGCTCCGGCCTCCCTCGCGCCGCCCGTGCGTCGTAGCCCGCGGCCCGGCACGTCCGTTGCCTCCCCGAGCGCGGGCGGCCGGGTGGCCGGGCCGGATCTGTCCCGTCGGGTGCCGGTCACGTCGTCCCGGCGTCCGGGCGCCTCCGTTTCCCCCTCCGCCTCCGCCTCCGCCGCGTCGAGGGGCGCCGCGGGTGCGGCCGGGCGACCGGGCGGCACCAGTATCCGGATCGGCAGCTGGTCCGCGGGGGTGATCCGCGGCGGGCAGGACGAGGTGGACGCCTGCCAGGACGCCGTGCAGTGGGCGGGGCCCACCATCGGCACCGAGGACGGCTACGAGATGCGGACCGTCGTGATCGTCGGTCACGACTACTGCGGGTTCGACCTGTTCGCCACCCTCCGCGTCGGCACCAGGGTCACCGTCAGCAGTCCGCACGGCACCTGGACGTACACGGTGTACGCGAACTACGTCACCCCGGGCCGCGGCGCCCCGGCCGCCGGGCTCTACTGGGGCGACCTCACCCTCCAGTCGTGCGTGGGGCCGGACACCGGGTTCAGCTACCTGGTGCGGGACTGACCGCTCACGGTGCGCTCGGCCACACCAGGAGCATGTACGCCCCGCAGTACGCCGAGCCCGCGACGGCCGCCGTCAGGGCGAGTACCCGTACCCGTGCCGAGGCGCGGGCGAGGTACCCGGCCACCGGCAGCAGCAGCGGGAAGCCGGGCAGGAGGAAGCGGGCGCGCGGGAAGTAGACGCCGCCGCTGGCCACCACGATCAGCAGCAGGACCGCGCTGAAGACGAGCAGCGGGAGCGGCTGGCGGTCCGCCGCGGCCAGTCCGAACAGGACGACGGAGGCCAGCATCGTCAGGCTCACCACGACCAGGAACAGCTCCGGGCGCGAGACCTGCCCGAACAGGTGCCGCAGCCAGTGCAGGGTCTCCGCGCCGCCGTCCAGCTCGTTGTGCCACATCCGCTGCACGGCGAAGTAGCCGTCCCAGCGGTGCAGCCTGACGCCCACCCAGCCGACGTACGCGCACCAGCCGAGCGGGGCCAGCAGGGCCGCCGCCAGGGCGCGGGGCGAGCGGCGGGTACGGAGGGAGAGCAGGGCGGTGACGGTGACGGCGGCGGCCACGGCGATGCCGGTCGGGCGGGTCAGGCCGGCCAGGACCGAGCCGGCCGCCGCGTACAGCCAGCGCTCGGTCAGCACCGCGTACAGCGTCCACGCGGCGAACGCCGTGAAGACGGATTCCGTGTAGCCCATCCACTGGACGAGTCCGACCGGGTACGCCGCCCACAGCACGGTCAGCAGGACACCGACCCGGCGGCCGGCCAGCCGGTCGCCCACCGCGAACACGCCCCAGGCCGCGAAGAGCGACGCCAGCCACGCGAGGGCCAGGCCGGTGCTGGCCCGGGTGCCCGGGGTCAGCACCGCGACGGCCTTCACCAGGAGTGGGTACAGCGGGAAGAACGCCAGGTTGTTGTGGTCGTACGCGGTGCCGAGCACGTGGGCGTACCCGTGGTCCGCGATGCCGAGGTACCAGCGGGAGTCCCACTGCGTCGCCAGCA
Organism: Streptomyces sp. NPDC047061; assembly: GCF_040643955.1. Taxonomy (NCBI): domain Bacteria; kingdom Bacillati; phylum Actinomycetota; class Actinomycetes; order Kitasatosporales; family Streptomycetaceae; genus Streptomyces; species Streptomyces sp. NPDC047061. The sequence goes on from NZ_JBEYVI010000071.1 coordinate 19,694, forward strand.
TCGGCCACACCCCGTGGTGGCGCCGGTGTGCCCACCCGGCGAGGAACACCAGCCCGGCGAGGCGTACGGCGAGGTACGCGGCGAGTGCGGGAGCCGCCCGGCGCAGCGCGTGCCGGGGGGCGGCGGTCGCGGTGGGGAGGTGGGGTCGTCGGGTGCCCGGGATGTGCCCGCGGGGGGCGGTGTCGGGGGCGGTCGAGGACACGGCGGCGGCTCCAGTACGACGGCTGCGGCGGGCGGTACCGGATCACCGTTCCCCGGGAGCCGGGGTGGGGCGCGGTGGGTGGGTCGGTCGCCGTCGCGAAATCACCCGTAGGGGTGCCCCCTGGCGGAGAGGCACCCCTACGGGTGTCAGATGCCGGCCGCCGCGGAGAGATCCCGCTTGATCTCGGCCAGGGTCCGGGTGGCCTGTGCACGGGCCGTGGGGAGGGCGGTGTGGTCGGCCACGGGGACCACTACCTCCAGGTAGCACTTCAGCTTGGGCTCGGTGCCGCTGGGGCGGACGATGACCCGGGCGCCGGTGAGGGTGTAGCGGAGGCCGTCGGTGGGGGGCAGGGCGGCGGTGCCCCGGGTGAGGTCCTCGGCCTTGGTGACGGGGAGGTCCGCGAGTGCGGTCGGGGGGTGCTCGCGGAGCGTCTGCATGGCCCGGGCGATGACGGAGAGATCCTCGACGCGGACCGAGAGCTGGTCGGTGGCGTGCAGGCCGTGCTCCACCGCGAGGTCGTCGAGGAGGTCGAGGAGGGTGCGGTTCTCCTCCTTGAGGACCGAGGCGAGCTCGGTGATCAGGAGGGCCGCGGTGATGCCGTCCTTGTCGCGGACGCCGTCCGGGTCGACGCAGTAGCCGAGGGCCTCCTCGTAGCCGTAGCGCAGGCCGTCGACGCGGGCGATCCACTTGAAGCCGGTGAGGGTCTCCTCGTAGGGGAGGTTCGCCTTCTCGGCGATGCGGCCGAGGAGGGAGGAGGAGACGATCGACTCGGCGAAGACGCCGGTGGCGCCGCGGCGGACCAGGTGGGCGGCGAGGAGGGAGCCGACCTCGTCGCCGCGGAGCATGCGCCATGCGCCGTTGTCCTTGACGGCGGCGGCGCAGCGGTCGGCGTCCGGGTCGTTGGCGATGATCAGGTCGGGGTCGGTCTCGCGGGCCTTCGCGAAGGCGAGGTCCATCGCGCCGGGCTCTTCCGGGTTGGGGAAGGCGACGGTCGGGAAGTCGGGGTCCGGGTCGGCCTGTTCGGTGACGAGGGTGGGGGCGGGGAAGCCGGCGCGGGCGAAGGCGGCGAGGAGGGTGTCCTTGCCGACGCCGTGCAGGGCCGTGTACACCGTGCGGGCGGTGCGGGGGGAGGTGGGGGAGAGGACGGCGTCCGTACGGGCCAGGTAGGCGTTCAGGACGGTGTCGTCGAGGGTCTCCCAGCCGGTGTCGGGGCGGGGCACCTCGTGGAGGCTCGCGATCGCCTGGATTTCGGCGGCGATCTCCGCGTCGGCGGGCGGGACGATCTGGGAGCCGTCGCCGAGGTAGACCTTGTAGCCGTTGTCGCGGGGCGGGTTGTGGCTGGCGGTGACCTCCACGCCGGCGACCGCGCCCAGGTGCCGTATGGCGAACGCCAGGACCGGGGTGGGGAGGGGGCGGGGGAGTACGACGGCGCGGAGGCCGGCGCCGGTCATCACGGCGGCGGTGTCGCGGGCGAAGTCGGCGGACTTGTGGCGGGCGTCGTAGCCGATCACGACGGTGCCGGTGCCGTGGCCCTGCTTCCTGAGGTACGCGGCGAGGCCGGCGGCGGCGCGGATGACGACGGCGCGGTTCATGCGCATCGGGCCGGCGCCGAGTTCGCCGCGCAGGCCGGCGGTGCCGAACTGGAGGGTGCCGCTGAAGCGGGCCGACAGTTCGGTGAGGTCACCGGCCTCGATGAGCTTGGCGAGCTCGTCGCGGGTTTCCGGGTCGGGGTCCTCGGACTGCCAGGCTCGGGCCCGGGCGGTGAGATCGTCGTGCACGGTCGTCGTCCAACCTCTCGTGGTGTGCCTGCGGCGCATGCGCGGCTTCGGTGGGGGTGCGCGTGGCGCCTACGGTTCGGTGGTGGGTCGGGGCCGGGGCGGGGAGTCTCCGTCCTCGGACCGGCGGTGGTGCATCTCGGATCGTGCGGGCCGACGAACGCCGGCCACTGCGGGCGGAAACTCCCCGCTCCGTCCCCTTGCGAACCATTGCGACGGACGGCACCTTCGGCGACCGTTCAGATTCCGGCTCGGGCGGCGTCGGCGACCCGTTCAGATTCTGGCTCGGGCGACTGCAGCGCCCCGAAAGGGGCGCTGGGGGTGCCCCCGGCCGAAGGCTGGGGGAGGAACTGCGCGGCCAGCCGCGACGGACCCGCAGACGCATGCGGAGCGCAGGTGGCAACCCGGATGGCGTCCTCAGAGCCTGCCCAGTACCTGTGCCAGCAGTTCGCCCATCCGTGCCGCCGAGTCGCGGCCCGCCTGGAGGACCTCCTCGTGGTTGAGGGGCTCGCCCGTCATGCCCGCGGCGAGGTTCGTCACCAGGGAGATGCCCAGGACCTCGGCGCCCACCTCGCGCGCGGCGATCGCCTCCAGGACCGTCGACATGCCCACCAGGTCCGCGCCGATGACGCGGGCCATGCGGATCTCGGCCGGCGTCTCGTAGTGCGGGCCGGGGAACTGTGCGTAGACGCCCTCTTCGAGGCTGGGGTCGATCTCCTTGCACAGGGCGCGCAGGCGGGGGGAGTAGAGGTCGGTGAGGTCGACGAAGTTGGCGCCGATGATGGGGGAGGTCGCCGTCAGGTTGATGTGGTCGCTGATGAGGACCGGCTGGCCGGGGCGCATGCCCTCGCGCAGGCCGCCGCAGCCGTTGGTGAGAATGATCGTCTTGCAGCCGGCGGCCACGGCGGTGCGGACGCCGTGTGCGACGGCGGCGACGCCCCGGCCCTCGTAGTAGTGCGTGCGGCCCAGGAAGACCAGCGCGCGCTTGTCACCGGAGGAGTACGAGCGGATCGTGCCGCCGTGCCCCGCCACGGCCGGCGGCGGGAAGCCGGGCAGCTCGGTGACCTGGAACTCGGCGTCGGGAGCGCCCAGCGCGTCGACGGCCGGAGCCCAGCCGGAGCCCATCACGAGGGCGACGTCGTGGGTGTCGGCGCCGGTGAGCTCGCGCAGGCGGGCGGCGGCCGCGTCGGCGGCGGCGTGGGGGTCGCCCTGGATGTCGTCCGGAAGAAGAGATGCGTTCACGCGGATGAGAGTAGCTGGTCTGGGCCTACGCGCGTAGATGACGGAGCTCATGGGATTGCGATCGTTGTCTTGTCGTTTCCGATGAGGGGTGTGACGCGGGCGACTTTTGAGTGGGCTGTGGGTGGTCTGTGAGGCTTGGGGGCTCAGCAGGGGCGCTTGCGGAGTTCCATCACGTAGTCGTGGGGCGCGCCCGCGGACTCGGCGGCGTCGGCGATCTCGCCGAGGTAGCGGGCGGAGGGCAGGCCGCCCTCGTAGCCGTCCAGGACGTAGAGCCAGGCGGTCTCCTCGCCCTCCAGGGTGTGCACGCGGACCCGGGCGCGGCGGTAGATGCCCATGCCGACGCCCTCCCAGCGGTCCATGGACTCCTCGTCCATCGGGGCGATGTCGTACAGGCCGACGAAGACCTGGGAGACGGGGTCCTCGACGATCGTCGCCAGGGAGCCCTCCCAGCCCATGTGCTCGCCGCCGAACGTCAGCCGCCAGCCGTTCAGCCAGCCGGTGGCGCGCAGGGGGGAGTGGGGGGCGCGGCGGGACATCAGCCGCGCGTCGAGATTGCCGGCGTACGCGGCGTAGAGCGACGACATGGAGAGAGGGTACGGCAGGCGTCACGGGTGTCACTTACGTACCGGGGAGCGCCGGGTGGCGGCCCCGGGCAGTAGCACCTTGAAGCGTGCGGGACAATGGAGTACGTGACTCGGATCGTGATCATCGGTGGCGGACCCGGCGGCTATGAAGCGGCGCTGGTGGCCGCGCAGCTCGGCGCGGAGGTGACCGTCGTCGACTGCGACGGTCTGGGCGGAGCGTCGGTGCTGACCGACTGCGTGCCGTCGAAGACCCTTATCGCTACGGCCGAGGTCATGACGACCTTCGATTCGTCGTACGAAGAGCTGGGGATCATCGTCGCCGACGACACCCCGCCCCTGGAGCAGGCCGCCCGGGTGGTGGGGGTCGATCTGGGGAAGGTCAACCGGCGTGTGAAGCGGCTTGCCCTCGCGCAGTCGCATGACATCACCGCTTCGGTGACCCGGGCCGGTGCGCGGGTCATGCGGGGGCGGGGGCGGCTGGAGGGCATGCAGGCCCTCGACGGGTCCCGGAAAGTCGTGGTCAGCGCGGCGGACGGGAGCGAGGAGACGCTCGTCGCGGATGCGGTGCTGATCGCCACCGGCGGGCATCCCCGTGAGGTGCCCGACGCCCTGCCCGACGGGGAGCGGATTCTGAACTGGACCCAGGTGTACGACCTCACCGAGCTGCCCGAGGAGCTCATCGTGGTCGGGTCCGGTGTGACCGGTGCCGAGTTCGCGGGCGCCTACCAGGCGCTGGGGTCGAGGGTCACGCTGGTGTCGTCGCGGGACCGGGTGCTGCCGGGTGAGGACCCGGACGCGGCCGCCGTCCTGGAGGACGTCTTCCGGCGCCGTGGCATGAACGTCATGGCGCGGTCGCGGGCGGCCGCGGCGAAGCGGGTCGGGGACCGGGTCGAGGTCACGCTCGCGGACGGGCGGGTCATCAGCGGGTCGCACTGTCTGATGGCCGTCGGTGCCATTCCGAACAGCGCGGGGCTGGGGCTGGAGGGCGCCGGCGTCAAGCTGCGCGACTCCGGGCACATCTGGACCGACAAGGTGTCGCGGACGACCGCTCCGGGCGTGTACGCCGCCGGTGACGTGACGGGTGTGTTCGCGCTGGCGTCGGTGGCCGCCATGCAGGGGCGGATCGCGATGTACCACTTCCTGGGCGACGCGGTGGCGCCGTTGAACCTGAAGGCGGTTTCTTCGAATGTCTTCACCGATCCCGAGATCGCGACGGTGGGGTACACGCAGGCGGATGTGGATGCCGGGAAGATCGACGCCCGGGTGGTGAAGCTGCCGCTGCTGCGCAACCCGCGCGCGAAGATGCAGGGCATCCGGGACGGCTTCGTGAAGCTGTTCTGCCGACCGGGGACCGGGATCGTGGTGGGCGGTGTGGTGGTCTCGCCGCGGGCCTCGGAACTGATCCATCCGATCTCGATCGCCGTCGACAACAATCTGACGGTCGAACAGATCGCGAACGCGTTCACCGTCTATCCCTCTCTTTCGGGGTCGATCGCCGAGGTGGCGCGGCAGCTGCACACCCGGAAGGCCGGCAACGAGTTCTGACGGCCGGAACCGACTCCCCGCTGGTCACGGGGAGTTGTCGGTCATGCGTGCGGCATAGGCGGGGTGGGTAGCTCCTATACCACTCCCGACCCTGCTGTGCGAACAACTTCTGCTATTCGGCGCAAACTGCTGAAAGCAGACGGTCGTTGGGGTTACTGTCAGTTTCGTGTTCGCTGCAGAACGTCGCCAATTGATCCTCGAAATGGTGCGAGCGAACGGGGCCGTGTCGCTCCGTGAGCTCGCCCGCGTCGTCCAGACCTCCGAAGTGACCGTACGGCGGGACGTGCGCGCACTGGAGGCAGAAGGACTCCTCGACCGCCGGCACGGCGGTGCGGTACTGCCGGGCGGGTTCACGCGGGAGTCCGGCTTTCCGCAGAAGTCTCATCTCGCGACCGCCGAGAAGACGGCCATCGCCGATCTCGCCGCGGGTCTCGTCGAAGAGGGCGAGGCCATCGTGGTCGGGGCGGGAACCACGACCCAGGAACTCGCGCGCCGGCTGGCGAGAGTGCCCGGGCTGACCGTCGTCACCAATTCCCTGCTGGTGGCGCAGGCGCTGGCCCATGCCAACCGGGTCGAGGTCGTGATGACCGGCGGGACGCTCCGCGGGTCCAACTACGCCCTCGTGGGCTCCGGCGCGGAGCAGTCCCTGCAGGGGCTGCGCGTGTCGAAGGCCTTCCTGTCCGGGAGTGGCCTGACGGCGGAGCGGGGGCTGTCCACGTCCAACATGCTGTCGGCCTCCGTCGACCGGGCGCTGGTGCAGGCCGCCGCGGAGGTCGTGATCCTCGCCGACCACACCAAGCTCGGTACGGACACGATGTTCCAGACCGTGCCGACCGATCTCATCACCCGGCTCGTCACGGACGAGCCGCCGGCCCACGACGACCGTGCGGTCACCGAGCTGCAGGCCCTTGCCGATCAGGGGGTGCAGATCGCCGTGGCCGGGGCGTCGGGGAACCCGGGGGGTGACCAGGTCCCGGCGCGCCAGCAGCATCAGCAGCAGCGTCGGGACGTCGCCCTGCCGGGGCCGCGGCGGAGTCAGGGGCCGGGGTTGCGGTCGGCGTCGATGCTTCAGGGGGAGCCGCCGACAGGGGCTGAGCGGGGGCGGGTTGCTGATATGCGGCGGCGGTGAGGGTGCGTGCCTAATCGCCGTCGGCGTGGGGCTCGTGGGCGGGTGCGGGTCCGCTGTGGCTGGTCGCGCAGCTCCCCGCGCCCCTAGGTTTCTCAGGTCTGAGTCCCTTCAAAGTCAGGGTAAGCAAGCGGCTTGCCAACTCGGGGTCTCCGGGTGACTCCTCCGCTGCCAGGGCGATGGCGTGGGTGAGTTGGAGGAGGTCGGTGATCTGTACGTCCGGGCGTACCGTGCCCGCGTTCTGAGCGCGGGTCAGCAGGGCCGCGCCCGCCTCCCGCATCGGGGTGCCGCAGCGGGACAGGGCCGAGTCCGGGGACGCTGACATCAGGGCCCTCGACAGGCCCCGGTACGCCGCCGCGTGGACGACCACCTCGTGGAGCCAGGTCAGCAGGGCCCGGCAGGGGTCGGGGGCGGTCCGCAACTCGCGGGCACGGTCCAGGAGTTCGTTCACCGCGTCCTCGAAGACCGCGCTCATCAGGGCGTGCCGGGTCGGGAAGTGGCGGTAGAGGGTGCCGATGCCCACGCCCGCCCGGCGGGCCACGTCCTCCAGGGAGGCGTCCGTGCCGTGCTCGGCGAAGACGGTACGGGCCTCGGCCAGCAGCCGGTCGTGGTTGCGGCGGGCGTCGGCGCGCATGGGGCGTTCCACGCTCCAGGAAGTCGTCCGGAAAGCCGGGTGCCCGGCGAACGGGTGACGTTCGCCGGGCGGTGCGGTGCGGGGTGTCGTCAGTCCTTGATCTCGCAGATCACGGCGCCGGAGGTGAGGGACGCGCCGACCTCGGCGGCGAGGCCCTTGACGGTGCCGGCCTTGTGGGCGTTGAGGGGCTGCTCCATCTTCATGGCCTCCAGGACGACGATCAGGTCGCCCTCCTTGACCTCCTGGCCCTCCTCGACGGCGACCTTGACGATCGTGCCCTGCATCGGCGAGGCGAGGGTGTCGCCGGAGGCGACCGGGCCGGACTTCTTCGCGGCGCGGCGCTTCGGTTTGGCCCCCGCGGCGAGACCGGTGCGGGCCAGGGTCATGCCCAGGGCGGCCGGGAGGGAGACCTCCAGGCGCTTGCCGCCGACCTCGACGACGATCGTCTCGCGGTCCTTGTCCTCGTCGGCCTCGGCGTCGGCCGGGGCGGCGAAGGGCTTGATCTCGTTGACGAACCCGGTCTCGATCCAGCGGGTGTGGACCGTGAAGGGGTCCTCGGAGCCGGTCAGCTCGGGGGCGAAGGCCGGGTCGCGGACGACGACGCGGTGGAAGGGGATGGCCGTGGCCATGCCCTCCACCTGGAACTCGTCCAGGGCACGGGCGGCCCGCTGCAGGGCCTCCGCGCGGGTGCGGCCGGTGACGATCAGCTTGGCGAGCAGCGAGTCCCAGGCGGGGCCGATGACCGAGCCGGCCTCCACGCCCGCGTCCAGGCGGACACCGGGGCCGGAGGGGGCGTCGAAGCGGGTGACCGTGCCGGGGGCGGGCAGGAAGTTGCGGCCGGGGTCCTCGCCGTTGATGCGGAACTCGAACGAGTGACCGCGCAGCTCCGGGTCGCCGTAGCCGAGTTCCTCGCCGTCGGCGATCCGGAACATCTCGCGGACCAGGTCGATGCCGGCGACCTCCTCGGTCACCGGGTGCTCCACCTGGAGGCGGGTGTTGACCTCCAGGAAGGAGATCGTGCCGTCCTGGCCGACCAGGAACTCGCAGGTCCCGGCGCCGACGTAGCCGGCCTCCTGCAGGATGGCCTTGGAGGCGCGGTACAGCTCGGCGACCTGGGCCTCGGAGAGGAACGGCGCGGGGGCCTCCTCGACCAGCTTCTGGTGGCGGCGCTGCAGCGAGCAGTCACGGGTGGAGACGACGACCACGTTGCCGTGGGTGTCGGCCAGGCACTGGGTCTCCACGTGCCGGGGGCGGTCCAGGTAGCGCTCCACGAAGCACTCGCCGCGGCCGAAGGCGGCCACCGCCTCACGGACGGCGGAGTCGTACAGCTCCGGAACCTCTTCGAGGGTGCGGGCGACCTTCAGGCCACGCCCGCCGCCGCCGAAGGCCGCCTTGATGGCGATCGGCAGGCCGTGCTGCTCGGCGAAGGCCACGACCTCGTCGGCGCCCGAGACCGGGTCCGGGGTGCCGGCCACCAGCGGGGCACCGGCGCGCTGGGCGATGTGCCGGGCCGCCACCTTGTCGCCCAGGTCGCGGATCGCCTGCGGCGGCGGGCCGATCCAGGTCAGGCCCGCGTCCAGGACCGCCTGCGCGAACTCGGCGTTCTCGGACAGGAACCCGTAGCCCGGGTGGACGGCGTCCGCGCCGGCCTCGCGCGCCGCGTTCAGGACCTTCGCGATGTCCAGGTAACTGGTGGCCGGGGTGTCACCGCCCAGGGCGAACGCCTCATCCGCGGCGCGGACATGCAGAGCGTCCCGGTCCGGATCCGCGTAGACGGCCACGCTTGCGATCCCGGCGTCCCGGCAGGCCCGGGCCACGCGGACAGCGATTTCGCCACGGTTGGCGATGAGCACCTTGCGCACGATTGAGGCTCCCTCCTTGAAACAAGCCGAGTTTAGGGACTGCCGACACGGCACTTCGACCCGTCCCCTGTGGTGAGCTTGCCCACACGGAGCGTGATGCGAGGCTCACCCGACCCGCGAAATCCCTTGTCGCACCTCACTACGCAGGACTCCTTCGGGAAACCCTAGCTCCGTCATGTGGTCAAGGTCTCTGTGAGAGCGTGCCGCGCCCCACTCCGTTTCTTTGTTGAGTCCCTACGAATGGCCCAACGTTTCTTTGCTGCCGACCGGACCCTTGTCCCGCGGTTTACCCGTTAGTAGCGTTCGCGATGCCGAAGAAGGCGCTTCGGCCCGAAGGGCCTCCTTGAGGGGTGGTGGTCGGGCGGCGGGTGGGCGTACTTCAAGTAACACCGGCTCGGCTCGAGCCGTGAACGAAAGTGGGTGGGGGCCGGTGGTGCGCAGACCGGTGGCATGGGTGGTGGCGGTCATACTCTTCGCCGAGGCATTCGGGATCGCGGCACTCAACTGGTTCATGGGGGTGGTCGTCGACCGTCAGGACATGTCCCTGGCCGGCCTCGACCCGGACAGGATGTCGATGTCCGCGAAGGCCGGCGCCGTCGTCTTCGGCCTCTACTTCGCGCTGTGCGGCCTGGTGGCCCTCCTGGTCGCCGTACGCAACCGCGCGCCCGCCGGCCTCGGCCGGGTGCTCCTGATCAGCGTGGCGGTCGTGCACGGCCTGCTGGCCGCCGTCGCGTGGGGCCTGATCGGCTGGACGGCGTTCCTGTCCATGCTCGTCGTCCTCACGCTCGTCGTCCTTCTGCTGATGACGTACGACCAGGTGGCGGACGCGGCCGGCGGTGCCGGGGCGGCGGGCGGCGACGGGAGCGGGGACGGGGCCGGTTCCGAGAGCGCCCCGGAACCGGCGCCGGAGCCCGAGCCGGAGGCGAAGAACGACACGCCGCCCGCGGCACCGTTCACTCCGCCGGCGCCCACAACTCCGTGATGCCGACGCCGAGCTCCGCCAGCAGCCGACGGATCAGGGGCAGGCTGATGCCGATCACGTTGCCGTGGTCGCCGTCGATGCCCTCGATGAACGGCGCGCTGCGGCCGTCCAGGGTGAACGCCCCCGCCACGTAGAGGGGTTCGCCGGAGGCGACGTACGCGGCGATCTCCTCGTCGGTGGGCTCGCCGAACCGTACGACGGTGGACGCGGTCGCCGACACCCAGCGCTTGCTCGCCGTGTCCCACACGCAGTGCCCGGTCTGCAGGGTGCCGGCCCGGCCGCGCATCGACTTCCAGCGGGCGGTGGCCTCCTCGGCGTCGCCCGGCTTGCCGAGGGCCTGGCCGTCGAGGTCCAGCACCGAGTCGCAGCCGATGACGATCGCGCCCTGGACGTCGGGGCGGGCGGCGACCACGGACGCCTTCGCCTCCGCGAGGGCGAGGGCCAGGTCGGCCGGGGTGGGCGCGGTGACGGCCTCTTCGTCGACGCCGCTGACGATCACCTCGGGAGCGAGGCCCGCCTGGCGCAGGAGGTTCAGCCGGGCGGGGGACTGGGAGGCGAGGACGAGTCTGCGCATGGGGGCAGCGTATCGGGGTGGGCCGACAGAGGGTCGCTCACCTCACGCCGAGCACGATCATCAGGACGACCATGACCAGGGCCAGGAAGACGCCGAGCCGCCGGAGGGTTCTCTGCATGTCCTGCAGGTCCTTCGGCGGCTCGTCTTCGGGGTCCGACCACAGCATGTCACCAGCGTGAGGCTTGGCCGACCTCGGGCGCCTGAGTAGGGGTACTCAGATTGGGGCCCGGGGTTCCACTTGGGTGCGCCCACGCGGCGGAGCCGCATATCGATACAGCCCCGCGCCCCTGGGTGTCCGGTGGCTAGCTGGGCCAGTACGTGCGGGTCCATGCGCTTGGGCTCGGGTGGGGGAGCCGTTGGCGGGCGATGCGGCTCGGGTCGGACCAGGCGTCCTTCGCCGCGGGGGTGCCCTCGGGGGCGGCTGCCGCGGCAGCCGCCCTCGCCCTTACCACCGCCAGGGCGGCGGCCAGCTCCTCCGGGGTCGGGTTGCCCCGTATGACCTTGATCGTCACAGCGGCTCTCCTTACAGGGGGATGTTGCCGTGCTTCTTCGGG